>JBKCHQ010000195.1:0-36756 GCA_046302715.1 Bacteroidia bacterium | reverse complement strand
TGTACTAAGCGGATTAACGATAGCACCGTTTACGATATCTACAGATAATACTTCTGCACCAAGAACGTGGTAGAGAAGAATATCCTCAAGATTAGGAAGCGCCAGTAAGCCTGCAACATCGGTGTTTAAAGCAGTGGCAAGAGCCTCAAACGCTTGATCATCGGGAGCAAATAAGGTAATGTTTGACGCAGCCGCCAAGTCATCGGCCAAACCAGCCTGAATAACAGCAGCTTCTAAATACGTGTGATTGGGGCTATTGACAACTACGTCAACAACCGTTTGGGCATTTGCCGCAAAGACGGAAAATAACATACCCAAGGAGAATAAAATTTTCTTCATAATGAAATAAAAATTGAAGGGTTTAAAAGATTAACATTGGCAATTGAAACACAATACGCACAAAAGTGTTTAATGAATTATTTATTTTGTTAAACATTTAGCTTTATTTAACACATTTACAAAACATTACAATGTATAAAAATTTTGCTTCGGGCGCACAGTTTCAAATTTTGGTGCGCACCTACAGCGGTTTGGAAGATATCCTAATGGACGAGCTTAAGAAGCTTGGGGCAGCAGATCCGCTTAAACTTACTCGTGCTGTAGAATGCACCGGCGATTTAGGATTTGTATATAAACTTAATCTAGCCTTACGCAGTGCTGTTAAGATATTGGTTCCACTAAATAGATTTAAGTTCGAAACCAACGAGGAATTTTACAGAGGCATTTTTGAAGTTCCATGGCCCGACCTTTTCGATGCCGATAAAACTTTTGCTTTCGATAGCATTGTATTTAGTCGCTATTTCAGTAATAGTATGTTTGTATCGCAGCTGGCCAAAGATGCCGTAGCTGATAAATTCAGAGAGCGCACCTCAAAAAGGCCCTTTATAGATAACCGCAATCCACAAGTTCCATTATCTATATATGTGCGCGAAAACGAAGCTACGGTGTATCTCGATTCGAGCGGCATTTCTCTGCATCAGCGTGGCTATAAAACGGAACAGGTAAAAGCCCCATTAAGTGAAGTAATGGCAGCAGGAATTATACAAATGAGTGGCTGGACGAGCCATTTCCCCTTGATTGATCCCATGTGTGGGTCAGGAACCTTTGCCATCGAAGCAGCGCTTTATGCCGCAAACGTTCCGCCCGGAATTTTTAGAGAACAATTCGGATTCGAACATTGGAAAAATTACGATAAAGAGCTTTACACCAAAATATTTGACGCCCTCTGCAGCAAGATTAACGAGCAGCCTATCGATATTTCGACCTCAGATATACGGCGTGCATCGGTGAGTATAGCCCGCGAAAATGCCGAGCGAGCTAATGTGGCCAGCGAAATTAAGTTTGTCACAGCCGATTTTACCAAAAGTAAGGGGCCTGATCGAAAAGCTTTTGTTTTTATCAATCCACCTTATGGCGAACGCCTAAATCCGGAGCACCTCGAAACACTTTATGCTCAAATAGGCAGTACGTTAAAACACCAGTATGCGGGTTGCGAAGCTTGGGTATTTACAGCGCATCCCGATGCCGTAAAGCTAATTGGACTAAAGCCCGGCAAAAAAATTAAACTCATGAATGGACCGCTGGAATGCCTGCTATTGCAGTATGTTTTATATGCAGGCAGTAAAAAAATCCAAAAGAATGTGTAGATTTTTTTTGAGACGTGATGTTTAGCTTTAAGATATGAATACCTTTGTGGGATAATTTAATAGAATGAAAACAGGTACCATTAAATTCTTTAACGCAACCAAAGGTTTCGGATTCGTTAAAGTTGACAACTCCGAGCAGGAGGTATTCGTCCATGTAACAGGATTAATTGATCAGGTTAAAGAAGCCGACAGGGTTTCTTTCGATGTAATCGAAGGACGTAAAGGTTTGAATGCAATAAACGTGAAAAAAATCTGATTTTATCCCGATAATATTGTAATCAACACAGATAGCCCCTCTTTTGGGGCTATCTTTTTTTGGGGGCATATGATATTAACACAACGAAAATTTTGCCTCGCATGAATTTTGACAGCCCCTAACAATTTTAGTACTTTGCAGCCGTTCGAGTTTAACACAACACACTTATGAAGATTAAAATTATCGCATTGATTTTGGTAGGCTTGCAACA
Organism: Bacteroidia bacterium; assembly: GCA_046302715.1. Lineage (GTDB taxonomy): Bacteria > Bacteroidota > Bacteroidia > M30B66 > M30B66 > CAMCXT01. The sequence goes on along the minus strand of JBKCHQ010000195.1, from coordinate 34,643 downwards.
GTTGGGGTGGGCGCAGCGATACAGCAGCAAAGAGGTAGAGAAGCTGGATTATTTCCTCTACTTTCTGAACAATAATTACGTGGACACTTTAAAAACCGGCGAAATTGTCGAGGAGGGCATTCGCTCCATGCTAAAAAAACTTGACCCCCATTCGGTTTACATGACGCGAGAGGAGCTCAAAGAAATGGACGAACCGCTGGTGGGTAATTTTGATGGTGTGGGCATTCAGTTTAATATTTTGGAAGACACCATTGTTGTAGTGAACACCATTGTTGGCGGTCCTTCAGAAAAACTGGGAATTTTGTCGGGTGACAAAATAATCCGCATCGAAGGAGAAAATGTAGCAGGTATTAAACTCAAGAATAAAGATGTAGTTAGCAAACTGCGCGGCCCACGAGGAACGGTCGTTAAAGTGAGTATTTACCGTCGCGGCGAACGCGATTTGATTGATTATTCCATAACCCGCGATAAAATTCCGTTAACCTCCATTGATGCTACCTATATGCTTGATAAAGAAACGGGGTACATTAAATTATCACGCTTTAGTGCAACGTCAAACGATGAGTTTAAAGAAGGATTGAATAAACTGAAGACTCAAGGAATGAAGAACCTCATCCTGGATTTGACCGGGAATGGAGGCGGATATTTAAAAACAGCCACAGATATGCTCGATGAAATGCTAGAGGGTAACAAACTTTTGGTATATACCAAAGGGCGCTCGGCAGGTTCTAGAACCGATTATTTTTCGACCGAAAAAGGGTTGTTCGAAAAAGGTAGATTGATTGTTTTAATTGACGAAGGATCGGCATCAGCATCGGAGATTGTATCGGGCGCGGTTCAAGATTTAGACCGAGGCATTGTAATTGGTCGCCGTTCGTTTGGTAAAGGCTTGGTTCAAAATTCCTTTCCATTCCCTGACGGTTCGGCTATGCGCCTTACCACTGCACGTTATTACACGCCAGCCGGTAGATGCATTCAAAAGCCTTATGAAAATGGGGTTGAAGATTATTACGATGACCTCAACAAACGCTTTAAACACGGAGAGTTTACCAACAAAGACAGCATCCAGTTTGCCGATTCGCTTAAATATTACACTGTAGGTAAGCGATTGGTATATGGAGGCGGAGGCATTATGCCTGATATATTTATACCGCTCGACACTACCGAAAATTCGAAATACCTTACCGACATTTACCGCAAAGGCCTCTTCAATAAGTTTGCCCTAAAATATGTGGATCAACACAGAAATGAGTTAAAACAGAGCTATCCTGATTTTGCTACCTACAAAGCCAATTTTAAAATAAGCGAAAAACTCATGGAAGAGTTTATTGTCTCTGCAGAAGCCGACGAAATAAAACGTGATGAGGAAGGACTAAAAACATCCGGGCCATTTATTGAACGACAATTAAAGGCCATAATCGCCAATCAAATTTGGGGCATTAGCGAATACTACCAATGCGTCAACGATTACAATCCAATCGTAAAAGAAGCCCTGCAACAGATGAAGTCGGACAACTTCAAGAAATGGAAGTTGCGTAATTGAGATAGCGTAATTGGGATTGAGTATTGGGTAATTCGTTTTGGGTATTGCATAAAAACAACATGCAAGCGTTAGAATTTAATCCGACGCCAATGGATTACGATAAACATTGAGACGCATTCAGCATTTATCAAATGATGCATAAACGAAAAACAACAATTACCCAATCGAGATATTTTTCAGTTGGCAATAGATATTATTTGTTGATGTTGTTCCTAATTTTTTAACGTCCTTGTTCACATTTATTTTTTGAATTCTTAGTTGAATTTGTTAGGAATCCTATCCCCCCTACCCTAGTGCGAAGCTACCATCTAAATCACAAACAACCGTTAAGAAACGATTATAAACGTTTAAAACGCATAAGGTGCAATGCTTGAAATGCGAACGAACTGCATCACAGCAACAATTTGTACATTTGGAGAAATTTCATTCCTGCATGGGAAACTCTATTCAATCTACCTATCACCCGTCACAATCGCCGCCGGTCGACCAAATAGCCGTTGAAGAACGATGCGCACGATTTCAGACCCGCAGCATTAAAGGCGAAACAAAAGTAGCCGGTCTTAAATTGGCCATGAGCATGATTGACCTTACCACACTCGAAGGCAAAGATTCAGAAGGCAAGGTGAAGCAATTGTGCTACAAAGCCATGCATCCACACGATGCCTTGCCCGGAGTGCCACAGGTTGCTGCTGTGTGTGTTTACCCTACCATGGTACGTACTGCCCGCAAGGCGCTTAAAGGCAGCAAAATCAATATAGCCTCGGTGGCGACAGCATTTCCCAGCGGTTTGGCTCCACTAAAAGTTAAGCTCGACGATACTCGTTTTGCCGTGAGCGAAGGCGCCGATGAAATTGATATGGTGATTTCGCGCGGCAAATTCCTGCAGGGCGATTTTAACTTCGTGTTCGACGAAATTGCTGCGGTGAAGGAAGCTTGCGGAAAAGCGCATCTAAAAGTGATTCTCGAAACGGGCGAACTCAGCACGCTCGACAATGTGCGCCGTGCATCTGATCTGGCCATTCGCGCCGGAGCCGATTTCATCAAAACCTCTACAGGTAAGGTACAGCCCGCAGCCACCATGCCTGTAACGCTGGTAATGCTCGAGGCCATCCGCGATTATTATTATGAAACTGGCGTTATGATTGGTATGAAACCTGCCGGAGGCATCGCCACCTCAAAATTGGCATTGCATTATCTCGTTATGGTGCAGGAAACGCTGGGAGAAGCCTGGATGAATCCCACCTGGTTCCGCTTTGGCGCTTCAAAATTGGCCAACGACATTCTTATGCAGCTCGTGAAAGAACAAACGGGCGTGTATCAGAGCTTAAATTACTTCTCAAACGACTGATTTTCCACACTATCATGGCAAAAAAACAGGATAAGAAACATGCGGATTCTGTAAGCGATAAAGCGGTGCTGGACTTCGGCAAAGCCCAGAGTTATACACCCGCTCCCGAATCGACCGGACACATCCGCCTTAAAAAACAATACGAATTATTCATCAACGGCACCTGGATAAAACCTAGCAAGGGAGCCTATTTCGATAGCGTGAGTCCATCGACAGACCAAGTTTTAGCACGTGTAGCCGAAGCCGGTACCGAAGATGTGGATAAAGCCGTTAAAGCTGCTCGGAAAGCCTACACCGAAGTATGGTCGAAAATGCCGGCACGCGAACGTGGAAAGTATATCTACCGCATTGCCCGCATCATGCAGGAACGTGCCCGCGAACTGGCGGTTATCGAATCGATGGACGGAGGTAAGCCCATCCGCGAAAGCCGCGATGTAGATGTGCCCCTAGCCGCCAATCATTTCTTTTATTATGCCGGATGGGCCGATAAACTCGAATATGCATTCCCGGGTAAAACGCCCGAATCGTTGGGCGTTGCAGGACAAATCATTCCATGGAATTTCCCGCTGTTGATGGCTGCCTGGAAAATAGCCCCTGCCCTTGCCTGTGGAAATACTGTAGTGTTGAAACCCGCCGAAACTACACCGCTAACGGCATTGAAACTGGCCGAAATTATCGAAGAAGCAGGCTTACCGGCCGGCGTGGTGAATATCGTTACAGGAGCCGGAGCTACGGGTGCTGCCATTGTAAACCATCCCGACATCGATAAAATTGCCTTTACAGGATCAACAGAAGTGGGCAAAATCATACAGAAAGCCATCGCCGGAACGGGCAAGAAACTCACCTTGGAGCTCGGCGGAAAGGCTGCCAACATCATATTCGAAGACGCAGCACTCGACCAAGCGGTGGAAGGCATTGTAAACGGAATCTTCTTCAATCAAGGACATGTGTGTTGCGCCGGATCGCGCCTTTTTGTGCAGGAAGGTGTTGCCGATAAAGTAATACGTAAACTCAAGGACCGCATGGCATCGCTCATTGTGGGCGATCCGCTCGATAAAAACACCGATGTAGGTGCCATTAATTCGGCCGAACAGCTTAAGAAGATTCAGGAATACCTGAAGATTGGCGTAGCCGAAGGAGCTGAGATTTACCAGCCATCGTGCAGTCTTCCAACCAAAGGCAATTTCTGCAAGCCTACCTTGTTTTTACACGCATCGCAAAGCCACCGCATTGTGCAGGAAGAGATATTCGGTCCGGTGCTGGCCATCCAGACTTTCCGCACTGTTGAAGAAGTAATCGAGAAGGCCAACAATACGCCTTACGGTCTCAGTGCCGGCGTATGGACCGACAAAGGGGCTAAAATTTTCAACCTCACCTCGAAACTCAAAGCCGGTGTGGTGTGGGCCAATACCTACAATAAGTTTGATCCCACATCGCCTTTCGGTGGCTACCGCGAAAGCGGATTTGGCCGCGAAGGTGGATTACACGGACTTCTCCCCTATCTTAAACTCAGCTAAACGTTATGGCAGAGAACACGAAAAAATCGACCCCAAAAGCAACAACAAGTGCCAATGGAGTAGCGCCGAAATCGACGCGAATCAACGTGCTAAAAACCTATAAAATCTTCATCAACGGTCAGTTTCCACGCACCGAATCGGGGCGATATTATCCGCTGGCATTAAGGAACGGCCAAACGGTAAACGTGTGTTTATCATCGCGCAAGGATGTGCGCAATGCCGTAGTTGCAGCACGCGAGGCACAAGAAAAATGGGCGGGCCGCAGCGGGCTCAACCGCAGCCAGATTTTGTATCGCCTGGCCGAAATGCTCGAAACACGCAGGCAGCAATTTATCGACGAATTACAGAACTGCGGCGAAACACGCACAAACGCAGAACGCGAACTCGATGCTTCGGTTGATCGGTTGGTGTATTATGCCGGCTGGTGCGATAAATACACAGCTATGTTCGGCACGGTGAATCCGGTGGCTTCATCGCACTTTAACTTCTCCACCTGCGAAGCCATGGGCGTAGTAACAGCAGTGGCACCCGAAGAATCGTCGCTGTTGGGACTTGTTTCGGTTGTGGCGCCAATTATTGCGGGTGGAAATACCTGCGTGCTATTGGCATCGGAGAACAAACCGCTCAGCGCGGTGAGTTTTGCAGAAGTGCTGGCAACATCTGATGTTCCGGCCGGCGTGGTAAATATTTTAACCGGGCAACGCAAGGAATTGCTCTCACACTTTAGCAACCACATGGATGTGAATGCGGTGTATCTGCACAGCAAAGACAAAGCAGAGCATAAGCTGGTGGAGGAATTGTCGGCATTGAATGTTAAACGCAGCGTATGCGAATATGTAGCCGACTGGTTCGATGCGCAACACGAAAACCCTTACCGAATTCAGCAGTTTCTGGAGACAAAGACCACCTGGCATCCGATTGGAATTTAAGCGCTATTTATTGGACCTTTTCGCATGCTGATAGTGTAAAAAAAGTCAATCAGTGTGCCATTCCTTTTGACGAGAAAACTTTTGACAAAGATTTCAATTATCCATTGAAATAAACCGAGATTTGCCTCAATTTCTACCCTATAGGTTGAAACTATACATCTATTTATCGGCAATTGAGTGCAGCAATTATTTTTTGTACACGCTACAAACACACAAACAATTACAGTTTAACGAGGCGAAAAAAAATTTTATAAATCCCACACACGCGATTTACAAGCCTTAACATACTCTCTAATTTTCAGTATAAATGCCATGTGCAGATATACGATTAGAGGCGAGCCTAATGTGATGAAAGAGGCATAAATAAAAAACAGACGAATGCGCGAACCGGGCATGTGAAGTTTATCGCCCAACCAAGAGCAAACACCGAAAGTTTGCCGTTCAAAAAAATCCAAAATAGGCTGAATGATTGTCTGCATTTCGATTTCGAATATACAGTTTGTTTTGATATCCCTCAAATGATTTTTAGCAGAATTTGATTCTTACCTTTGACTAAAATTTAAACCCATGCTTAAAGGATTTTTTAATGTACCCAAGGCTGTAAACGAGCCTATTAAATCATATTTGCCCGGCAGTGCAGAACGTGCAGAACTTAAACAAACACTTTCACGAATGCAGTCTGAAACCTACGATATTCCGATGGTTATTGGAGGAAAATCGGTTTTTACGGATGATAAGATTGCTCTTCGCCAGCCGCACAAGCATGCTCATGTCTTAGGTCATTTCTCTCGCGGAAACGAAAGCCATGTGCATCAGGCCATCGAAGCAGCACTTGGGGCAAAGGCAAAATGGGAATCCCTCGCATGGGAACATCGTGCGGCCATTTTTCTAAAAGCCGCCGAACTTATTGCAGGTCCGTATCGTGCACGTTTGAATGCGGCCACCATGCTGGGCCAGTCGAAAAACGTTTTTCAGGCAGAGATCGATTCGGCCTGCGAAATCATCGACTTTCTGCGATTCAACGTGCAGTATATGACCGAAATTTACAAGCAACAACCTGAATCGTCTCCGGGAATATGGAACCGTTTGGAACAACGTCCGCTCGAAGGATTTGTGTTTGCCTTAACACCATTTAACTTTACTGCAATCGCTGGAAACCTGCCGACATCGGCGGCCATGATGGGCAATGTGGTGGTGTGGAAACCTGCCGACACGCAGATTTATGCGGCACATGTGCTCATGGAAATTTTCCGCGAAGCTGGCGTACCCGATGGGGTAATAAATCTCGTGTTTGTGAGCGGTCCGGTTGCCGGAAATGTAATTTTCAACCATCCCGATTTTGCCGGAATCCACTTTACGGGTTCAACGGGCGTGTTTCAGAACATCTGGAAAACCATTGGCGAGAATATCCACAAATACAAAACCTATCCACGCATTGTGGGCGAAACGGGCGGTAAGGATTTCATCTTCGCACATCAGTCCGCACATCCTGCCGTTGTAGCAACTGCCATTTCGCGCGGTGCCTTCGAATACCAGGGGCAGAAATGCTCGGCCGCATCACGTTGCTACATTCCCGAATCGATATGGCCTGCCGTGAAAGAGCAGGTAATGGCCGATTTGAAATCGTTCAAAATGGGCCCGGTAGATGATTTCAGCAATTTCATCAATGCGGTCATCGACGAGAAATCGTTCGATAAGTTGGCTTCGTACATCGATCAGGCAAAGCAGGCTTCGGATGCCGAAATTATCGCCGGTGGTGGTTACGACAAATCGAATGGATGGTTTATTGAACCGACGGTTATTGTGACGAAAAATCCGCAATATGCCACGATGTGCGAGGAGTTGTTTGGTCCGGTTGTAACCATTTATGTGTATGCCGACCATGCTTTCGAAGAAACCTTAAAAATTGCCGATTCTACATCCATCTATGCCTTAACGGGTTCCATCATCGCACAAGACCGCTATGCCATAGAACAGGCAACGGTAGCATTACGTAATTCGGCTGGTAATTTCTACATCAACGACAAGCCAACCGGTGCTGTGGTTGGTCAGCAGCCTTTTGGCGGTGCGCGAGGATCGGGAACAAACGACAAAGCGGGTTCAATGATCAATTTACTGCGTTGGGTATCGCCACGCACGATCAAAGAAACCTTTGTGCCACCCACTGATTATCGCTATCCCTTCTTACAGGAAGGGTAAATTCATTCGGAATTTTAAAAAATCAACCCAGTATATCTGCTTGATTTAATTACATTTGAAGAAAAATGCCATGCGTCAGTTACTACTCCTAATTCTTATCGTATCATCTGTAGGGCTTAATGCTCAAAATCAATCGCGCTCATTGAAGCAGCGTATGGGGGCATTCTGCTCCTATTTGCCGCAATCGGCTGCAGGGCGTTCGGTTTGCGAGGCAGCATTTGGCACGTATGTAACCGTTGATATCGAAGGCGGGTTGACTTTCCCGGTTGCCTTCTCGAATATCAGCACGGTGATGGATTATCAAAACGCATCCTATGAGTGGGATTTTGGTGATGGGGTATATTCAACTGAGGCGGCTCCTTTGCATGTGTATACCAGTTATAACCCTTACTATATTGCATGCCTAACCGTTTTTGATGGCGAGTGTACTTCTACGTTCTGCGATACGGTAAATCTCCAATCGGTTTACAACCAAAGTCCATGTATGCTCACTTACATCTGGACGCATTCAACAACCGAATCAAATACCATTCACTTTATGCCTACTTATCTCGGCAATTTCGTGTATGAATGGAATTTTGGCGATGGCACTACATTCTCCACCAATGCCACTTCGGCAACGCATACTTACGATACTGTTGGTGTTTACGAAGTTTGCATAACTACTGTAGATACGGCGAACGATTGTTCTATCGCCTCGTGCGGATTTGTTACAGCCGAAGCACTCGATGGCGTAACCGCCGGAGCCATGCAGATTAATCAGTTGCCTAATGTGGTACAAAGTATTCAGAATATTTTGTTTGGCAGCTGTGTAGATGTGAGCAACATTTCATTCAACGGAAGCAGTGAAGCGGCAATTGGTTATTTCTCTGATTCTACCGCATCAATTGGATTTGATTATGGTTTGCTGCTTACTACTGGCAACATCATGAATGCCGTTGGCCCGAATACCTCCAGCGGTGCAGGAACAACACTTGGAATGCCGGGTGACCCCATGCTGGATGCACTCATTCCGGGTTATATCTCTATGGATGCCGTTTCGATTAATTTCGAATTTACACCACAGGCCGATACGCTCATTGCCTGCGAATTTGTATTTGCCTCCGAAGAGTATCCTGAATTCGTAAACAGCTCGTTTAACGATGTATTCGGATTCTTTATCAATGGTCCGGGTACCAATGGCTGGCAAAACATTGCATGGATTCCGGGTACGCCTATTCCGGTTACCATCAATACGGTTAATCAAGCCAGCTTTCCGCAGTACTATGTAAATAATAGCCCGGGCTTGTTACTGCAATACGATGCGTTTACTACACCAATTACACTGGAATATCCGGTTCAGGCCAATCAGACGTATCAATTTCGAATAGTGATTGGCGATGCCGGTGATGGCGCTTTTGACTCGGGTGTATTTATTAAAGGAGGAAGTTTCTTAGGAAATACGCCACTTCCTGCTGCACGCTTTGCATTTGCGGGCCTAGGCAACAGTGTCGAATTTGAAAATCAAAGCGAAAATGCCGAGAATTTTATCTGGAATTTTGGGGATGGCAACACATCGACTGAGGTAAATCCAATGCATTCTTACAGCCAAACAGGATTCTACAATGTTCGATTGGAAGGTTCGAATGTGTGTTACCTCTGCGATACTACACAGACCTTAGCTGTTACGCCCGGTGAAGTATTGCTTGTTACAGGAGCTTTGAATACAGGAGTACAACTTTTAGATAACGGACAAATCCGTATCAATTATGCCTTGGAACGTCCTGCCAATCTTGAAGTGGAAGTATTAAGTGCAGGTGGGCAAATAATTCGTCGTATGCAGCTCGGCAATGCTCACCTGGGTAGCGATGTTATAGATCTGGATGGAATTGCCAGCGGATTATACCTTGTTAAATTAAAGGCTTTAGGCGAAGAAGCTATTCACAAGGTAGTGCGGTAAACGCATGCGATTTTAGACCAAAGATTTCTGCCACAACTAACTGCTTTGGTTGTGTTCTTCGCTTTTATTATACTCGCTTATATCGTTAAACTAATTCTATGAAAAATATACTACTCGCATCTTTTTTACTTTTCGCGAATTATATAAATGCTCAAGGTCCCGATTCGTTATGGACGAGATCATTTGGCGGTGCCGCTGATGAAGTTGCCGGAACCAACTCGCCAAACAGCTTCGGTAACAATATGGCATCGGCAGCATTTGATGCAGTGGACGGAACGATGTATTTGGCCAGCTATTCGGCATCGCCTGTGGTGTATGGAAAAAACAATGCCGGCTCGGATGATGTATTGCTGATTCACCTGGACCAAAATGGCGATACATTGTGGACTAAGCTCATTGGAGGTGCGGGCTCCGATCGTTTGTCGCGTGTTCGCAGCATTTCTACTGGAGGAGTTATTCTTGTTGGATTTACAACTTCAAGTACCGGTGTCTTCGCAGGAAATCATGGCGGATACGATGGCTTTATGATGCGGATTAATTCGGACGGAACCATACTGTGGACAAAAGTGTACGGCGGAAGCAGCAACGATTATCTCTATGACGTTGTGGAAAATCCGGCTGGTAATTTTGTAGCCTGCGGCGAGGCAGTTTCGTCAGATGGCGATTTAAGTGCCGCTGGTAATGGTCTGGCCTGGGTACTTTTTGCCACGGGTGTTAGCGGCAATATGGGCTTTTGTGTTGCTCCGGTAGGTCCCAATGGCGCTTCGGCCAATGGCTTAGAAAATTTCACGGTAATCCGACGCTTGAACGATGGGAGCGGCTATCTGCTTTCGGGGTTCACGAGTCCCGATTTTAACAATTTCAATCTGGATGATATTTGGGTTTGTAAAATAAATTTTACCGGCGCGGTACTTTGGAATAAAACCTACGGCAGCACCAATGGGCGCGATGGGTCGGGGGCTTTATTGGATATGGGCAGCGGCGAATTTATGATTGTAGGTGTTTTGGGAGGCAATGGTGGCTATCCAACCTACCGCGGCGGAAATGGCGACGGGTTTGTAATTCGTTGTAATGCAGCAGGCGATACTTTATGGACGCGCTCTTATGGCGGAACTGATTGGGACTTTTTTCACGACGCGGTAGCCGATCAGGAACTAAATGTGTATTTGGCAGGCTTTAGTCGGAGCTCTAATCAACAACTTACAGGACAACCGGTGTATGGTCTTGCCGATTACTGGCTGGTAAAAATTAATGCAAACGGCGACACGCTTTATACCAAAAGAATGGGAGGTTCTGAGTTTGACGCTGCCACCGGAATTGCCTGTTCGGGCTTAGAGGACGATATACTCCTAACGGGCCGTTCAAACTCCAACAATGGCTGGATTCATGGAGCTAATGGGGGCCGAGATATGTGGGCGGTACGATTGCAGAATCTGGTTACCTCGGCACAAGAAAATGCGTATGCATCAATGTTGCCCTTTCCTAATCCGTTCGAAGCAGAAATTTTTGTAGATGTAAAGCATGATAATACTCGCCTTTATATTAGAGATTTGAGCGGGAAATCACTAATTGAAATGCCCGAAACAGGCAAAGGACTTCAGAAAATCCAGGTTCACGGCGAGCTAAAATCGGGCTTGTATTTTCTCGAAATCAGAAGCAAAGAAGGCACAATGCACTTTCCTGTAATCAAACATTAAGAATTATCTACCATTCGGCAGCGGTTCTATTGAAATGATGCTTTGATTTTTTTAGGCGTCTTTGTCGTCCCATTTATTCGCTGCTGATTCTAAAGCGGAGCCCCATATATAACTCCCGTCCGCGCGTAGGTCCCCAAACCGATGAAGTATCAAAATAAGGACTAAAGGGATTTTGCCAACTCAATATGGGCTGCAATTGACGAAAGTCGAAAATATTTTCACATCCTGCATATACTTCAAACGACCTAAAGGAATAGGTAAACTGAGCGTTGAGCACGGTATAAGGCTTTGAAAAATCAGGTCGCCTAAATTCTGTAGGATTGCTTTGCGTATTCGGCAAACGCTGTTCGCCATACCAATGCATGTTGAGGTCGATATGAAATTTTTCAGTGAGGGGTTTATAGCTGAATGTTGACAGCACTTTATGTCTGGGATTGAACGGAAGCAGGCTTATGCTATCGCCGGTTATACGAAATACGTCCAAAAAGTTGTAGCCCGTTTTGAATTCGAAGCGCTGATACACTTTAACCGACAATTCGGCCTGAAAGCCATTGCTTATGCTGGTTCCTTCGAAATTTTGAATAATTGCTTTTTGTGGATCAGAATCGTAATCGGGGAAAATCTGGTTCTGGAAGTTGGTATGATAAAAATCGGCGCTAAAATACCCCGACAGGTTTTCATCCGCAGTTTCAAATTTCTGTGTAATGTTAATCCCTGTGTTAAGCGCTTTTTCGGGCCGTAATTCCTCCGCAAATACAATATCACGAGAGCTGATTAACAAGCCGATGTTTTCGCTAAATAGGTTTACAGTACGCCATCCTGTCCCTATGTTTGCGCGCAAAATAGTTTTGGGGGTAATATCCCATTTAACCAAAGTGCGTGGCGTTAGTTGAACACCAAACATATTATGCTTGTCGGCACGAAAACCAGCAATCCAAGTGAACTTATCGTCGAATAGGCGCAAGGTATTTTCTGCAAAAACGCCAGGAATTTGCTCTGTGCGTGAGTAGTTTCCTGCATAAGTGCGGGGCAGCATGGTGTCGGTAAATGCAATGTCTTCGGAAAGATTGAGATAGCGGTAACTGATGCCCGATTTTAATACGTGATCGGCATAGGTAAGTTCATGCTGAACGTTGCCGTAAACATTGGTTTGTTGTGCGTTATATTTAACGGTGCCGAAGTAGGAATTTTGTTGCTGGTGATACGCCGAGGCAAAGGCCACAATCTGGTGCTTGTCGTTAAAGTGGTATGCAGTTTTGGTCCAGGCTTCGGGCTGATTTATGCCTACGTGCTGGCCGTAAATGCTGGTGCTGCCCAGATGTTCGTCCGAGTTAAAGTTTGTTTGCCCGCCATCACGTGTTTCGTTGAGAAAGCGCAGTCCGATACGGCTGTTAAACCCTGTAGCGTTTTCATCGCCATACTTCCATTTATTCGAAACCATATAACGTGTGAGCAGCGGTAAATCGAGAAAGTTATCCTTATCGCGGTCAATGCGGCTGGCAGGCTGTATGGTATGAACAGCTGTGAGATTGCTCCATTTATTTCGCTTGAAAGCATAATTGGCATTGATATGCTTTTCCATGAAATTATTCAGGTAAGCATTGAGCAACAGGCGGTCGGTATTATCGGGCTCTTTGGTTTCTACATTTATTTGTCCGCTGATGCTTTCAAACCCCTGCAAAACACTGTTGGCGCCTTTTGAAACATAGATGTTATCGACCAATGTTCCCGGAATACTGCTGATGCCGTAGGTATAACTTAGGCCCTGAATGAGTGGAAAGCCATCGATAAGTACTTGGTTGTACACACCCGACAGCCCAAGTATTCGCAACTCTTTTGAATTGGTAATTACATTGGTGGTTTGGGGTTGTACAGTGGTTTGCGTTTCGAAGCAACCGGCCAGATCGCAACACGCGGCTTTAGTAAGTTCGGTTTGTGTAATTTGTTCTGTTTTGATGGGGTTGATATCGGAGATGAAAATGCCGTCACGTTTTTCGCTGATTTCAACTTCCTTCAGACTTAAATTTTGTTTTAATCTAAACTCTACGAAAGAGATACCGCTAATTTCTATGGTGTCGGTCAGATACCCTACAAAGGAAGCGATCAACTTAGGGGAAACAGGGTTAGCGGCTAAAATTTCGAAGCGACCCTTGCTGTTGGTACTTACTGCTTCTGTTGCCCCAAGCCAGAATACTTGAGCCCCTTCAATAGGTTCGCTATTATCGTTAAGAACTACGCCTGATACATTTTGGGTAATACCCTTAAGTTGCAACAGAATAAATGTGAGTATGAGTATTGATTTCATTGTGGTGCAAATGGAAGGTATGCTCATACGAATAATATTAGAGGCAATCAAACACGCACAATCCAATTAAACGGATCGGTAACAGCTCCGGTTTTTAGTTTATCTAAAAAATCAGACGCCTTTGAAGAGAAACTACTTTCATTAGTTTCCGGAACGGTGTAGTCAATGCCGTCATCAGAAATCAGGGCAATGCGGGCTATATTGGCGGCAGTGCCTGTACCAAAAGCTTCGGTGAGGCTGCCATTTTTCAATGCATCCACTACTTCTGCAACATATACGTCGCGCTCTTCAACAGAATAGCCCCAATATTTTGCAATTTCAATAACAGAATCGCGGGTAACCCCTGCCAGCTTGCTCGCACTGAGCGAAGGCGTAACTAGTACCCCATTAATCACGAACATTAGATTCATCGTTCCCGACTCTTCTACCTTGGTATTGGTGGCTGCATCGGTCCAAATGACCTGATCATATCCGGCTTCTTTGGCAAGTTGTGTTGGGTACAGCGCTCCTGCGTAATTTCCTGCCGCTTTTGCATAACCGGTTCCCGAACGGCTTGCACGGGAGTACGTTTTTTCGATACGCACCTTCAGCGGTTTATTGTAATACACATCTGTGGGGCTGGTAATGATAAGAAAGCTGTAATACTCCGAAGGATGAACACCAATCACCGCATCGGTTGCAAAATAAACCGGACGGATGTAGAGTGACTTCCCTCCTCCCTTAGGTACCCATCCCGAATCGACTTTAAGCAATGCTTTTAATCCATCCATAAAGATAGGTTCAGGAATCAAGGGCATGCTCAAGCGCTGAGCTGAGTTGTTCATGCGTTTGAAATTCTCCAACGGACGAAAAAGCAATATCTCATTATTGGCCGAACAGTATGCCTTCATGCCTTCGAATATCGATTGACCGTAATGTATAACAGCTGCCGATGGCTCGAGGCTTAGCGCTGCATAGGGGGTAATCGCTGTATTGATCCAATCCTTGCCGTTATAATCGGCCCGAAACATGTGGTCAGAAAATATTCTTCCGAATGGAAGATCGTTAAAATTGGTTTCTGCCAAACGCGATTTTTCTGCGAGGCGAACATCAAAAGTCATAATGGATGATTTGGGGCAATAAAACTAAATATAAATTGACAATGACACCTATTTTATTCCGTTAAGCGTTAATTATCTTTATTTTTGGCCGATTTATATTATTGCTTTGTCACTATTTAGGATAATTGCTTGCATCCTGTTTTTTTTCTGCCATAATAATTATCTATTTGCGCAGGGAGGACGTAAAATTAACATAGTTAATGCCAACTCACTGGAATATAGCCAGCGAATGCCCGATGCCAAACGATTAATTGGCAACGTTATTTTTGAACATGAGGGCAACATGTTGTATTGCGATTCGGCCTATTTTTATGAAAAGTCGGAACGTATGGATGCGTTTTCAGGCATCAGAATCGTGAGCGAATCGGTAACGGTAACCGGTAATAAATTGCAATACGATGGCAAAACGAAAATGGCCGAAATAACGGGTAATGTGAAGCTTAGAGACGAGTCAAGTACACTGAGCACTAATTTGTTAAAGTATAATCTTGCCGACAAATCGGCCACTTACACCACGGGCGCCACCATCATCAACAACAAAGACAGAAACACGCTTAAAAGTGTATATGGCACCTATCGATCAGAGAAGAAGATGTTCTATTTCAGGCAAAATGTGAGTCTTACCTCGAAAGATTACGTAATGACGGGCGATAGTTTAAATTACAATACGCTCAATGAGTCAGCAGTATTTACCGGTCCGACATGGATTCGATCGAAGGAAAACACCATTTACTGCGAAAATGGCTTTTACGATACCCGAAACGACGTGTCTGAATTTGGCAAAAATGCACGCATAATTAGCAAAGGTCAGGAGGTGAGCGGCGATAAGATATATTACGACCGTAAAAAGAAGTTGGGGCGTGTTAGGCAAAATGCGGTGATACGAGATTCGGTGAATCAACTTCTACTCACTGGAAATTATGCCGATTATTTTGAGGAAAATGAAAGGGTGCTTTTAACCGATCGTGCGGCCATGGAAAAGATATTCGGAAAGGATACGCTTTATCTCCATGGCGATACCTTGCTTTCTATAACCGATACGGTTTCTAAAAAACGTACATTTTTTACATTCCACCACGTTCGGTTTTACAAACAGGATTTACAAGGCAAATGCGATTCGTTAACCTATTCTGAAAACGATTCGCTCATGCGCTTATTTGGCCGGCCGGTACTTTGGAACAAAGAAAATCAGCTACTTGGCGATAGTGTTTACATTCAACTGGCCAATAACGAGCTGCAAACGCTATATTTAAAAGCCAACGCCTTCATTGCTTCAGAAGTTGATTCGGTGCACTACAATCAAATTAAAGGCAAAGACATAACTGGTTATTTTATCGAAAGTGCTTTACGAAAGGTTAATGTAAAAGGCAATGGACAATCGATATATTATGCCGCCGATGAGAAAGGACGCTATATAGGAATTAATAAAGCAGAATGTTCAGATATGATTATTCATATTGATTCTGCTGAGGTGCAAAGTATTACTTTTCTTAAAAAGCCTGATGCCGAACTTATTCCGCTTGAAAAAGCGAAAGAAAAAGAATTGATGCTCAAAAATTTCAGATGGTATGGAATGTTAAGGCCCAAAAGAAAGGAAGACATTTTTCTCAGACCTGTGGAGCCCGAAGAGCCAAAAAAGAAACGCAAACGCTAAGCATTTTAACGTATTTCAGCGCCCTCACTTACCTTCTCGCTCGGCTGCACAAATTCAAGTTTTCCACTTTCATCAGCTGCCATCAATATCATTCCTTGCGATTCGATGCCGCGAATTTTACGAGGTTCCAGATTCATCAATATACTCACCTGGCGGCCAACCACTTCTTCGGGTGTAAAATGTTCGGCAATGCCCGAAACCACAACACGTTTATCGATTCCTGTATCGAGCAATAGTTTCAATAGTTTATCGGCTTTGGGCACACGCTCTGCCTCCAAAACGGTGGCTACACGAATGTCCATTTTCATAAAATCGTCGTATGAAATAGAATCTTTCACGGGCTTATGTTGTGGTGTTTGATTTTGACGCGCTGATTTCGATGCCTCGAGCTTTGCCAGCTGGGCATCCATTTCACTGTCCTCAATTTTACGATAGAGGATTTCGGGCAAGCCTAAACTATGTCCGGCTTGCAGGTGATTAACCAATAAATCGTTCCACGCAAAATGCTCCGGCAAGTTCAGCATCTTGCGGATTTTAGCTGAAGTATCAGGCAAAAATGGCGCTAATGCAATCGAAAGCCTGGCAACAATATCAATGCTGTAAGCAATGATATCGGCCACTTTCTCTTTCTCAGTTTCCAGATTCAATTTCCAGGGTTGGGCATCGGCCAGAAACTTATTGCCGGACCTGGCCAGATTCATCCCATCAAACAAGGCCTGACGAAACTGCCAGCGCTGCATTTGTTCCGGCATCTGCTCAAAAATTTGAGTAGCTGCTGCTTCAACTTCTGCCGAAGGCGTAAATTCAGATACCGGGACCTTCCCACCGAAATATTTGTGCGTCAATACCATCACGCGGTTCACGAAATTACCCAGAATATCGGCCAGCTCGTTGTTTACGCGCGCCTGATAGTCTTTCCAGCTAAAGTCCGAATCTTTGGTTTCAGGAGCGATGGAGGTAAGCACGTAGCGTAACTCATCCCTACGTCCCGGGACTTCTTCCAGATACTCATGCAGCCAAACCGCCCAGTTGCGAGAGGTCGATATTTTATCGCCTTCGAGATTTAAAAACTCGTTCGCCGGAACATGATCGGGCAGAATATATCCACCATGTGCTTTGAGAATGGCCGGAAAAATGATGCAGTGAAATACGATGTTGTCTTTACCAATAAAGTGAACCAAACTGCTGTGCTCGTCTTTCCACCACTTTTCCCAATCTTCTCCTTTTTGCTCCGCCCACTCGCGGGTTGCCGAAATATAGCCTATAGGCGCATCGAACCACACATACAAGACTTTTCCAGCCTCTCCCTCGAGCGGCACTTTTACGCCCCACTCCAAATCGCGGGTAATGGCACGGGGTTGCAAACCCTGATCGAGCCACGATTTACATTGCCCGTAAACGTTTGGCTTCCAATCATCTTTGTGGGTCAGCATCCAGCTATCAATCCACTCTTTTTGGTAGCGGTCGAGTGCTAAAAACCAGTGTTTGGTTTGCTTTTTCACCGGGGCCTGACCACTGAGTTTCGATTTTGGGTTAATTAAATCGGCCGGGCTCAACGATTTACCGCATTTCTCACATTGATCGCCGTATGCACCTTCGCTCTGGCAGTTGGGGCAAGTACCCACAATGTAGCGGTCGGCCAGAAATGTCTGCTCCTGTTCGTCGTAATACTGTTCGGTAGTTTGTTCTACGAATTCGCCTTTTTCGAACATCTTCAGGAAAAATTCCTGGGCTGTTTTATGGTGAATGGGCGCCGAGGTGCGCGAATACACATCAAAACTAATCCCCAAATCACGAAAGGCATCGCCCATCTGTTTGTGGTAACGGTCCACTACATCTTGCGGCGAAATGCCTAAATCTCTGGCTTTTAAGGTAATGGGCACACCATGTTCATCCGATCCGCAGATAAACAGCACTTCTTTGCCTTGCAGGCGAAGAAAACGCACATACGTATCGGCCGGAATGTAGCAACCTGCCAAATGCCCAATATGAACCGGCCCGTTGGCATAGGGAAGTGCCGCGGTAACGGTATAGCGTTTCGGATGTTTTTGTGCCGTCATGGTTTAGATGTGCAGGGCACGATTGTCTGTTGCAGCGAGTGCAGCTTCGCGGAACGATTCTGTAAAAGTGGGATGTGCGTGCGATATGCGTGCAATGTCTTCTGCCGATGCTCGGAACTCCATCGCCACCACAGCTTCGGCAATCATATCGGCCGCACGCGGGCCAATCATGTGAACGCCCAGAATTTCGTCGGTTTCTTTATCGGCCAATACTTTGATGAGCCCGTCGGTATCCATGCTGGCACGTGCGCGACCGCTGGCTTTAAAAGGAAATGAGCCGCTTTTGTAAGCACGTTTATCGGCTTTGAGTTGCTCTTCGGTGTAACCAACTGAGGCTACTTCGGGCCAGGTGTACACCACATTGGGAATGAGCAGGTGGTTGATGTGCGGATGCTGACCGGCCATGCGTTCGGCAACATAAACACCTTCTTCCTCGGCTTTGTGCGCCAGCATAGCACCACGCACCACATCGCCGATGGCGTAAATGCCCGGAACAGCGGTTTCACAGTGTTCGTTAACGGCAATGCGCCCGCGCTCGTCGGCTGCTAGTCCTGCCTTTTCGAGGTTTAAGCCGTCGGTGTAGGGGCGTCGTCCGGTCGAAACCAATACGTAATCGCCTTTAAGTTCAATTTCTTTGTTATCGCTAAGCGAAACGGCCTTTACACTTGCGTTTTTTCCTTTCACGGTGGCCGAAGTAACTTTATGCTGCATATAAAATTCGAAGCCGAGTTTGGCCAGCGATTTCTGCAGTTCCTTACAAAGAGTACGGTCAAATGCGCCAACGATGGCGTCGGTATATTCCACCACCGATATTTTTGAACCAAGTCGGGCATACACAGAGCCCATTTCCATGCCGATAACACCACCTCCAATGATAATCATGTGTTCGGGTACGCTTGGTAGATTTAAAGCTTCGGTTGAAGTGATGATTCGTTTTTTATCGATGGTTACGCCGGGAACTGATGATGGCTTAGACCCTGTAGCAATGATGATTTTGGCGGCTTCAATTTTTTCGGTTTTGCCTTTTTCGCCGGCAATAGAAATAATATTGCGACTTTCGAACGAACCGTGCCCGTGAAACACGGTGATTTTATTTTTCTTCATCAGGTAATCAATACCGGCGGTAGTTTGCTTCACCACGTCGTTTTTGCGGGCTACCATTTGCGGCAGATTTACCTTGAGATTGCTGAGCTCGATGCCGTGTTCGGTAAAGGTATGTGCTGCATTATGATAATGTTCTGATGAATCAAGCATCGCTTTGGATGGAATACAACCTACGTTAAGACAGGTTCCGCCGAGCACGTTATAACGTTCAATAATCGCGGTTTTTAAGCCCAACTGCGCACAACGAATGGCCGCCACATAACCGCCTGGCCCGGATCCAATAATAGCAACATCAAATGAATTCATAATGTAAATTTTGCGCGGCAAAGATATGAATAAGCCAGAAAGGTGATTATTGTTTTCTCAGCAATATTTAGGTGTGCGAATCACGCAGGTACCCGTAGATTTCCATCTGTGCTCTTTTTCTCAAAAGGGCTTGGGATTTTTTAAAGGAATTGTTTTGTGCTTTGTTAATTATGCGGGCTTTAGTGTTGTCGCGCCATTGAATTAAAAACATTTCGATGAGTTCTTTCTTAAGATTTTCCTGATAAATCGGGAAACCTACTTCAAAACGTCGGCTTAAATTACGCTCCATCCAGTCGGCACTGGACAAATAAACCTTTGGATTATTGTCGTTACAAAATATGAGCGTACGCGAATGTTCCAGAAAACGATCAACAATGCTTATCGCTTTTATATTTTCACTTATTTTTTTAATTCCCGGAATTAAACAACAAATACTGCGTATGATTAATCGTATTTCTACACCTTCTTCGCTTGCTTCATATAGTTTATCAATGACGCCTTTATCCTGTAAGCTGTTTAATTTCAAATAAATGTATGCCGGCTTTCCTTTTAATGCATTTTTAATTTCACGATCAATCAATGCGTATAAATCGTGACGCATATGATCGGGAGCCACGAGTAAATGCTCAAATTCCCGTTTAACACGTGTATCGGATAGTATGTCGAAAACCGAAGCAACTTCCCTTCCGATTAATTTATCGCGGGTAAGCAATGAGCTGTCGCCATATAATTTAGCAGTATTTTCGTTGAAATTCCCCGTACTTAAATAGGAATACCTGCGCAATTTATCGCCTTCGATGCGCTCTATATAGAGCATTTTTGAATGCACTTTAAGCACCGGAAAGCTGTACAACACATTTGCTCCAGCCGCTTCCAATTCGCTGGCATAATGAATATTTGACTCCTCATCGAACCGTGCTTTTAATTCTACAAAAACAGTTACTTTTTTCTTGTTTTCTAATGCTCTAAGTAAAGCCTCAATAACCTTAGAATGATCGGCTGCTCGGTAAAGCGTGATTTTAATGCTTCGTACGTGTTTGTCTTCAGCAGCCTCATTGAGGAAGCGAAGAACGTAATCGTAGGAATGATAGGGAAAATGAAGCAAATAATCTTTTTTAGACAACGCCTCAAACATGGACGAACTGTCGTCCAATTCCTTAATTCGAAGCGGGGGCATTTCTTCGTAATGAATGGCTTTTAGATCGAATTTGGGAAAATTCATTAAATCACCAAAATTGTGATATCGGCCGCCAGGCGTGAGATCATTTTTCTCAAGATCGAATATTTCTTTTAGAAAATTCAAAAAATCATCTGGCATCATACGATCGTAAAGCAATCGGGTGGGATGGCCTTTACGTCGGGCGCTTATTCCTTTCTTTATTTTTTTTAACAAATTGCCGGTAAATTCATCTTCCAATACCAATTCGGCATCGCGCGTTAATTTGATGCTGTATGCCTCAACCAGTTCATATTCAGGAAATACCTGCAAGGGAAGACACAAGCGCAGCACATCGCCCAAAATGATTACCGGTTGTATTCCTTTTTCTGGAGGCAATGGTAAAAAACGAGGGATTTTTCGGGAAGGGATTTCGGTGATCCAAAATTCGAATTCCCGAGGCCCGGGCTTGTCAAAATCACAAAGTTTGAGTGCCAGATAAATCGATTTTTCATCCAGTTGAGGCGCGTTACCGTTTTTATCGAGCTGAAAAGGTTTTATGTACTGTTTAACCGACTCTTCAAAATATTTTCTGACAAATACTTCTTGTTTTTTATTGAGCTGTTTTTCGGTAAGTAAAACAATATTTCGTTCCTTCAATTCCTTGATAAGCTCTGACCAAAGAATCCGATTAAATTCATTTTGATGTTTCTGAACCGTTTGTTGAATTTTACGCAAAATTACTTTGGGATTCTCCTTTAAGTCCTTTCTCGTTTTTGCGGCAAGATGACTGAGTCGCTTCCATTCGGCAACACGAATTCTATAAAATTCATCGAGGTTGGATGAAAATATGGCTAAAAATTTCATGCGTTCATATAGGGGAACGCTGGGATCGGCTGCCTCCTGAAGAACTCTATGATTGAATGAAAGCCAGCTTAAATCACGGTTGTAATAGTGTTTCTGGCGGTTCATTCTTTATTCTTTGGAAAATCGTGATAAATTAAGTTACCACTTAATGGTGAAATTTGGCGCCAGCTATTAAAGTTAAATTGCATCCAATACACTGCGCACGTTGGATATTCAATCGGGGCGGTTGAGGTGAGAAACTGACTTAATTTATGTATGCCTGGGTTATGACCTACCAAAGCTACATGGTTAAATTCATCCTTGGTTTCGCGTATAAGTGCAAGCAAATTACCCACGGGAGCATCATAAATGCGCATGTCCGTTACAATTTCATCGCTGTCGTAGGCCAATTCACGCGCTATCCTTCGTGCCGTAGCCAAAGCCCTGAATGCTGGACTACTAATAATTTGATCGGGCTTAAACCCTTGCTGCATCAGTCGTGCACCCATCTCAGGTGCGTCCTGCAATCCTCTGTTGTTTAACAAACGTTCAAAGTCCTCAACGTATTCGTCGTTCCAACTCGACTTCGCATGTCTTATCAAACATAGGGTTTTCATTGCCGCAATGTTAAATAAAAATTAACAGTAACGGGTTTGGCCACCCTAAAATTTAACATTGAAAAGCATGCATAGTGCTGATTATAAGCAATTAGACCCAATGTTAACATTTTGGTAATATGGAATCATAATCCTTACTTTTCAGCTGACATTGGCTTTGATGGATTCTCAAAACTTATGTTTTGATGCCCCTTCCAATAGTTTTTCTGCCAACTCTTTTTGTTCGCCGCCGTTTAAAGGCACGTTATTTAAAATTATGGCAAAGCTAATCGAACGTCCAGCCTTATCAGTAATATACCCACAGTAACTTTTAACCCCATCCAAGCTGCCCGTTTTAGCACGCAGGTTTTCAATCTTTTTGAATTTCTTCATCGTACCTTCCATGCCTGCTAAGGGTAGTGTATTTTTATAAACGTCAAACCAGGTTTTTTGGCTGCATTTATAAAGAAAATGACTTAGGAAGGCGGTATTAATGCGATTTTTTCGCGACAATCCCGATGCATCGGCAAAGTTTATAGGCACATCAGTAATACCGGCATATCGTAATGCTTTTTGTTCAAGGACACTCCTACTCTTTAAATTAAAGGGGCCGTATCCCATTTTTCTGCCCAGGCACTCGGCGAAGAGGTTGTTGCTTTTTTGGTTGGTTTCGTTCACAATTTGATCCAAAGTGGGCGAAAATATTGAGGTAAGGTTTTCAAGCGTGTCTTGTAAGGACGCTGTTAAATTTATTTCACTTGCACAAATAATTCCCGTTTTTTCTAGGTGATTTTGCAGTTCCTTTCCAAAAGTTAACGGTGGATTTGGAAGCGCTCCACGTTCCGAAAATGCAAGCGTTTTGGCTTTTAGTTCACCATCCAAAATCACGGTATTGCTTAAGGGATTAACGAAAATATTAATCTCACTTTCGCGACCTGAATTAGTCTTAATGTTATTGGTTATCAATAAATCAGAGGCATATTTAGAAACTCTAATTTTTCCTGCAATGGTATCCCCATTTGTTTTTTCAAATGCTTCAACGGTAAATTCATTAGCACGCCAATTAAGACCGTGCGCACCTGCGCCGTAATAATTTCCAATATCTTCCCACGACCAGCTTCGGGGTACCGCTTGGTAACCGCTTGTGTCCTGTCCAGTGCAAATGATAATTCCACCGTTGATTTCACGAATTCCTTTATTTACCAAGGCTGTTGAAATTTGTTTCAGCACGCTATCGGCCCCCACAGCACCCGCAATGCCGCTGCCCAAGCTGGGGTCTCCACTGCTATTAATTACCAGATAACGCAAAACCCGCCCATTTTTTATGCGTTCGTCAAGTCCCACCTGCGTTTCAAATCGGTATGTTGGTCCCAAACTATCTAGCACTAGCGCAGTACTAATTGCTTTTTGAACCGATGCCGGTGTTAGCAGCTTCTGCGATTGCCAGGCATCCAGCTCCTCGCCGGTTTGCAAATCGCGAAACGACCAGCTTACTTGACCATAGTTTACTAAAGGGTGATTTTTTATCGTTTCTTTCGCTTTTTCAAAATCGTTTTGGGATCGAGCAGGTGTAATGGCCATAAGCAAGATGCACATCCCTAACAACCACTTCAAAATTCCAACAGATTTTTTTTTCATCCTTCAAAAATAAATTAAATCGCGATGGACTTACTGCTTATTTTTGCCCTATGGCAGGAAATACCTTCGGAACGCTTTTCAGACTTACCACTTTTGGAGAGTCGCACGGGCCGGCCATAGGAGGTGTAATCGATGGCTGTCCGCCCGGTCTTTCCATTGATTTTGAAGCAATTCGTCAACAATTGCAGCGCCGAAAACCAGGACAAAACAAATACACCACACAACGCAGCGAGGAGGATGAACCTGAGTGGCTTTCGGGTATTTTTGACGGAATTGCCACTGGAACGCCCATGGCATTTTTAGTTCGAAATAAAGACCACCATTCAACGGATTACCAAGCATTAAAAGACATTTTTCGACCTTCGCACGCTGATTTTACCTACGAGGTAAAATATGGCTTGCGCGATTATAGAGGTGGTGGACGTTCATCGGCCCGCGAAACCGTTGCACGTGTTATTGCGGGCTCCGTTGCCGAGCAAATTCTAGCCTCTCACGGTGTCCGAATTGTAGCTTGGGTGAGTGGTATTGGTGGCTGTAATTTTACGTGGAACAATCAAACATTTTCAAGGGAAGAAGTAGATGCAACCCCTGTGCGTTGCCCAGATGAGCACGTGGCTGCAGAAATGATGCGCCTTGTTGAACAAGTTAAAGACGAAGGCGATACTGTAGGTGGGATTATTACCTGCCGTATTGATGGAGTACCTGTTGGATTGGGCGAGCCGGTTTTTGATAAACTGCATGCCGAGCTTGGCAAGGCCATGTTGAGCATAAATGCGGTAAAAGGATTTTCGATAGGCAGCGGATTTGAAGCGGCACAAATGCGAGGCTCACAGCATAATGATGCCTTTGTGATGGAAGAAGGCAGAATGGAAACTGCGGCTAATTTTTCGGGCGGCATTCAAGGAGGCATCAGTAATGGCCAGCCCATTTGGTTTCAGGTGGCCTTTAAGCCCGTGGCATCGATTGCCCAAAAACAGTCCACCGTGAATAAGGAAGGCAAGGAGGTTGAACTTGAAATAAAGGGCAGGCACGACCCCTGTGTGGTGCCAAGGGCAGTGCCTATAGTAGAGGCCATGAGTGCTTTAGTGCTCTGCGATTTTTACTTGCGAAACAAAGCAATAAAATAAAAGAATAACGTTAAATTTGATAGATCGAATTTGGTTCGAAGGATGGCAGTGCCCAATTTTCTGCGAATGAAGTATAGTACCACAGATGCTTTTATTACAATAGCTATAAAGATAATTGTAGGCATAATATTGTGTATTTGGGGTGGCGATGTTTTGGCGCAAAGCAAGGACGAAGTTTGCCCTGTAAGCGAAAATAAAAAAGCCCGAAAGCTCTACGAAAAAGCACTTGATGTAGTAAAAAGCGACAAGAATGAGGCGCGCATGCTGCTTAAGGAAGCCATTGAAATGGAGCCCGACTTTGCTCGAGCCTGCTGGGTAATGGCCGATTTGCTGTTTAAACAGAAAAAGTATGAAGATGCCGAACCGTATTTAAGAGTGGTGACGCGGGTATGTCCCGACTTTGAACCGCTTGCTTTTTATCGATTAGGAGGCATTCAGTTTGAAGCGAAAAATTATGAGGAGGCCCGTAAAAATCTGCAACATTTTGTGGATAGCCGTTCTCGTAAGGAGGCCGAAAAAAGTGAAGCACGCACCATGATTAAAGCCTGCGATTTTTTGGTGAGCGGTTATGCCCATCCGGTTCCATTTAATCCCATGCCCCTGTCGGAAGTATCTAGCGATGCCGATGAGTATTTGCCCATCATTACTGCCGACCACGAATCGTTCTATTTTACGCGAAGCACATTTATCGAAAATAAATATACGGGCGGTATTTCGGAGGAAAAGAAACGGCAAGAGCGCTTTACCAAAGCCGATAAAGTAGGCGATAACTCTTTTAAGAAAGGGCTGCCCATGCCCAGCCCCTTCAATTCTAACAATAATGAAGGAGGTGCAAGTCTTTCGGCCGACAACAATCTTATGGTATTTACCATTTGCAAAGACGAGGGCGGAGAAAACACGAACTGCGATTTATGGTTTTCGGTCTGTTTAAACGGGGTTTGGCAGCCCATCAAGAATGCGGGACCCGAAATTAACGGAAAATTGAGTTGGGACTCACAGCCCAGCCTTTCGAGCGACGGTAAAATATTGTATTTCGCCTCCGACCGTGCAGGGGGCATTGGGGGTATTGATATTTGGAAATCGGAGCGCGATGCCAAGGGCAATTGGGGAATGCCTCAAAATCTCGGACCGAAAATTAATACCGAAGGCGACGAGAAATCGCCGTTTTTTCATTCCGATGGGCAAACCTTATATTTTTCATCTACCGGACATTTGGGCTTCGGCGGGTATGATATTTATCGTTCAAAATTGAGTAAAGATACTGGCTGGTCGGAGCCCAAGAATATTGGATACCCCATTAATTCAGAAAAAGACGATCTCGGTTTTTTTGTAAGTACCGATGGCGAACACGGCTATTTTGCCTCCGATAAACTTAAGGGTAACGGTGGATGGGATGTGTATTCGTTTGATTTGTATAAGGACGTGCGGCCTGAACGGGTATTGTTTGTTTCGGGCGCCTTGAAAGATGAGAATAATAAAATTATAACTGATGCCCGAGTTGAGATAAAAAATGCCAAAACCAAGGAAGTAACTAAAGTGGATGTGGATTCATTAACCGGAAAATACGTTGCTGTAGTAGCCTTTAATGAGGATCAGATTATAACGGTTAAGCAACCAGGCAAGGCATTTACCTCACAGTATTTTTCGAAAAGCGATACCACACTGGGCAAGCCCATGAAAATGGATTTAAAAGTGGAGAACGTTGAAGTGGGAAAGCCCTATCGAATAAATAATATTTATTTCGGCACCAATTCGGCGGTAATTAATCAGGAAACCCTTACCATTATTACAGAGTTTACCGAATATTTAAAAGAAAACAAGAGTATTAAAATTGGCATTCAGGGCCATACCGATAATGTAGGCAATGCGGCCAGTAATTTGGCACTTTCAGAAAATAGGGCAAAAACCATTTATCACCTATTGATACTTAATGGTATTGACGCCAGCCGTTTGAGTTTTAAGGGTTTTGGTGCCAGTAAGCCTGTAGCCAGTAATTTAACCGAAAAGGGGAAGGCGCTTAATCGCCGAACCGAGTTTACGGTGGAGGCAAAGTAACGCGTAGATTTCCTTTTCGCCTTTACTTAATTCCTCAACCAAATCTGTTAGTATTTTGTGTTGTGTTAAAATTAAATTAATACAATAAGGCTTGTCATTTTTGTATCTTTGCGCCCAATTTATTTAAGCCTAGCAAATGTTTACAGTTAAAAATTATAAATTTTCTTTATTTAAGCGTTTAAATGCAGATTTGTGATGTGGGGGAATAGAATTTTTTATGTATTTCTGTTTTTCTGTTTAACCAACACATTGCAACTTCAAGCCCAAGTTCCATCCGTGGAATTAGGATTTGCGGGTGGTTCAATTGGTTGCTCTCCTTTAACGGTTATATTCAATATAAATAGTGTTTCTGGAAATCCGCCTTCAACGCAGTATGTATTGGACTTTGGAGACGGAAGTACTCCAATAAATTATACACAAGCCAATATACCAGCTTCTGTTTCGCATACCTATACACAGGTATCGTGTGGTGAAATATTTACCACTGGTGTACAGTCTATACCAAATTCTTTTGGGGCAACACTAGTGGCATCCAATCCCAACGGCCAAAATTCAGGAAGTGCATATCCTATAAGAATAGGAAAAAGACCAAATGCTGCATTTACGATGAGTCCACCTGTAGTATGTGTTGGTGCTCCAATCACGTTTACAAACACATCATATCGAGGTGTTGTTTACACGAATAATGGTGCAAACTGCGATACTACACCTAAATTTTATTGGCAACTTACAGGGCCCTCAACTGGAAGCGTTCTAAGTGGGGTATTAGGTACAAATAATAACTTTCCCAATAATTTAGCAGCCTGGACTACTGGTACTAGTCCATTAACCATGCAGTTTAACACTCCGGGCAGCTACCAGATGAAACTCTCAATAGGCAACTCTTGCGGTATTGACGATACGACGCTTAGTTTTTGTGTAGTGGCCCCTCCGGCTCCGGCATTCACGGTCAATCCCAATACGGGCTGTGTACCGCCCAATCTAGTGGTTAATGCCAATAATACAACGCAAGTACCCTCTAACCCTCCCAATCCCTGCTTCACCACCACGTATGGCTACAATTGGTCGGTATCGCTCACCACCGGCTGGACCTTTAGCGGCAGCAATACGGCTACGAGTACCAATACCGGTTTTAGTTTTAGTGCTGCAGGTAATTATACGGTTACGTTAAATGCCAGTGTAAATGGGTTAACAGGGTGTGCGGCAAGCACAACTCAAACGGTAAATATTACTTCAGCGCCAGTGGTAAATGCGGGTGTTGATCAAAGTGTTTGTGCAGGAGCATCTCCAATTCAACTAAACGGCTCTCCTTCTGGTGGCACATGGCAAATAAATCCCCCAATTATTGGTTCAATTAGTCAAATTGGTGCAACATACTTTTTTACCCCACCGTCAAGCGTAGCATCGGCAACACCGGTAACTTTAACCTACACCTTGCCTGCGGGCGTTTGCCCAGCACAAAGCGATCAGGTAGTTATAACAGTAAATCCAAGGCCAACCATTAGTATAGCGCCATTAACACCGGCAATTTGTGCCGGGGCTTCGGTAAGCTTAACGGCCAGTTCAACCATTGCTGGTAGTACTTTTGCTTGGTCGCCTGCTACGGGCTTAAGCAGTACAAGCGGTGCCACGGTTACCGCCAGCCCGGCCAGCACCACAACCTATACCGCAACGGTAACGGCCACAGGCTGTTCAAACACCGGTACGGTAACGGTAAATCCCAATCCAACCATAAATGTGGCTCCGGCTACAATTTGTGCTGGCGCATCTGTTAATCTCACAGCAAGTGCAACCGTGTCAGGAAGTTCGGTGCCAGCTGACTTTGCGTGGTCGCCCGCTACGGGTTTGAACGTTACAAATTTAGCTACGGTTACTGCCAACCCGACAACCACAGCAACGTATACGGTAACAGGCACGGTAATAGCCACAGGCTGTTCAGCCACAGATACAGTAATAGTTAATGTTACTCCTTTGCCCAATACAACTACCGATACTATTTCTATCTGCAATACTCCCAACCCATATACATTACCCCCCTTGGGAATCTGGGTTAATGGCAATACCTTCACTCCGAGTGGAACGGGTTATTTTCCGCTACTTTACAGTGTTACTCAAAATAATTGTACGGCAACTGGTACATTGGTGTTGCACGTAATTGACCCAACGCCTGCCGATGCCGGCTTGCCCGATACGCTTTGCCTTAATTCCCCTCCATTAAACTTAATTGGCACTCCAACACCGGGCACATGGAGCGGTAATGGTGTTTCGAATAATATTTTTACACCTTCAAACGTGGGTACTTTCACTCTTACATATTCATTCGGGCAGGGGACCTGTGCTGTTACCGATACCAAAACGATTACAGTGGTGCCTTTGCCCATAGCGAGTGTTTCGGATACAACAATCTGTGCTGGACAATGCGCCACATTAACGCCTCAAAACATATCAACTGGAAACACATACAGCTGGAGCCCTTCTGCTGGATTGTCGGCTATCAATACAGCCATAGTATCAGCCTGCACCACTTCAACAGCAACCTACACATTGACGGTTACCAATGCCAATGGTTGTACCTCGAGCGATCAATCAATTGTAACTGTTACTCCTTTGCCGATTTTGGGCAATAACCCAGATACGCTTGCTATTTGTAACACTACTATACCTTACACTTTACCCTTATTTGAACCGCAAGGCGGAGTTTGGGTAGGTGGTAACACATATACCCCTATTGGTACGGGCTATTTCCCATTTACATATTCTGTTACGCAAAATAATTGTACGGCAACTGGTACATTGGTATTGCACGTAATTGACCCAACGCCTGCCGATGCCGGCTTGCCCGATACACTTTGCCTTAATGCTTCTCCATTAACTTTAGTAGGCTCTCCAACATCGGGCACATGGAGCGGTATGGGTGTTACGTCGGCTGGAGTATTTACACCTTCCAGTGTTGGTACATTTACGCTAACCTACAATTTTGGCGTGGACAACTGTGCAGTAAGTGATACCAAACAGATTACCGTATTGGAACTTCCAACTGTTCAAGCTTCGGATGTAGAATATTGTACTGGATCCAATACGATTTTACAGTCTATCGTTAGTGGAGGTGTAGCACCATACACTTACACTTGGTCGCCGCCGGATGGGTTAAACAACACTACAACTGCGTTAGTTACTCTTGACACCGCACTGGCAGTAAGTACAGAAGGTCCCCTTGTGGTAAGCTATACGTTAACCGTAAGCGATGCATTTGCCTGTTCAGCACAACAACAAGTTGTAGCAACTGTTAAGCCTTTACCCATCGTAAACGCGGGACCCGATTCTGTAATATGTTTTACAACCATCCCCATTGATTTAGTGGCTGTTGAGCCCTCAAACGGAACATGGTCTGGGCTTGGGGTGTCGGGGAATTCCTACGTGCCCGCCACTGCAGGGCAAGATACGTTGATTTATACCTACACCGAAAGCACTACGGGGTGCATTAACGTGGATAGTTTAATTGTAACGGCAAATAATCCTGATGTTGTAAATGCCGGCAACGATACGAGTGTGTGTATTAATTACGATCCATTTGTTTTTGGTGCACAAAGTCCTGCAGGAGGCAATTGGAGTGGCAGTAGTCAGGTCGACGAAGATGGGGTATTTACGGCAGCCATTGCGGGGAGCGTAACGCTCTATTATACCACGGGAACGGGAAATTGTGCCGTTACTGATTCATTGGTTGTTTTAGTAAATTCTTTGCCCGTTGTGGATGCCGGAGCAGACACTTCAATATGTGTTAATTCGCCTCCATTTACCTTCTCGGGCGAGAGTCCGGTTGTTAATGGCACCTGGGTCTGGAGCGGTGCAGGAATCAGCGATCCACAGCTTGGTGTTTTTGATGCCGATAGCAGCGGTGGCGGAGCATTCACATCCTATTACACGTACACCGAAACGGCAACAGGTTGCAGCAACATCGATAGTTTATTGGTTACCGTAAATGAGCTAACGCCTGTTTCTGTAATGGACGATTCGCTCTCGGTGTGTTTAACGCCATTCAATACCCTATTAACCGCAATGCCTGTAGGGGGCATTTGGACGGGGACTATTATAAACTTCGATTTTAATCTTGCCGGAGTACAAGACACGGCAGGCTTTATACCCCAATCAAACGGGTGGTTTAGTGCCAATTATACGTATACAGATACCAATCAATGTGTAAATGCAGACACCACTCATATTGAGGTAGTATCGCCGGTGGATGCCAATGCGGGTCCCGAGGTGTCGTTTTGTTTCAGCGCCTCCGATACGGCTCAACTTAATGGATTGCCCATAAATGGGGACTGGAGTGATGACCAAAATCCTTCATGGTTGCTCACCAATGGAGGCTTAGTCTTGGCACAGGCCGATACCTTCATGGCAGTATTCACGGTAGGCACAGGTTCATGCCAAACCTGGGATACTACGGAAGTGGTTATTTTTCCGCTTCCCGAACTCGAAGCAGGTGTGGATACATTCCGTTGTCTCGACGATCCATGTTTTAACTTAATTCCGGTATTCCCTTTTGGCGGGGTTTGGTCAGGTACAGGCATCACCGATGGCGCTGCAGGTACATTTTGTTCTCAAACAGCCTTGGAGGGTAATCATGAAATAATTTACGAAATAGATACTACCTATTTCTATCAATCTCTAAGCTCCACCTGTATTAACCGAGATACCCTCGACGTTTTGGTGGTGCCAATGCCATCGCCCGATTTGGTGATTGATCCTGTTTTATGCGTAAATACCGATGTTCAGCTTGGAAATAACAGTGCAGGGCCCGCAGCCGATTTCGAATGGACCATATTGGATACTACCACACTGGATACGATTTGGTATAGTAGCGATTTTAGCCCGATAATTAATTTAAATCAACCAGGTTCGTATCTACTTCGACTAAATGCTATCTCGCCATACGGATGTTCGGTTGAAACCGAAACCGATTTTATTGTAGTAACTCCGCCTGTGCCGCAGTTTGCCCTTTCGGCCGATACAGCGTGTGCCCCTTATCAGGTGGTTATTATTGATGAGTCAACCGGATACGATATATCTTATGCTTGGTTTATTGCTCCAGATACAATATTGGGCTCAGCGCCGCCTCAGGCAATATTTCCATCTCCTGTATATGCAGATTCATTGTTTTATGTAGAATTATTTCTTTCGAATCTTTGCGGTATTCGCTCGGTAAGAGATTCAATTCTTGTACGGCCTAATCCCGTAGCCATTTTGGGTACCGATTATTCTCAGGCCTGCTCACCGGCAACATTTATGTTGCAAAATGCCAGCTATGGCAGCCCATCATCGTTTCAATGGGATTTTGGAAATGGTACAACGTCAACCGATTCGCTCCCAGCTTCTATTTCGTACACAGCGCAAAACATTACGGCCAGCTATCTTATACTGCTTACGGCCAGTAATTCATGCGGTACCGATATAGATTCGGCAGAGGTTTTTATTTTGCCCTCCAATATTCAGCTAAGTGCACTTTTACCCCAGGAAGCTTGTGCGCCTTTTACGCTTAGTTTTTCTTCGCCTTTGGCAAATCAGTCCTATTATCTGTGGGATTTTGGTGATGGCAATGGTGGTATTGGAGAATCCATTTCGCATACCTACACTACGCCGGGAGTTTACACGCTGGAGCTTTTTGTGTCGAACTTTTGTTTTACCGATTCGGCCGAAACAGTGATTACAATAAATGAAGGCCCTCAAATGGCATTGAGTGTTTCTGATTCAATAATTTGCCAAAATTCTACGATTTCTGTTACCAATACCAGTGTAAATGCGGCATCTGTTGAATGGTTCTTCAATGGGGCGCCCCAGAGTGGGAATGCTACTGTTCAAAATTTTACCCTCACGCAAAGTGGAGCCAATATCATTGCCTTAGCCGGCGTTAATCCGTTGAATGGATGTCGAGATACTGTTGAAGTATCCGTTGAGGCGGCGGCTTTTCCGATAATGGATATTTCCGTAACGCCCGATACCGGCTGTTTCCCTTTACAGGTTACATTCCTCAATCAGACCACTGGAGCCAACGCATGGGAGTGGAGTTTTGAGGATGGCACAGGCTCATCTGAGCAGGAGCCTTCGCTGCTTATAGAGAATCTGGGTTCATTTGATGCACAACTTATTGCACACAACTATGTGTCGTTCGATTTGGATTGCCCATATACTTCAAGCATTTCGGCCTGGGTGCATCCCTCTCCGGTAAGTAGCTTTAGCTTGAGTGCTTTGGACGGTTGCGGACCTCCGGCGGAGGTTAATACCATTAATCAGTCACAATCGGCGGTAAGTCAGGAATGGAATTGGGAAGGTAATAGTAGTAATGAATGGGCTCCCACCTTAGCATTCGCCGACACTGGACTGAAAGTTATTTCTTTGAAGGTGTTTAATTCCTTTGGATGTCCCGATTCGAGCAGTGCAGTGTATAAAGTTTTTGGACAGCCTGTTATTGATGTTGATTTGTTGCCCGCCGCAGGTTGTCCGCCATTAGAAGTGGTATTCGACAATCAAACCCAATATGCCGATTCGGTTTCCTGGGGCTTCGGCGATGGTAATTTTGCGCAGGGCTATACCAGTTCGCATGTGTATGAAAATACCGGATTTTATCCATTGCAGGTGTACATGTCTACCGGTAACGGTAGGTGTTGGGCCGATACGATGTTGGCCGAGACTATACAGGTCTATCCACGTGCTATCTCAGATTTTATAGTAACACCTCCGGTGGTATCTGAGGGCATACCTACCTTTACCTTCGATAATTCGAGCAGCGGCTTTAATGCCCTCGAATTGTATTTCGATACCTTGTTTTTGGTGGACGAGTTGCCGGTAATGTTTACGCTGGCCGAGCCTGATACCGGATCCCATTATTTTATGCTTGTGGCCAACAACGAATATAATTGCCCGGATACAAGTTATCAGCAGGTGTATATAAAACCTGAGCCTACATTTTTTATTCCCAATTCGTTTTCTCCCAATGGAGATGGAAGAAACGATAAATTCAAAATTTATTTTGAGACAGCGCCTGAAGTATTTTGGGTAAACATTTATAACCGTTGGGGGCAACTCATTTTTACCAGTACCGACCCTGAAGAGGAGTGGGATGGAACGTTCTTGAATAGAGGAGGCCCCACAGTAGAAAACGAAGTGTATGTACTTAAGTTTTCGGCCATAATAAAGGGTACTGTTTTAAACGACGAATTATTCTACAATGTTACTGTAATACGTTAATGAGGGTTTTGAGGAGGAGAATCATAATAATATTGTATAGCATTATCCTTAGTGCAGGGTGCTCGTATGCGCAATGCGAATTAACTCTCGATAGTGTTACTGTATGTAACAACAGTCCTGCAGTATTAGGGTTAGGTATGCAGTTTACCATTGCCGGAGTGCCATCTTTGGGCTTGGTTACAAATTTTTCATGGACAGGGCCGAGTATACCCCCCGCTCTTCAGAACCAACAATACCCCATTCTTACGAGTCCATCATCCGGCACCTACACCTTAACCG
>JBKCHQ010000194.1:0-2606 GCA_046302715.1 Bacteroidia bacterium | reverse complement strand
CGCAAGAAAATAAACCACTATTAACCTTCTTACAAGGTGAATTTAGAAGGAAAAATTTGACAATAAAAGCAGCAGATTTGAGAGATTTTAATGTCAATACGAAACGAACAGAAATTGCTGTAGGCAACTTTAAGCTAACTGAGTCAATAGTTGGTGGCATAAATAGTTTACTTGAAGGGAAAGTGGAAAAGTCATATGATTTGAAATTGGCTGACAAGAGATTTGGTGCCGATAATAAGATTGTAAATGAAAAAATAACCTTTAAAGAAATTCAAAGAGTATTAAGTCTATTTAAGATAACTAAAGACGATTACATTTCAAACGGTGAAGTGGCAATCAATAAGTTGTTAGAAAGTCATTTTCAAAGTCATTTTCAAAATGCATCTAGAAGTGGTGGTGCAAAAAAGTCATTTTATGATTTGATTGTTGGCGATCCAGAAAACAATGTTGGATATGCTGTTGAAATAAAATTAGCTTCCTCGCTTATGAATAAAGCCGACCAACGTCAACGAACCTCTGGTCAAGTAAAAGAGTATGTTAAAGGATTAAAGAATACAAATTTAATTCTCCTGGTTGTCGGTAATAAGGAAGATTATTCAAATAAGAATATTAAGGCGCTTGAAGATGAAGTGGAAAATGATTTCAAGTGCTAT
The DNA here is from genome assembly GCA_046302715.1 of Bacteroidia bacterium. Lineage (GTDB taxonomy): Bacteria > Bacteroidota > Bacteroidia > M30B66 > M30B66 > CAMCXT01. The sequence continues at coordinate 1,953 of JBKCHQ010000194.1, read as the reverse complement.
TTTATTTTCCATCCAACTGTTTAATACTATTGAGTTTTGGCGTTGATTATATGAATAATTAGGTTTTCTGAAGAAATTTGGTAGACAAATTCAGGATTAATTTAATTTGACCCCGCTAACTGTGCAAATACTTCATGATGCTATTGCTCACTGCGTGCTTGAGTAAGAATCGCATTTTGACCAAATTGATGCCATCGGCAGATCTGATTTGCTCGTAACTGTCATCAATGGCCGAAATATCACCCATGTAATAAAATTCAGTACCCTCGTCGTCATCCTTTTTAATGAATAAAGGAATACGCAGCGATTTATTGGTCTGAAATTGCACAATTTCAGGACTACTCAACGTTCTTTTCCGCTTGCTGAAATATTCCAAAACCCGATCACTCAAGAATTTGTCTTCGTAATCGTGAAAATCCTGCTTGTTGTAAGTCACGAAGATCGGACATTGGGTTTTGTCCTTGTCAAAAACGTAACCGCCAACATTTTGTGCCAATGGGTTCTGATCCCAGCCCAAAATTCTGAATACATCCTTCCGCGAATACTTCCCATATAAATGGAATCCATCGCAATTTTCGCCGTCATAGAATAAACGATGTTTGTGAATACTCGCATTCACAGTGTCGTTAAGCAGTAGTTTGAATTCGGGTTTTCTCAAGCTTTCTAATAAGTCGATGTCCAACGACAATTCGCTGCTCAATTCATTGAATGCTATCAGCTTGAAATCATTGATTTCGCCAATCGCAGTTAACTTGCCGTCCTTGTTCTCGGTCGCAAATCGCAAGTTGAGGTTATGAACGTAAGTCAGCAAATTGTCAGCACTCACGGAGCTAGTAAACCCATTTTTATCATCGAAAACCGCATCAACTGCCTTAGACCCGCCCGCCGGTTGTGTCTAAAAATTGTCCAGCAATGCCCTCAATATCATTGCTTCCTCCGCGCGTTTCCCGTTGAGCACCTCCATCTATAACGACTCCAATATCTTCAGTGATCGCTTCGATAAATTCCAATTATTGGGTAAAACCTTGATTAAAAATCCATAATACGATTTGTACTCAGCAACAAAAGTAAAAGGATCCCTCGAGCCGTGTTCAATGAAATCCATCATCAAGGGTGTTCGCCCCAACTGGAACTTCAACAACTCGAAATCCGTTTTTAAATCTTTGAATTTGCTCAGATTTGCTTCGTTTAACGATTCGAAAATTCGCTTTTGGGTTATTTCGTCAAAATTGATCGTCGATGCCCCCGGAATCAAATCAGAGCCATTCACCAAACATCGCCGAATCCTGTCCTTGTTGAACGACGTATCCCCATACAAAGCAATCGGGACCAAAAAGTTGTTCTTGTAGTTTCCAATAAAATCCAACACCGTCAAGTACTCCTTGTTCTCCGCCTTACGCAAACCCCGACCCAACTGCTGCACAAAAACGATGGCCGATTCTGTAGGACGAAGCATCAAAATCAAATTGATTCTGGGAATGTCGATTCCCTCGTTGAAAATATCTCGACAAACTAAAAAGTCAATTTTGTTGGTGAAATCATCCGTTTCCAGTCTTTGTATTCCTGTTGATCGAGCCGATTCCTTATCTTCTCCTGTCAATCCAATCGATGGATACCCTCGCTCGCTGAGTTTCTCAGCAATGGCATAGCATTCTTCTACCTTGGAGCAAAAAATCAAGCCCCGTATTTCTTCCAATTCGGCGCCATATCTTCCAATGGATTCAATGATTCGGTCTATCCGCTCTTCCGATACCAACAAGTTGAAATCCGCCTTTTCTTTCAGGGCATTTCCGTCTACCATGAGGTCCGATATCCCGAAATAGTGAAATGGCGTTAACAAATCCGCCTTTAGCGCAGTATGCAAACGGATTTCGTAGGCCACGTTGTGGTCGAATTTGGAATAAATGTCAAACCCATCCGTACGCTCCGGCGTGGCTGTCATTCCAAGCAAAA
>JBKCHQ010000193.1:0-11457 GCA_046302715.1 Bacteroidia bacterium | reverse complement strand
TCTTCGAGGTAATCAATTTGCACTTCCTGTATCTCCAAAAGTTTCTTGTTTTGATGGATGAGCAGGTGGTCCATTTTCTCGCTCAGCAGTTTAATTTCGAGTTCGGCTTTTAGGTTTATCTTATAATCGTGTTCGGCACGAATCCTATCTTTTTGCTCTTGCCGATTTTGGCTCATCATGATGATGGGGGCCTGAATGGCAGCAATACAGGATAAGATAAGGTTAAGCAATATAAACGGGTACCGATCAAAAGCATGGTTGCCTAACATAAGAGTATTTACAATCATCCATAAAATGATGAAGGTGAAAAAAGAAGCAATAAAGCCCCAGCTGCCACCAAATGAAGCAATTTTATCGGCAAATTGCTGCCCTAAAGTCAATTGGTTTTCAATCTCTTCCTGAATGTTCTCGCTTAATATTGCATTATCTTGAATGGCCTTCAATACATCACGGTCAATCTGTGCCAACTCGCCACGTTCTTGCTCAATTAGATGGGTTAAATAAAGCCTTCTAAAGGTATTAAGCTCGTATATGGATATCCAGTCTTCCCCTTTAAAATCGGGGTATTGCGAAACGATCAAATCGAAAACGCTTTGGCGTATTTCGCTGCCTTTAACCGCTTCGCCCTCTTTTATTGCAGTTTGGCTTATTTTACTAAGGAGAGAATTTTGCACTTTAGGATTAAATAAATCTCAATTTACGACTTATTGCTTTATCCTTGTCCGGTTGGAGAAAATACAGGCTGTGCATGCGGACTAATCTCGTCGGGTTTGGGCAGTAAAATTCTGAAGGTGGTGCCCTTGCCCAGCTCTGATTTTTTTACGAAAATTTTCCCTTTGTGATAATTTTCGATAATGCGTTTGCTGAGCGATAATCCTAATCCCCAGCCGCGTTTTTTTGAGGTGTAGCCCGGTTCGAAAACCGTTTTAAGATGCGATGCAGCAATGCCTTTTCCGGTATCGCTGATATCCACAAATAGTTGATTGCCTTTTTCGCCGGTAGTAATTTCGAGCGTACCGGGTTGCCCCTCCATGGCGTCGATAGCATTTCGAATTAAATTCTCAATTACCCAATCGAAAAGCGGAATATTCAGCAAGGCCAAAGGCTCAATATAATCAGGTAATTCGGTTTGTAAATTAAGGCTGATCTTTTGCGAGGTGCGGGCGCGCATGTAATTGAGGCAGCCTTGAAGCACCTCTTGTAAATTGGCAGGATGCAATTCAGGAACCGAACCAATCTTCGAAAAACGTTCGGTGATGATTTCAAGGCGTTTTACGTCTTTGTTCATCTCGGTTAATGTTTCTTCATCAACGCCTTTATATTTGAGCATTTCCATCCATGCCATTAAACTAGATAGGGGAGTGCCCAACTGATGAGCCGTTTCTTTAGACATGCCCACCCAAACCCTGTTTTGTTCGGCACGGCGCGAAAAGTTAAACAAGAAATAGGCGACCAAAATAAAAAGTGCAATAACTGCAAATTGTATGATAGGATAATATTTAAGTTTGGTGAGCAGCTCAGAATCTTTATAATAAATTATACATTTTCCATAATAGGGGAGTTGAATATTAATGGGCGTGTTTTCCTGCTCCATTTCGCGTGCAAATTGAAGTAAAGCTGATGTATCACGATTAATATTTTTATCAAGATTTCCTGCATCAATTATATTTTTATGAATAGAATCGGTGATAATTACAGGAACACTTGCGGCATTAATTACGTCTTTTAAGAAGCGGTTTACGGTGGTATCAAGCACTTCTTTAAGACTCGTAAATATTTGTGAATCCTGAAAATATATCGAATAAGGATTTTGCAAAGTATCACGATACGTGATTGGCTTATACTTCCCAAATTCTTTTTTTATTTTGGCACTAAATGGCAGATTGTTATAGCTCTGCATGTTATCTGCTTGTGAAACACTTGTAATTATGCCTTTTTCGTTAACAATTATGGCTGGTATTGTTGTATTGCTGCTTAAAATTTCGAACACATAGTTTTGTATCCCAGTTTCAAGATTATCATATTCTTTTGCCATTATTTCAACAGATCCAGCCCATATTTTTCTACGTTTACTTTCTTCAATTCTGATTTTTTCAAAAAGACTGTCGGTGTAACTCACCAAGGTGGCTCTGTTTTTAACGGCCTCTGCCCAAAGCGCCACCTTTTTACGCTCTTCGTCGGCCACCTCACGCACTAAAACACTTGAATACCAAAGCGAGGCTGCTACTATGGCTGCAGCAAAACCTGCCAGCCAAAGTTTCCAACGTTGTTTTGAAAGGTTGACTTTCATTCGCTACTGGTCTTTAGTGAGTTCGAACAGCCGCTCCTTTTCACGCTTGCTCAAGCTGTCGTAGCCCGATCGCGATATTTTGTCGAGCAGGGCGTCAATCTCAGCTTGTTGATTTTTTGGACTGCTTGAAGTGCCGGGTTGTTTTGCATCAGAGGCTGCACGATACTTAACCTTTAACGGGCTCCGTTTACCTCTTTCCATTACATTCCAGATTGGTGTTAAAAAACGGCTAATGTCGCGTCCTTTTGTAAGATTACGCGCCCATAAAAAGCCCCAAAATGCCCCGCCCAAATGTGCGAGATGCCCGCCCGCATTACCTTGTGGAATTTGCACAATATCCAGTATAACCAAGATAACCGCCAGCCAGCGGAGCTCTAAACGAAATGCACCAAACAGAAAAACACTATCGTTGGGCCGGTAGGTTGCCACACCAATTAAAACGCCGAATATTGCTGCGGAGGCTCCTGTTGCGGTGTAAAACACTGGACTTTGTGTGAAAACAGGAAAAACGTTTACCGACACCAAAAAAAGCAAAGCCCCTGCTAATCCTGAGGTGAAATATAAGTTTAAAAGTTGTGTTTTATTGAAATAGCGTGTAAAAAGCTGTCCTGTAAAATACAGCGTAAGCATATTGAAAAACAGGTGGAAAATACCCGAATGCACAAAAAGATGACTAATGAGCGTCCATGGTTTAAAAATAAGTTCAGCTAGATTACCAGGAAGTACCAAAAAAGTATGTATCCAATTTTCAAATTGCGTGTACCCCAAAAGGTGCATCAGCGCCGCAGGAACATTTACCACGATAAAAACGGCAACATTCACCATTATGAGGCGTGTGGCCGTATCGGCAATATTCCACTGATACCTAAGCGAATTCATAAATAGCGATATTTGTTTTTATCTTGCTTTTTAAAATACAAAATAAGAAGGATGCCAAAAAGCATCCCGCCCAAATGAGCAAAATGTGCCACATTATCTTCGATGTTATTCCTAACACCCATCGATAATTCGATAATGCCATACACCAATACAAAATATTTAGCCTTCATCGGGATGGGCGGTATCAACATCATAATCATTGCATTAGGAAAGGTCATTCCAAATGCCAGCAACAAGCCATAAATGGCTCCCGAAGCACCAACGGTAGGCGTGTTAATTCGCAAATCAACAATTTCCTTAACAAGCTGTTGCGATTGCGATATATAACCCGGATTAGGCTGATCTTTATACCATTGCAATAAGTATTCGTTGATCTGTTCGTTATCGAACGAGCCCGGTAAATACGACGATACAAAAGAGTCGAATGCTGCGTATGAAGGTTGACTCAGGTATGCGTCGGCAGCTTCAATCATGGGTTGCAGCTGAAATGCCACTACGGTATTGTGCAATATTGCAGCACCTAGTCCACAGGCAAAGTAATACATCACAAAGCGTTTTGGGCCCCAAGTTTGTTCCAGCGCGGTTCCAAACATCCAAAGGGCAAGCATATTAAAGAATACATGGAAAATTCCGCCCATATCGTGCAAAAACATATGGGTAATGAGTTGCCAGGGCTTAAATTCGGGCGAAAGCCAATTGTGTAGGGCGAGGATTTCAAGCGGTAAGGATCCGGCCGATTCGCTGGCCACCATTAGAAGAAAATAGGCTACTACGTTAATAATGATAAGGGTACGAACCACAGGCATGGCACCCGGTCTGGAAGAATTAAATAAATTCATAGCCTTCAAAGGTACAAAACGCCGTAATAGTTTGTGGTGCAGGAATTGTTATTTAAACCGCCCTGCAATTTCATCGATGGGCATAACCGTTGTGATGGGTTTTCCGAATGGTGTAAAGCCCGGATTTTCGCATGAAAATAATTTATCTATGAGCACCAGCATTTGAGTAGGACCTGGTTTTTCGGCACTTCGGGCACCTATTCGGGCCAAGGTGCGAGCCAATGTTTCGGCCCCCGATGTATGCTGTTCATTTTTATAGGCCTCCAAAAGTTCTTCGATAGTTTTTGAGGCATTTGCATTGAGTGCTTCGGCAGGAACTGCATTAATTTTAAGGGTATTGTTGCCGAATTCTTCGCAGTCGAACCCCAACAGCTGAAGCTCAGGCGCCAATTCGGTGTACACCTGAAAATCGTGTGGGCTAAGTTCCAGAATAACCGGAAACAGCAGCATTTGTGAAGCCCCTTCGCTTTGTTTACGACTTAGGAAGCGTTCATAAAGTATGCGTTCGCGGGCACCTGCGAGATCAATCAGCATCATACCGCTCTTAACCTGCGTACAAATAAACGTACCGTGCAAGAGCCAAGGCATGCTGCGTTCTGCATTTTCAGATTCGCTGGGGAGCAGCTGTGTTTGAACAGGCGCCGAGGTTTGGGTTAATTCTTCCCAGCGTATGGCACTTAGGCGGCTGTTGTCAAGTTTTGTGCTGCCTGCAGTGGCAAAAGGGTTATAGTCGGGATTAACTTTTATTTCGGGGGCTTTTATTTCGGTGCTCGAATTTGGAAGCGGCACATATTGCATTTCGGCTTCAAAATCGAGGCTAGGAGATAAAGAGTAGGCGCCCAGCGCTTTGCGTATGGCCGAACGCAAAATGCCATAGGCCGTGCGCTCGTCTTCGAATTTTATCTCGGTTTTGGTGGGATGAATGTTTACATCGATGGTGGCCGGATCTACCTCGAAACGAATAAAATATACGGGAAACTCGCCGTTGGCAATAATATCTTGAAAAGCCGACTGAACCGCATGATGCAGATAGGCGTGTTTAACGAAGCGGTTATTGATGAAGAAATACTGCTCGCCGCGTGTTTTTCGGGCATTTTCGGGTTTGCCGATAAAACCGGTTATTTTAACGGGGGTATTTTCTTCGCGAACCTGAATAAGTTTTTCGTTGATGGAATTACCAAAAATACCGGCAATGCGTTGCTTGAACGATCCCGCCATCAGGCGGTGAACTTCTTCGCCTTGATTGACCAAGGAAAAAGCCCGATCGGGAAATGCCAATGCTACCCGATAAAATTCTTCGTAAATATGGCGCGTTTCTACCGTGTTGGACTTAAGAAATTTGCGCCGTGCCGGGACATTGAAAAACAAGTTGCGGACACTTATATTGGTTCCGGTTGGACACGCCGTTTCTTCCTGATTTTTAATTTCGGTACCCTCGATTACGATGCGAGAGCCTGTTTCTTGTTCCTTGAGGCGTGTAAGCATTTCAACCTGCGCAACGGCTGCAATAGAAGCCAATGCCTCGCCTCTAAAGCCCATCGTGCGGATGTTCCACAAATCGTTGGCCTGTTTCAGTTTTGACGTAGCATGTCGCGAAAAACAAAGCCTTGCATCAAAGGCATCCATACCCGAACCGTTATCAATTACTTGAATGAGGGTGCGGCCTCCATCTTTAATGAGGAGCTGAATGCTGCGCGCACCTGAGTCAACAGCGTTTTCGAGCAGCTCTTTTACAGCCGATGCGGGCCGCTGCACTACTTCGCCTGCCGCTATTTGGTTGGCTACATGATCCGATAAAAGTTGAATAATTCCCGACATATTTCGAATCCCAAAAATACGGAGCTCCTATCGGATAGTTCGCATTCCGAACCCCCTATTCATCGTTTTGTTGATAAATATCCGCATCGCGTGCATCCATCTAAAAGACAGTTAATTGAAATTGTTGCCATCTAATGGAATATATTTGCGCACATCAAAGGAGCATAAAACAGGATGCAAATTGAATATGTGAGCAAGGCAGAACAGTTGGAGGCATGCATTCGCTCCTGCGCTCAACATGCTGTTATTGGCATTGATCTGGAATTTGATCGCGATCGTTATGCTTACGGATTTACATTGTGTCTCATACAGATTAGTTGTGGCAAAGTGGCCTGGATTATTGATCCGTTTAAGTTGCAAAATTTGGACGTCCTATATCGTTTTCTAGAGCGTGAAGTTCCTCAAAAAATCATGCATGCACCGGGCGAAGATTTAACTCTGCTGCAGATAAAGGGCTGCAGACCTCGTAATATTTTTGATACCGAACGAAGCGCAAGGCTGTTAAATCAGGAGCTGTTCTCGCTCAATAAATTATTGCAGCATTATTTGGGTAAGGATTTGGATAAATCGCAGCAAAAAACAGATTGGATTAAAAGGCCGCTAAGTGAGCAGCAGCTTGAATATGCGGCAAATGATGTGCTGTTTCTTCCTCAATTGCATGAGGTAATGATGGAGGAGGCTCGCAAATCTGAAGTAGGTTCTTTTATCGAAAATGAAAATCGTGCCCTTGATGCATTTAAGGTAGAAGCAAAACCTGAGGGATGGCTGGTTCCTAAAAGCGATGAAAAAAAGTTTCCGCCCTTCCAATTATATCTGTATAATGCTTTGTTGGTAGAGCGCGACCAACGGGCCCGTGGTTTAAATAAGCCCGGATATATGCTTGTAGCCAAAGAAATTTTGGTGGATTTGGTATTTAAACCCGAGCTTTTTGAAGAATGGGATGGATTTAAAGGTTTGCATCCATCTTTGCGCAATACTGCTGCAAAGCATGCATTTAAAGAAGCTTTCGATCGGGCGCAAAAAGAGGCAGCACAAAAGCAGTTAAGTAAATATCCCGAAAACTATGCCTTATCGCCTGTCGAAAAGCGAAAGCGTTGGGAAGAGCGCACTCAAAAAGAGGAGCGTGTAGAAAAGTATTTACGACCCATTGTCGACGAGTGGGGCAGAAGGTATGGTAAATTTGCCGCTACTTACATGCTCAATGAGCGCATGATGCTCGAAATGGCCTCGGGCAAATTAAATTTAGGTTTTCCCTATCGTGAAGCACTATTAATGCAAACGGCACATGAGTTGAAAATTGATTTATCCTGGTTAAATACCCCATAAATTTATGATGAACACGTCTGTAAAATATTTTAAGGTCATTGCACTCACCGAAGGCTGGTCGTATTTAATTTTATTAGGTATAGCCATGCCGCTAAAATATGGGGCTGGCATTCTTTGGCCTGTAAAATACGTCGGATGGTTGCATGGTGTTTTATTTGTGTCTTATGGGGCCGCATTACTTTGGGTGTGGGTTTCAGAAAAATGGAGTTTTGTAAGAGTTGTGTTGGCATTTATTGTCTCGCTGGTGCCATTCGGTACTTTTTGGTTCGATAAAAAATTTCTGAAAAGCTCAGAAATATAGTATTAAAGGGTAATTGACTCTAAATATTTTAAGCAAAGTTTAATATCAATGAAGTTATGCACATACCATCGGTGCATAATAACACAGCAACTCTATAAATAGATGCCTTTTGGTGCTTTATTTTGTACACTAAAATGCATTATATACAATAAATTAATGGCTAAATTCAGGCTTTTTCTATTTACTTTCTGCTTATTATCTCTGTTTTCTGTTGCCCAGCCACTGGCACCCTTAACCCATTTAATTAGACATGGTCTTATCTTATCGCATGCTCCAGGGATTTATAAAAATAGTCTAAACTGGTCAATTCAATCGGTGTCCAATGTGTCGTGTAATGTTCAGTTTTCGAATGGTCAAAAATATACCATCAAACAGGGGGCGGCTCCAATTCCTATTAAAGAAACAACTACCTTAAAGATTAAAATTTCGGGTAATGATTCCTTGTTTACCGGCACCTATGTAATAGATGCTGAAATTAAATTACCGATTGTATCCATTCAGTTGGATTATGATAAATTTTTAGGTAGTGATGGAATTTTAAACGGACACATGGCCGACAGCAATCACTTTGTTGGCAATGTTTGGCAAAAAAGATCGCTGCCGATTTTTTTTGAATATTTCGATGCCGACGAGTCATATGGAGCTTCTTGTAAAATTAAACCATTCGGGGGCTTTACCTTGGGACTGAAGGAAAAATCATTGCATTTATACACCGACGAAAAGTTAGGCCCTAAAAGGCTGGCCATTCAGCCTTTCGAAAACCGAACGCATGCTGCGTTTAAGAATTTGGTATTACGCACCAGTGGATCAGATCAGAATTTTACCCGATTAAAAGACGTTGCCATGGCATCGTTGGCAAGGGATATGGGCATTGGTTTTCAGGATTATCGGCAATGCGTGCTATTGGTAAATAATCAATATTTTGGGATTTATAATCTGCGCGAAAAACTTAACAAAGACTATTTAAAATATAATTACAATGCCAATAAAGACTCTACCATTCTGCTTGAATTACATGGAACGTATGATAAGTCGTATTCGAATTTTTTTAATTATGTAGGACAAAATTTCCCTGAGAAAACAGCCTTCGATTCCCTAAACTCAAAAATGGATGTAGAGCAGTATTTGAATTGGATCATTCTGCAAACTCACATCCAAAATATTGATTCAAGGGGAAATATACGCTTTTGGAAGGCGAAGAATTTAGATGATCGTTGGCGCTGGATATTTTTCGATTCTGATTTAGGCTGCAGCGTCCATTCGGTGGGTATGAATTATCTTGAACAACGCCTCAGTGCAAGTCAAACCGAATGGTACAATCCTACCTGGGCCACGCATCTGTTGCGCAATATTGTTAAATACAAGCCGCTAAAAGAGTTTTTTATAAATCAATATTGCTTGATGTTATCTACACATTTAAAGCTCGATACTATACATAATAGGATTTCATATTTTGCTGGGAATATTGAAAGTGAAATTCCGAGGCACGTTAAACGCCGCAATAACATACACGGCGAAAACGCTAAATCATGGCTTAAAAATGTAGAAACATTAAAGCAATTCTTTAGCTTACGCGATAAAAATGCCTACGAGCACATTATGAGTGCGTTCGGATTGAAGCGCAATGCCGTTTTGCTGGAGGCAAACACCTCGGTGAAAGGACTAAAAGGCATCCATTTAAAATACAGCGCTGAGAATTACGAATTTTTCAAAGCTCAATTTTTTCCAGAAGTGCCCGTTACGCTTTGTGCTTCAAATACTAACCATCTCTATGCCTTTGATCATTGGGCCAATAATAAATCGCGCTACCCCGAAATCAAGATATATCCAGGTACCACAGAAAAAGTTGTAGCAGTTTATAAACATAGAGCTTATTCAAAACAGGTAGCAAATGTTTTTATTGCTCAAATTACTGTAGACGCCTCTAAAAAAGAAACGTGGCTTGGGTTTTCTTTGTTTAATGCCGGTAGTGATACGCTAAAAAATTTGGATATTTTGCTATGGCAGCAGGGCATAAGAGATTCGGTTCGAATACGGATAAGCGCCTTGCCATCGGGAGAATTTTTATATTTCTCAAATAAACCCAATAAATTTTCGAGCCTATTAAATGGTAAAAATGTAACGGATATTTATCTTTGGGCGGCAATTGATTTTAATAACTTACAACTGGTGCTTACGGATGCAAGTAAATTAATTATTGATTCAGCTTTCGTAGCAATTTCTGATACTATTTTATCTAAAAATAAATCCGTAACATTATATCGTGATGTGAACGCAAATTCATGGGTTAAAAATAAAGTCCCAATTTATAAAGTAAAAACTGATAATATGAATGTATCTGATAATTTTAGTATGTTTTGGCTGATTGTTTTTATAATTTTTATTGCTGCTCTTTTGCTGCTTTTAAAATTAAAAAATAGAAAGTTAGCTTTGGTCAATAAAGCGGGCTTGTTTGTTTTAATTATGTTTTTGATGTTTAATAGCCAATCAATTGGACAAACTGCAGATCGCTTTGGATTAGATTCGTTGCACAAAAAACTGATCAATAATAAAGGTAAGGGATACGATTCTTTGCGTGATTTGCGAAACATGCGCGTGATTCTGAAAAACCTAATATACAGAGGGGGCAATAATAATCCGGCATCTGTTCAAAATCCTCTTACTCAACAGGCCTTATCCGATTTAAATAAATCTGGATTTAATCGGGTTATTTATTTATATAATAAAAATTTCGAGAAATATTACAGTCCCGAAACACTTGATTCTATTGCCACGAACGGCTTAAAATATGAGTGTAAGCCACGTTTAGATTCTATAAATATCAACTATATACTCGATTTGGTAGATTCACGTGCACGCAACAAGAGTGATTCGCTAATATATCTGCATTGCTGGAACGGTTGGCATCAAAGCGGCTGGATAGCGGCTATAATACTTATGCAATATTGCGGATTTTCAAACCAACAAGCTGTTCAGTATTGGGCCATGAATACCGATCAAAACTATATTGGCTACGATCATGTGAAAAAAGCGTTGATGGGCTATAAACTCAATTCTAAATATTCATTTACACCCGAACAACGGCAGACGTATTGTCCGTGTATGGATCAGGCTAAACTCGATTCCTTATATCCGGTAGAGGATGTTTTAGCCAATAAACGTTCAAAAAAAATAAAGGAGAAGTCGGAGGTAAAAGACCGAAAACCTTCCGATTTAATGGAAAATTATCCCGACAAAAATGTATCTCAACCCAAGGATAATCCAACCTCAAAAAGTAAATATCATACGGTGGCCAAGGGCGATACGTTATCGCATATAGCTCATAAATATAAAACAAGCGTGAAAAAATTGTGCGCTTTAAATAATATTAAGCCCGATCATAAATTAAAAATAGGGCAGAAGCTTAAGGTGAAAAATTAAGTTTTTGTTCTAACGAGTATTGTTCTGTTTAAAATATTGATGTAATCTCGATATAATTCTGCAAATTCAGCATCTTTTGTTTCTATCCGTGCAAACTTACCGTCTGAAGTGAAATTTAGCTTCATGTGCGCAAACTCGTTGTTATCTTTATCACGTAGACACCATGCATAATTGCCTTCGCATACGGGCAATATAAATAGATAAAATCCGTCATTAAACTTTATATCGCAGAAACCACGAAAATTTTCCTCGGTGTGGTAATTCATTAGAAAGCCAATTCTGGTCGATTTTAGTGGTTTGAAAGTCCCACTATTTGCATCATATTTTGTAAAGTTAAGTGGGTCTGAATTAGGCTTATTATTTTGGATGTAATATTTGTTTTTTGTTTGTTCATTTCTAATATTGAGTTCAAGCTCTCTCTGATTAAGCATTAACTCTTTCTCTTTTAATTCTAGTTCTAACTCCTTTATTTTTAAAGCCTCTTCCTTATTTGATGTTGTTGATGAGCAGCTTATTATGAAAGCATATGAAATAATAATAACTTTTTTACTTAAAGGTATTTTCATTTTTTAATTTTTATTTTA
>JBKCHQ010000192.1:0-5744 GCA_046302715.1 Bacteroidia bacterium | reverse complement strand
GTATTTTGGTGAAAACATATTAATAAAAATGGCCAGTCGTTTTTATGCCAAATCATTCCCAAACACGTACAAATCGCTTTAAATTGGCAATTTGGGTGTACGCCTTATGTAGAAGACGAATAAACGGATACGCTAGTTTATTTCTGAAAATTAATTCACATCCACGGTAATGGAGAAATAAGCCAAACGGCCAATACGCGGACCTCCATACACCTGAAATTGATTGTTGTTAAGCGCCGATTTAAGTGCCTCGCCAAAACCCTGATTCCAGTTATTGATAAGTGGCATAACGCCAAAAAGATTGGACGCTCCCAATTTTAAAGTCGTTTTACTGCTTTTTAACGTGTACGATACCTGCACGTCGGTCATATCGTAAGTAGGAATTTTGCCTGTAAATTGGGGCGATCCTTCAAAAACAAAACCTTCTATCCATTTGTAATTGAAGCTGTACCCCAAGGTGTTCTCGCTGCCTTGTTTCAGTCTGATATCACGGGCGGTAAGTCCTAGGTTGAATTTAAAACGAGGCGTGTTAAAGGCCGGTATAATCGGATCGGTCGAACCCCTTAAATCGAGCTCGTTCCATGATGCATTGCCATTTAAGGCATATCCTTCTTTAAAGTAATAATTAAGACCCAAACTTGCACCTTGCGTATATACAATATCCGAAGTGTTGGCAGAAACCCGATAGGCCTGTGGTTCGATAGGAAAGCCTAAAACACCATCAAATTCAGAAACAATGCCTAGTTTGTATCCAATAAAGTCTTTATAGCGACTAAAGTAATAGCTCGCATCAACAAACAGTTTTGAGAACAAGGTGGTACGGTAACCGATTTCGGCGGTACGAACTTTTTCGGGGCGTAGACGATCTACACTAAAATATCGTAATAGATCTGGATCACGACCACCGTCGATATAATCAATAAACGATTCCACCGTGAGCAGCGAGTCGTATCCGGTGATGTTTCCAAGCAAAATAGCCCGTCCCACATCATAATACAAATATTGATCGGCCAAGGTTGGATTGCGCACTGCAGATGAAAATGAAACTCGCAGGGTATTCAATGCATCGGGGCTCCATACAAGCGATGCCGCAGGTGTGTAAATGCGGTCAAAATTTTGATTTTTATCGGTGCGGAGCGTTAGGTTAGTTTTAAGTTTATCGTTCCAGAATTTTTTCTCTAATCCGGCGTAAATGCCATATTCAAAATTATAAATGCGAATGCCGGCCGTATCATTAAAAATAGTACCCTGAGAATTAGGTGCATAAAGGCGGGCATTGGCGCCGAGTGTAATCTGTGCAAACTCTGGTTTGAAGACATACTCGCAATGACTATGGTACAAGGCTGATCGGTCAAAAAACAATGAGCCTCCGTTCTTGAGCGTGCTACGGTCGTTGAAGCGTGTTCCGGTGATGGCAGCAAAAAGCGAATCGAAACGGGGCGTACCTGCCTCAGCAAAGGGTTGTTCGTCGAGTGATTGTACGTTGTTATTAGTTTGACTCCTAACCCACTCGTGCCAAGCATACAACGAGTCCTGATGGTTGGCAAGGAATTCCTCAATCCGTCCTAAGTAAATATCTTGAGGCTGGCCAAATACAAATGTTGGATAATCGGGATCGGTTTTAATACGGTTAACCGTTACATTGTAATAGTTACTCACGTAATCCTGGTTCCATTGCTCCAGCGATTTATAAGTGTCGAGCATTTTAAATGCGGTAAGCACGGCATCGTATGAGTCGCCCGCATCTTCGTTGGTAGCGTAAACACGAAAAAAGAATTTGTCTTTCTTGGCGATTTCGAAACGGTTTTGGTAAAAAAGAATGTTTCTAAGGGCAAATCTGTTTTCGCCCTGGTAAATAGTGGAACCCGAACCAAAGTTGGACGAGAGGATAAGTTCTACATCGGGTTTGATGCGATAATGTGCCGCTCCGGCAAGCTTTAAATTACGGGTATTGTAATTCACCAGATCGACCTCGCGGTAACCGTTACGGTAAAAAATACCCGCACCAGGATAGGTTTTAATATCTGCTGACTGATCGTTGCCTCCTGCCAGGTCCTCATCGCCATATACATTAACCGCATCATAGCCACCTGGATTATCGGCACCTACTGGAAGTCCCTCTACCGGATTGTAGTTTTCAGCTGCCCAGTCAACAGCACGCATATAGCTGATATTGAGTTTGTAGGCAAATTTGTCTTCTCCCTTTTTGTTTTGCAGTTTCTGCGCCCAGCGAATCGATTGTTCAAATAAACTGCGTTCACCAATTTTACTTTGTACCGTAAGTCCGGTGTAATCAAACGGATTTTTTGTAGTCATGCTTATAACGCCATTAAAGGCATTAGGCCCATAAAATGCCGATGAAGCACCTACAATAATGTCCACTTTCTGCACATCAAGTTCCGAAGAACCCAAAAAATTACCCAAGGCAAAATTTAATCCCGGTGCCTGATTGTCGACCCCATCAATAATCTGAAGTGAGCGCACCGGCGAAGTGCTGTTAAATCCGCGTGTGTTTATTACTTTAAAGCCAAGACTGGCTGCCGTTAAATCTACTCCTTTAAGGGCGCCCAGACCATCATAAAAATTAGCGGCGGGTGTTTCTTTAATAGCCAGTAAATCCAAGGCCTCCACAGTTAGCGGCGACGCTCGTTGTTTTTCGGTGAGTCGCGTATCCACAATCTCTTGCGTATTGAGCATAGTTTCGGATTCGCTGAGGAAGCAGGTTATCTTTTTTGATGGATCGGTAACAGTAAGTTCCTGTGGCGTGTATCCAATAAAGCTTACTACTAATGTGATAGTTTCTCCGAGGGGAACTTTTCCGGTGAGATCCAGCTTAAACTTACCTTCAACATCCACAGAAGTGCCCGTAGTGGTGCCCTTGAGTACTATTGTAGCACCAATAAGTGCCTCGCCTGTTTTTTTATCTTTAACGATACCGCTTAAACTTTGTGCCTGTGCTATAGTTAAAACTCCAAACAGGGCTAAAAGCAATGCGAAAATCTTCAGCTTTATAGGTTCAATCATCAAAGGCCAAAGATAAGGTTGGTTTATTAAAATTGCTATGCGCTTATTGAATTATCGAAGGAAGAAGGTTTGTTCTCCGGGCTCACCACGGCCAACCACCAATTTCCCCTGGTAAAGTCTGAAACCGAAATTTCCGCCATCATCCACATTAATTCCGTATAAATCTGCGAAACTCCCATAAGCACTGATGGTAACATTGATGAAATAAAATTTAGCCCCAGAAGCATTTTTGACAATGATACCATTGGTATTGTAACTTGAAATATAACCGTATTCCACTTCAAGACCGTTAGCTGCATTGTAAAATCGTTTTCCCTCCATGTACGAAGCCACCGAACTTTCATCTCGGAATAAGCCACTTTGAGCGATAATATTATTACTTGCAGAAAATACGGTAATGAAAAGGATAAGTGTTCTAAGTGCTTTCATAATATTGGATTATTACTAGCGGAAATATACTTCATTTAACGCAGGATGGTAACGGTACCTTCGTATTTTTTTTCTAACAAGGGAACATCCAGTACATAGAAATATGTGCCGTCTGTAGCTTCGGCGCCATCCCAGTTGTTGATATAATTATCCGACTCGAAAACCAAACGGCCCCAACGAGTGTATATGCGCAACCCTGCATTATCAAAAGCCTCTAAGTTTTGAATCACAAACAAATCGTTTTTGCCGTCGCCATTTGGAGTAAATACATTGGGTACAATAACGTCAGCTATTACCAGAATTTCTGAGCTGAGCGTATCTAAACATCCCGCATCGTTTGTTACAGTATAAATGAGATTTACCCAACCCGTGTCAGAAAAACTAACGGTAATTGAGGGCCCAATTTCTTCACTGCCCTCAAAATCCCAAATATAGGATTCTATGGTGGAAGCATTAGGTGTGAAAGATGAATCGCTGAGCACAAGCGGCGTATTTACTAAAACGGTTATCGGACCAGATGGAATAATATTAGCCGTGGGTTCGGCATTGTTTACCTGAATGTTAATGGTATCGTTACAGCCATTAGGGATGGTGGTAAAAACGGTATAATTGCCGGCAGTTACTTCGATACTGGGTGTGGTTTCGCCGGTACTCCATTGCACCGCCTGATTATCGCCTCCAACAGTGAGTATACTCAGTTCTTCTTCACAAAGCAGCGTATCGCCCGAAATGAAAATCTGAGGCGTTTCCAAAACGTTTAATTCAAACGAAACCGAATCGCTGCGACATCCGTTGGCTTCCTGACTCACATAATACGTACCCGATTGGCTCGTGGAAATGTTGGCAATGGAAATGGACACACCCTGTTCGCTAAAATTGCCCGGGCCTTCCCAAAGCACAGTTCCGCCCGCCTGCGGACTGTTTAGCTGAACAGTTGATCCCTCGCAAACCGGATCTTCGTATTGTAGGTTGGGAATTGGAGGAACAGGGAGGAAATTAACCTCCACCGTATCGCGTGCAACGCATCCGGCCGAACTTATTCCCTGTACAGAATAAATCCCTGCTTGTACAACTAGAATGCTGTCGGTTGTAGCGCCATTGCTCCAAACAATATCACTATAGCCCAAGGGCAATCCCAACACAATTTGAGTTGCTCCGCAGGCGCTTAGACTGTCGTTAAAGCCCATATCGGGACTTTCGAGAATTACTTCAACCGTATCGGTTTTTTCGCAGCCATCTTTCACGGCAGTTACCCAAAATACTCCGGGCTCGGCTACATAAATCTGCTGCACGGTATCGCCCGTACTCCATAAATAGGTGTCTTTGTCTGGTCCGGCATCGAGCAGCAGCGAATCGTTTAAACACAATACCTGATTATTGCCCAGATATACGCTGGCAAAGTCGGAGAAATATCCATATCGGCAACCGGTGGACGCCCCTCCATGAATTACCCCCAGATGAAACAATTCCGATTCGGTGGAAGTGTTCACCAACGTGGAGGTAACTCCAATGGGAACTTCGGCTTCAGTAAATGAAATTTGTGCGTACACCCATTCGCCGTTGCTGCCGTTAACGGGATTAAAATCGGTGGCCTGAACCAGTGTATTGGAACCGTTTAATATGAAATTTCCTTCAGAACCCGTTCGTACCATTATGTTTAGACCGAAAAATTCGGAGGTGGATCGCGTAAAGAAAACGGCAGGCGAACCGGTGCATGCTATGGATGGCAAAACGGCGCTACCCAGCTCGCAGCCAAAGCCCGAAACATGCAGTACATAAACGGGTGCGCTACTGGTAATGTAGGTGGTAGGGTCAATAAGATCGATGGTAAATTGCTGCCCTGTATTTAAATTGCTGGCTGCTGTTGCATTACCGTTCAGGAAAATGCTGGTATTGTTTTCAGTAGCGAGTACATAGGCACGTTCTTCGCTACCCAAAAAACCTTTCATCACGATGTATTCGGTTCCAATAACCCCAGTGGGCACCAGTTGATCGCCCATTAAATCGCGGCAGCCCTGTTGTGCTGCAGAGTCGTCTTTGAGCGTTACTGCAATGGGTTTGTTGGAGGTAATTACTGTACCTGCCGGTCTTTGACCTGCTGCGGTTCCGATGGAAATAAGCGAGTAGGTTTGGCCTCGGTTTAGGGTAATGGTAAAGGGAACCCCAGCGGCATGCCCAACTAAATTAGCCGTTGGGACTATGGTTATTACCGTATTATCGGCTGTAGCTACAATGTCGAACCCGCTCTGTGCCGCCGGCGAAAATCCGCCGTTATCGTAATTGCTTGGAAA
>JBKCHQ010000191.1:0-26369 GCA_046302715.1 Bacteroidia bacterium | reverse complement strand
AATTTGACCGGACAACTGGGCGATAGCACTACCACCGCAAGCTCAGTTCCTGTAAAAATTACCAATGATACCGATTGGGAAGAAATATCCTGCGGCTATGAATATTCGCTGGCAAGAAAAGCCGATAGTACTATTTGGTCTTGGGGTTTTAACGGAAACGGTCAATTGGGTTTAGGCGGTACGGCACAGCGCAATTTTCCAAATAGAATCGGCAATGCAAGCTATTGGCGTGAGATTGAAGCCGGAGCCACCTTTGCTTTTGCTATCAATTCCAGTAACCAGCTTTATTGTTGGGGATATAATCAATATGGACAGCTTGGACTTGGAAATACTTCACAGCAAAACGTACCAGTTCAGGTAGGCGAAGAAAGCAATTACACTTCGATATCGGGCGCATCGGGTGCAGCCAGTGGCAATAGTGTATTTGGAGGTCATTCAGCGGCCATTCAAGCTCCCAATTACAGTTTATGTACCACAGGCGCTAATTATATAGGTCAATTGGGTAATGGTTCCGAAACACCGAGCGAGTATTTTGTTTGCGAAACTGGCGAACTAAATACAGGCATTTCGGCGCACTTGAATGACAACCAATTCCTAATATTTCCAAATCCTTCAAGTGGATTAATTTCGATTCAAATCGATGACGAAACAAACATAAAGGGTATTTGCACGATAACAAACATGCTAGGGCAAACGATGTATCATCAACGTTTTACTTCCGATCGCTTTGATATTGATTTACACCATCTCAACCCTGGCATATATCATATTACCCTGCAAAGCGGCAGAAGCTCGTTGAGTAGCAGGCTTGTCTTGGAATAGGTGTTAATTAATGAATCCTACGTTTACTGAATAATAAATTCATTTTTGGCGCTTTTTTTTAACCGTAAATTGGAATTCTCGTGATTGAGTGTATTCACTAAATCAGCGATTATCGCCGTTTTGGTAGGCCTCAAAAATAGAAATGCATTGCGATGCTTCAGCTGCATCGTGCACGCGTAAAATATTTGCACCCTGCATTAATGCAATGGTATGCAAGGCGGTAGTACCGTTTAATGCATCAACGGCCGAAATGTTGAGCAGTTTCGTTATCATACTTTTACGGGAAACACCAACCACCAAAGGCGCTTTCAGCCTTCTTAGTTCACTAAGATTGTTGAGCAGCGAATAATTATGTTCCAATGTTTTTCCAAAGCCAAACCCGGGATCTAAGAGTACGTCTGAACATCCAAGTGAAAATAATTCTTTTTGTTTTTGAGCTAAATAATACTGCACTTCGGCTGTAACATTTATGTATTGCGGGTTCATTTGCATAGTTTGCGGATTACCCTGCATATGCATCAAAATGTAAGGTACACGCATCTGAGCTACGGTTGTTAATAGTTCCGCATCAAAACTTCCTGCAGAAATATCATTTACCATATCAGCTCCATCGTATATGCTATTTTTGGCGACCGATGCCCAATAGGTATCCACCGAAAGATAAACTTCGGGGAATTCTTTTCGCAGCCGGCCAAAAACACCGTTCAGTCGGGCCCATTCCTCCTCAGGATTCGATAGTCCTGCGCCAGGCCGTGATGAGGCAGCGCCGATATCTAAAAACTGTGCGCCATGCCGAACGTGCTTTTCGGCCAAAGTGCAAACCGCATCGAGCGATGGCGCCCTGCTGCCTGCATAAAATGAATCGCTCGTTATGTTTATTATGCCCATTATACAGGGTTTTTCGAACGAAAATATACTTTCTCTGATGCAAATCGAGGGTATTTCGATGCGGGATATTACCTTAGCGGGATTATTTTTAGATTCCATGAACGCAACTTCGGAGCAATTTGATGAGGTCATTGCACGCTGCAAAGATATATTTCTTAAGAAGAATGCCGATTATGGCACATCGTGGCGAATGCTGCGTCCATCGTCTATTACCGATCAAATTTACATAAAGGCCAGCCGTATTCGCGGTATAGAAACTTCAGGAACACATTTGGTGGATGAAGGGGTTGAACCCGAATTCATTGGTATTGTAAATTATGCTTTATTGGCTTTAATTCAGTTGCAGCTCGACGAGCAGGCGCCCATTGAGTTGGAACGATCACAAACCGAAGGCCTTTACGATGCTCAGGTTGCTGAAGTTAAAGCGCTAATGCTTAAGAAGAATCACGATTATGGCGAGGCTTGGCGTAATATGCGTGTGAGTTCGTTTACCGATATGGTTTTGATGCGTTTAATGCGTATTCGGCAGATTGAAGATCATAAAGGGCAAACGCTTATTTCAGAAGGTATTGATGCCAACTACATGGATATAATCAATTATAGTGTTTTTGCATTAATTCAACTCAGCGAGGCAAAGTCATGAAACACCCGAACGGTGTTTTAAAACAAATTTCAATTGTATTCATGCTGTTTTCGGCAGCCCTGCATGCCAACGATCCTGTTGGACTTTTGTATGCGCTGGAACCGGCATTGAAATGCATTTCATGGGATGCTTATTCAGGTATAGCACGATTTATTATTGTTCTATTAATTGGTTTTGAGATTTTTACAGCTATTAATTGGATGATTGGCTTATTTAACAAGCGATGGCCTTGGTGGAACATTCCGATTTGGTTGTTGGGTTTAACACTCGCCCTAACGAGCTTGATCTTGTCGGAGGAAATGCGTTGGGTATTTTCCGCATATCTGCTCTTCTTGCTCCTAGTTTCGTTCATAGGAATTATTCACACTATAATTTTGTGGCGACATTCAGGTAATGAGTTTGTTGCGCTACGATTTAAATATGTGTTGGCATCAATAGTGCTTTTTAGCGTATCGTCAACACTGCCGTATTACATTTTAAGCACCCAACCCATCATAAATACGTGTGCATGGAAAGAAGGCCTGATGCTTGAGTCCGTATTTTCCCCTCAAGAACAAATTTGCATGTATGATTCGGAGGGCATTAATTATTTACCTAACTGGATTAAAAACGACGAGCCTCAGCTTTGGATTATCGTACCGCATCTGCCATCAAGCCAGACAAAGGTTTTTAATACGCTGAACATATGTGCTGTTGAAGCGGAGAATCATGGAGTTAATGTTGTGGGAATTGCCGAAGGCACCGCTTCAGTTTTGGAAGATTTTAGGCACGAAATGCAAACGCCTTTCCCATTCTATGCAACATCAACATCATTTATGAGTAACTACACACGATCAAACCCAACAGTGGTATTGATTGCTAAAAAAAGAATTGTGAATATTTGGCCGGCCTCTTCACTACCTACTTGGAACGAGTTAAAGGCATTAATTTCAAGGCACTAAGTGTCCAATTACGTTAAGGATAATAGCAGGTGTGGCGGTTATAATATGTTTGACAAATTTGTATTGAATGTGTTTAGCTTTTTAGGTGCTTTATAAACAAGTACATTCAAGTAATAAGTGCAATTTTCTACAGGCACTTTAAAAATCAAGTCAATTTCTAAATTCTGAAATTAATTTTTCTTAGACCTTTTCTGTGCTTATTGTTTAAACGAAGCTCATGTTAATGCAGGCTATCCTTAGCTTATGTTACTCCAGTGTTTTACATAACCCTCTTTTGCCTCAAGAAAAATTTCCCATGCTTTTTCTGAATCCAACATCTCTTCAACTACCACATTAAACCGCTGTTCCAGCTTTTTATAATCCTCAAAGAATTTTCGGATTTCTTTCAATAAATAATCTGGAAGGTCGTTGAGCGAATGTATATGTGCTAGTGAAATATCTGAATGTGCTACAGCGAGAATTTTATCATCGGTCTCGTCACGGTCTCGCATGCGCATTACGCCAATAATGCGGGCTTCAACCAAACACAACGGCGGTAATTCAATTTGACATAAAACAAGAATATCCAAAGGATCGTTATCGCCAGCGTAAGTTTGCGGTATAAATCCATAATTGGCCGGATAATGCACCGCACCATGAAGTACCCGATCGAGTTTTAGCAAACCACTCGGTTTATCCACCTCAAACTTTAATTTGCTGCCTTGCGGAATCTCAATAACAGCGTGTACTAAATCAGAATTTCCTTCGGGTTGTGGCGCAATGCCATGCCAAGGGTGGCGTGTTATGTGATTCAATGTTTATTGGCCTTATCTGTTATTATAATACTTTGCCGACGGTGTAATTTAAGCGCTAATTTATTTAATAAGCGCGCTTTAAGCGTATGCGCTCAATCAATTCTTTCGTAGGCGGAGTTTGAACATACACCGCAATTTGTGTCAGTGAAATTTCGGTTGCATTTTCAGCAATACATCGTTTAATCAGCGCTATTTGTTCGGCATTCCAACTATTACCAAAACAATGTACCACTTGAGTAGAGCCTCCAATGGTGGCTTCTAAATCAAATGTAGCTACTTCAAATTTGCTGTAATCTTTATCAGGCATTGCTTTCTGAATCAACTGCATCACTTTTTCAACTTCAGGTAATGCCTCAAAAGCTATCGTAAATTCAGGGGTATTTTGCTGACTCTGACTTTTTAGTACCGCTGTTTGAGCAATAGAAATAATTAAAAACAGAAAGAGAGAAATACGTTTCATTTTTTAAAATTTTTTGATTTCAATGCCGCAAGGTATTAAAATTATTTCGCTGTAGTTCCCGAATATTTTATAACATCCTGCGCTTTAAACAATATTTTTGCTGCATGATAACGTATAATCCAGCCGAATTATCGGTACCCGCAGTACAAAATCTTCTACAATCCTCTATCGGTCCGCGTCCTATCGCTTGGGCAAGCACTATAAATTCCAAAGGCGAGGTGAATTTAAGTCCGTTTAGTTTTTTCAATGTTTTTAGCGCCAATCCACCGGTATTGGTTTTTTCACCGGCGCTAAGGGTGCGTGACACTACCAGTAAGCATACGCTCGATAATGTTAAGGAGGTTCCCGAAGTGGTGATTCATGTTGTTAATTACGAATTGGTGCAGCAAATGTCGCTTTCGAGTACCGAATATCCCGTGGGTGTTAACGAGTTTATAAAGGCTGGTCTTACTCAAATTCCCTCTGAATGTGTGAAACCTCCACGCATTAAAGAAAGTCCGGTGCAGTTTGAATGTCAGGTGGATCAGGTAATTGCATTAGGTAATGAAGGTGGTGCCGGAAATTTGGTGGTTTGTTCGGTTAAGCGCATTCACGTGAGCGAAAACATTCTTAACGAAAAAGGATTTATTGATATTAATAAAATTGATCTCGTATCGCGCATGGGCGGTAATTGGTATTGCAGGGCTTCGGGCGATGCGCTGTTTGAGGTTGAAAAGCCCCTCAGTACATTAGGGATGGGCGTTGATCAGCTTCCCGACTATATTAGACTATCGCCCGTTCTTACCGGCAATCATCTGGGGCAACTGGGCAATACCGAGCATTTTCCTGATGCACAATGGGTAAAGGAATTCAAGGATTCGGATGAATTTGAGCTGCTCAAACAAAATGTACCGAATACCGATTTTGCTACACATCGCATTGCTGCACAACTTTTGGATTCGGGCGAGGTGCTTAAGGCCTGGCTGGTCCTGCTTGCGGAGCGCTAAAAATAAGGCTGGCATTGTGCCCGCCAAAACCGGCCGAATGGCTTAACACATGTTCAATTTTATGGGGTTGCGATGTGGCACAAAGTTGTATGCCGCGTTCCTTAATGGAGGGTTCGAGGGGAAAAAGATTAATACCTGCCGGTATTTTTTGTTCGATAATTGACATTAGGCTCCAAACGGCTTCGATAGCACCAGCCGCTCCCAATAAATGCCCGGTCATACATTTGGTGGCTGCCATAGGTATTTGGCTCAAATATTCTCCAAAAACGCTGTGTAATCCGTTGTATTCGGCCAAATCGCCGTTAGGCGTTGAAGTAGCGTGCGGATTAATCAAACTTATTTGTTGCGGTTGCAGACCGGCCCATGAGAGAGCCATCTCTACCGATTGAGCGGTGCCGCTGCCACTTTCGTCGGCCGCGGTGGGATGTCCAGCCTCGTTGGCATTGCCGTAACCTGTTAAATATGCCAGAATAGGAGCTTTACGTTGTAAGGCATGACTTTCGGTTTCGAGTATCAAGGCTGCAGCCCCTTCGCCCAGCACAAATCCATCACGATCGGCCGAAAATGGACGCGAAGCTTCTGTATACGAATCATTTCGTGTACTCAGCGCTTTCATAGCCCCAAAACCGCCCAAAACCGAGGGCGTAATAGGCGCTTCTGATCCGCCGGCAAGCACGGCATCACACATGCCCGAACGTAGCATCAACATTGCGGTGCCAATGGCAACATTAGACGAGGCACAAGCTGCAACCGACAACTGATTAGCCCCTCTAAATCCATAACGGCTGGCAATCCAACCACTGGCCGAATCGGGCAGGGCTTTCGATTGAAAATAGGGTGAAAATCTTGGTTTTTCAGGATGTCCTGCATATTCTAATAAGGCCTGATCAATGCTCTCCATACCGCCGTTGCCCGAGGCCCAAGATACACCCAACCGATTTTTATCTAAAGAGTCGATATCAATTTTTGCATGATTCAAAGCTTCATCGCAAGCCGCTAAGGCATACCATACCAAACGATCCATTTTGCGAATCTGCTTGCGATCGTCGAGTTTAAGCGGGTCAAATCCTTGAATATGTGCGGCAAAATGGGTGTTAAATGCAGAAGTATTAAACCGATCAATCGCAGAAACCCCGCTTTGGCCTTCGCAGAGCGACTTCCACGATGATGCACAATTTTGCCCGAGCGGATTTACGGTACCAATTCCGGTTACTACAATGCGTGTTGAGTTCACGTTGCGAAGATAGAACGCTTTGGTATTTCATGCTTAAAATTGTTTGTATTTATTGCCCATTTAAAAGTTTTGTCGGCGATAAATTATTTATAATCAGATGATAAGTAAGGGGTGCAACATATTTTAACATGTTTTAAGATTACAGCTGTTTTTTATTGTATATTCGCAGCCCGAAATACTAAAGAATTCATACACAAATGGCAGTTTTAGAAAGAATTCGTTCACGTGCAGGAACCATAGTAGTTGTTGTTATTGGTCTTGCCCTTCTTTCCTTTGTTTTACAGGATTTATTCAGCTCCGGCAGTTCTGTTTTTAAGAACAATGATCTTGGCGAAATTAATGGCGAAACCATAGCCGGCGAGGAGTTCGCAAATAAACTCAATGCGCTCGAAGAAAAGGTAAAAGCCAACAATGGTAAGTCATCGCTTACAGAAAATGAACGTCAGCAATTAATCAATGAAGTTTGGAACGAATATCTCGACATGCATTTGTTTAATCCGCAAATGGAGCAAACAGGAGTCGCAGTTCATGAAGACGAGCTTTTTGATATGGTTCAGGGCGAGAACATCGATCCACAGGTACAGCAAATTCCTCTTTTTCAAGATTCTATTACTAAACAATTTGATCGTAAAAAGGTAATTAAGTTCCTTAAGACACAATTGTCAGAAGAAAATGATCCTGATGGTAAATTTCGCACCTCGTGGGCCGATTTTGAGAAAGCTTTGGTTAAAAATCGCCGAAAGACAAAATACAATACCCTTATTCGTAAAGCCATTTATGTAACCACAGCGGTGGCTAAGAAAGACTTTGCCGACAAAAACAAAAATGTCACTTACAGGCTCATTGCCAAGAAGTACGATACTATTGCCGATTCAACCATCAAGCTCACCGATGCCGATTATCAGAAGTATTATGATGAGCATAAAAACGAATTCGAGCAACAAGACGAGAGCCGTAAATTGGAGTATGTTGTATTTCAGGTGGCTCCTTCGCCCGAAGATCGCGCGGAGCTTTTGAAACAAATGGAAGGTTTAAAAGAACAATTTAAATCAACCAATAACGATACTTTGTTTGTGAATGCCAATTCCAATACACCGTTCAGAGAAGAAAGTGTTAAACGCGGTTCATTAAATGTTCAGATAGATTCATCCGTATTTAAAGGAGCGGAGGGCAGCGTTTATGGGCCGTTTGTAGATGGAAATGATATTAAAATAGTTAAACTGAAAGGCTTTAAAACTTCATCAGATTCGGTTCAGGCTAGTCACATTCTTTTTTCTACACAAGGCGGTCTAACTCCTGAAAAAGCCATGGCAAAAGCCGATTCAGTTAAGAAGTTGGTGAAAGACGGAGCCGATTTTGCGGCTTTAGCTACCCAGCTTTCTGAAGACCCAGGTTCAAAAACCAAAGGCGGAGATTTAGGAATGTTTGCCGAAGGCATGATGGTTCCAGAATTTAACGATGCCTGTTTTAATGGAAATGTTGGTGACCTGGTAACCGTTAAAACCCAATTTGGTGCGCACCTTATTAAAATAACTAAAAAGAAAGATCCATCGAATAAGGCGCGTGTGGTATTTTTGACCAAAGCTATTGAGGCCTCTACGGCTACCAATGAGAAATTGTACGCTCAGGCTAGCGATTTTGCATCTTCTTCTTCAGATTTTGACGCATTTACGAAGAAGGCAAAAGCCAAGAATATATTTGTAGTTAAAGCGCCTTCAGTAAAGCCTACCGACCGTAACGTTAATGACCTTAACAATGCCCGTGAAATTGTGAATTGGGCCTTCTCAGAGGAGGTGAAAATAAATGATGTGTCAAAGGTTATTGAATTGGATGGCAAGTATGTGGTTGCGGTGCTCACCGGTAAAAGAGACAAAGGTATTCCGCCGATGGAACAGTTGAAGGAAGATATGGAGCCGATGGTGAAGCGTGATAAAAAAGCGGAGCGTTTTGAAAAGGAAATGGCCATTTCTGGCTCAGCCAATATTGATGCCTTAGCGGCAAAACTCAAGTTAACGGTTGATACCAGTGCCTCTGTTAATTTTGGTTCTTATTCGTTGAATGCTTATGGCTATGAGCCTAAGTTGATAGGAGCTATTCCATATTCGGCAAAGAACAAACTTTCAGGTCCGGTTAGAGGAAATTCGGGAGTTTACGTTTACGTGGTTGAGAACATAACAGAAGCTCCGGCACCGCCTGCCGATTTGAAGGAGTACAAAAAACAATTAGCCTCATCCTTACAAAGCAGAGTTGATAACGGCGTGTATTCGAGTTTGATGAAGAAAGCCAACGTAGAAGACAAGCGTTATCGTTTCTTCTAATAAAAATAACGATTACGTATATTAAAGCCGGTTACATATTGTAGTCGGCTTTTTTGTACAATGAAAACTAATAAAAACGTTAATCAGTTTTTGGGTAATATATATGACATTATTAAACAAATTGTTTTTAGGTTTTTGGAGTGTCTTTTTGATTTTTAATACTTCATCAAATGCTCAGGTTGTAGTCCGTAATTATGAAGAAATGCTGTGCAGTATTGATCAAGAGCGCATGTATTATACTTCGAAAGACACCGTTCGATTAGGCCCGTTTGAATTGTATCTAGAAGCTATGTTTGTTGATGCAGATTTTGGACTTGGTACAAGTTTCAATTTTAAGGATTTGCAAACAGGGAAACAATTCTGTTTTCCAGATTATTCAAATGAAAATATTGAGTTTTACTTAGATTCACTA
This sequence comes from Bacteroidia bacterium, assembly GCA_046302715.1. Classification (GTDB taxonomy): domain Bacteria; phylum Bacteroidota; class Bacteroidia; order M30B66; family M30B66; genus CAMCXT01. Next base: position 16,871 of record JBKCHQ010000191.1, on the reverse strand, counting down.
AATAGTCAATTTGATGAAAATTCGAATTGGAAGGGCAAAGAGGTCTTACTTATTTTTTCTGATGAAAGTCGCTTTAGATTGAATAAGAGCAAGATATTTCGAATTATATGTACATTTGAAAGCGACAGTTATGCGCGCGATGGAATACCCACCTGCTTAATGGAGGGCTATCAATTTTCGGATATTGTACCAAGAGGCCAAAAGTTTAAGAGGCAGAGGAATTGGATGTCGGAATAATTTGTTGTAATCTGCATTTATTCCGACCGCCCAAAACAAATATCCCATTAAACCGATTATTTGACTTACCTTTGCGGCTTAATAATAATAATGACATCATTTTCAGACCTTGGACTCCGTGAGGAGCTCCTCGAGGCCATCTCCCGATTGGGATTTCAGTCTCCGACCCCCATTCAGGAACAAACCATTCCTTTATTAACCCAAAACATTACCGACGTTGTAGCTTTGGCTCAAACCGGAACCGGTAAAACTGCTGCTTTCGGCCTACCTGCTTTGCATAATATCGACGAAGGTCGCCGCATCCCGCAGGTATTGGTATTATGTCCTACACGCGAGCTTTGTTTACAAATAGCTCGCGATTTAGAGGCGTTCTCAACAGAAATGCCTAAGGTAAGTATTGTGGCTGTTTATGGCGGTGCTGCCATTTCTACCCAAATCAGAACCATTCGTAGCGGTGTACAAATTGTAGTAGCAACACCCGGCCGCTTAAAAGATTTAATCGAACGCAAAGCCGTAGTCCTCGAAGAAGTGGAAACCGTGGTACTCGACGAAGCCGACGAAATGCTCAACATGGGTTTTCGCGACGATATCGATTTTATTCTAGCAACCACGCCTAAGGAAAAGCAAACCTGGCTTTTTTCTGCAACCATGCCGCCTGAAGTGGCAGCAATCTCCAAGAAATATATGACCGAGCCCGTCGAGATATCGGTGGGGAAGAAAAATTCTACGGCCGAAAATATTCGTCACGTTTATTACCAGGTGTCCAATGTTAATCGCTATGAGGCCTTAAAGCGCATAGCCGACTATCATCCCGATATTTATGGTATCATATTTTGTCGCACAAAGATTGAAACGCAGGAGATTGCCGAAAAACTTATCCGCGATGGATATAATGCCGATTCATTGCACGGTGATTTGAGCCAGGCGCAGCGTGATGCCGTGATGCGTAAATTTCGTTCGAAGCACTTGCAAATGTTGGTAGCAACCGACGTAGCTGCAAGAGGTATTGATGTGGATAGCATTTCGCATGTTATAAACTACAATTTACCCGACGATCCCGAGAGTTATACGCATCGCTCAGGACGTACGGCGAGGGCCGGCAAGCATGGTATTTCGCTGGCCATAGTAACCGCAAAAGATATCTCAAAAATTCGTTCGATTGAGAAAAAAATCGGAACCCAGTTTGAGAAAAAGCCGGTGCCAGGTGGTATTGAAGTCTGCGAACAACAGTTGCTCCATTTGGCCAACAAAGCGCATGATGTTGCAGTAAATCCCGATATTGAACATTATCTCCCGGCAATTATTGAGCATTTTTCAGATCTGGAGAAAGAAGAGGTTATTCGACGATTTTTGTCACTTGAATTTAACCGTTTTCTAGAGTATTATCGCAATGCTGCCGATTTAAATCAGTCAGGACCTAGTTTTGCCGAAGGCGATCGTTCGGGCAAAAATGCTTCGGTGCCGATGACACGTTATTTTGTATCGGTAGGAGAATTAGACGGCGTGGATAAATCGGGTATGGTGCGTTTAATCTGTGATACCACGGGATTGCCCAATGCTAAAGTGGGTAAAATAGAATTGCGAAGAACGTTCTCGTTCTTCGAAGTTCCTCAGCAATTTGCACATCTGGTTGAAACTCGTTTTGACGAAGTATATGTAAACGACCGTCCCATACGTGTAGAAAAAACTGACAAAGGCAGAGGCGAAGGATCTGGACGTTCCAATAAATATTCAGATCGTTCACCTTCGAGAGGCGGTAAATCGGGTAAACCTGATTTTGCTTTTAACGGAAATAGAAAAGACCGCTTTCAAAAACAAGGTTTTTCGAGTGGACGGCAGGGGAGAAGGCCCTAAAAACTGATATCCAGTTCTTTTCCTAAAGCGATTAAGGAATTGTCGACAGTGGGATGCAATGGAATTCCTTCCTGGATTCTTGTAAATTCGGTTAGTCGTTCGGGATCGCCCGGAATTATTATCGGTTGATTGGGATTCACTCTTTCGGCCTGTCTGAAAGTTTGTATCCAGTGGTCCATATGTTTCAGAAAATCGTCAGCGGGCCTAAAGGCATCCACTCGCAAGGCTCCGAAAAAATGGCCAATACCTTTTCCAACGGGATTATCGGGCGGATTTAAAAATGCTACAAAAGGAGGCACCCATGGTCCGTAGTTAGCACCCGAAAGTATAGCCGATAAAATATCCACCGTAGCCCCCAGACAATACCCTTTGTGACTGCCATGCTCTCGGTCGCTACCAAGCGGTAACAGTGCACCTCCTACAGCGAGCTCATTGGGATTTTCGGATGTATTGCCCGATTTATCTTGAATCCATCCTAGTGGAGCATTCTCGTTTTTTCGTTGTAAAATTTCAAGTTTACCATTGGCCGCAGTAGTTGTGGCAAAATCAGCCACAAAGGGCGGCTCGTTAAGGGCGGGCACCGCAAAGGCTATGGGATTGGTGCCTAAAAGTCGTGAAGTTGAAAATGTAGGCGCCACTAGTGGACTGGCATTGGTCATAGCTATGCCAATCATTTGATGGTGTAAGGCACGCATAGCATGAAATCCCGCAATGCCAAAGTGATTTGAATTTTGCACGGCCACCCAACCCGTTCCGCAGGTTTCGGCTTTTTTAATGGCCAAATCCATAGCATAAGGACCGGCAAGCAAACCGGGAGCATTATCTGCGTCTAATGTAAGAGTGGAAGGCGATTCATGAATCGTTTTTATCTGCGGACGCGGATTCATACGTCCCAGTTTAAAAAGTCTCATATAGCCCGGTAAACGTGCAATGCCATGAGAATCAATGCCCCGCAAATCGGCGCTAATAAGCGTTGTGCTGGCAATGGCGGCCTCCTCGGCAAGCATTCCCGCTTTAATAAAAATCCGACATGAAAAATCGTGCAGCTGTTTATGTGAAACGTATCTCATGAAATTAGTATCTGTGCTATCAGGTATTTGTGATTTTTTAAGAATTCGGATGTCTGAATTTTGACGCAAATATATACTTTAGCAAGTGTAATCATACTTCGGGCAGTTTAGGTTACGGAGTATAAAAATATATACGTATGAAAGTTAATCTTCAATCTGTGCATTTCGATGCCGATCGCAAACTCATCGACTTTGTCGATTCAAAAATGGCTAAATTATCATCGGTGTATGATACTATTTTAGAAACGGATGTTACCTTAAAACTGGACAAAGCCTCCAATAACGAAAATAAAATTGCGGAAATACGCTTGCATGTAAGCGGTAACGATTTATTTGCAAAGCGTCAGTGTAAGAGTTTTGAAGAGGCAGTTGATCAGTGTTCAGAAGCCTTGCGCAATCAGTTGGCAAAGCATAAGGATAAAATTAAGAGCTTATAAAAATTTGAATTTAAAGGCTTTAGTGTTTTTGGATAAAAAAAAACTGATATTCCTTTAAAATAAATTTGGCAAGAATATTTTCTTTCCTACATTTGCACACCTTTTTTGAGGGGTGTAGAGTTATGCACTTTTAAAAAAAGGTAAAAGCCGAAGTAGCTCAGCTGGTAGAGCAGCTGATTTGTAATCAGCTGGTCGGGGGTTCGAGTCCCTTCTTCGGCTCTGTTCTTTGTAGTATGATTTTGTGTTGCAAAGAGGTAGGGGAGATAGCCAAGTGGCCAACGGCAACAGACTGTAAATCTGTCCTCTTCGGAGTTCGAAGGTTCGAATCCTTCTCTCCCCACCAACAGAGTATGTTTGGTCTGAGAACCATGGTCACGGTTCTTTTATGTGTTTTCGGAATTTTCGAAATATCGCATCAGGCTTAACCTACGAGAGAGTTGTTTACTCTTAAAAACAAACGCGGAAGTAGCTCATTTGGTAGAGCATCAGCCTTCCAAGCTGAGGGTGGCCGGTTCGAGCCCGGTCTTCCGCTCCAAGCCGAGCAGTCGGGATTTCAGACTGCAAAAGCCGATGTAGCTCAGCGGTAGAGCACTTCCTTGGTAAGGAAGAGGTCACGGGTTCAAGTCCCGTCATTGGCTCAAAGCTGAACTTTTTAAACCTGAATACAAAAACAATTTTTAAACAAACAAAAACAAAAACAAACCATGGCTAAAGAAAAATTCGACCGGTCCAAACCGCACGTAAACATTGGTACAATTGGTCACGTTGACCACGGTAAAACCACTCTGACCGCAGCTATCACTACCGTGTTGGCTAATGCAGGTCTTTCTGAAGCGCGTTCATTCGACTCGATTGACAACGCTCCCGAAGAAAAAGAGCGTGGTATTACTATCAATACTTCGCACGTTGAGTATTCAACTGCAAACCGCCACTACGCTCACGTTGACTGTCCAGGTCACGCCGACTATGTAAAGAACATGGTTACTGGTGCTGCCCAGATGGACGGAGCTGTTCTTGTTGTAGCTGCAACTGATGGTCCAATGCCTCAAACACGTGAGCACATCCTTCTTGCCCGTCAGGTTGGTGTACCTAAAATTGTAGTGTTCATGAACAAGGTGGACATGGTTGATGATGCCGAACTTCTTGATCTCGTTGAAATGGAAATCCGCGAGCTTTTGAGCTTCTACAACTTCGATGGTGATAATACTCCGATCATTCGTGGTTCTGCTCTTGGTGGTTTGAACAACGATAGCACTTGGGTTCCAAAAATTATGGAATTAATGGAAGCGGTAGATACTTACATTCCAATTCCTCCACGTCAGGTAGATAAAGCCTTTTTGATGCCTGTTGAAGACGTTTTCTCTATCACTGGTCGTGGTACAGTAGCTACTGGTCGTATTGAAACAGGAGTTATCAACTCAGGTGATTCTGTAGAGATCATGGGTATGCAAACTGAAAAGTTAACGTCTACTGTTACAGGTGTTGAGATGTTCCGTAAGATTCTTGACCGTGGCGAAGCTGGTGATAACGTAGGTCTTCTGCTGCGTGGTATCGACAAAGCTGATATCCGTCGTGGAATGGTTATCGCAAAACCAGGTTCTATCACTCCGCATACTAAATTCAAAGCTGAGGTTTATATCCTTAAGAAAGAAGAAGGTGGTCGTCACACTCCTTTCCATAACAAATACCGTCCTCAGTTTTATCTACGTACTACCGACGTAACTGGAGAAATTACGCTTCCAGAAGGTCGTGAGATGGTTGTGCCTGGTGATAACATCACTATTCAGGTTAACCTAATTGTGCCTGTTGCAATGGACAAAGGTTTACGTTTCGCTATCCGCGAAGGTGGCCGTACGGTTGGTGCAGGTCAGGTTACTGAAATCATCGAATAATCCTTTATTACAGGAAATCTTAAAAGGTGTTTCGCTCCATCTTAGGAGCGGACACCTTTTCACCCTGTAAACGGGTTCCTGTTTTAAGTCCTCGTTCTTTCAATTCAAATCGCCTTTCGGACAGTACCTATTAGTGTTCGAATTTATTTAATAACAAACGGGTGTAGCTCAATTGGTAGAGTGGCGGTCTCCAAAACCGTAGGTTGTAGGTTCGAGCCCTGCCACCCGTGCAAATCATCACCAAAGCAATGACAAAGCTTAAAACATATATCGAAGAATCGTACAACGAACTTATGCATAAGGTAACCTGGCCAACTTGGTCAGAACTTCAGTCAACAGCGCTGTTGGTTATGGTTTCTTCCATCATTATCGCCCTGATGATTTTTGCAATGGACTTTTCGTTCAGCAACGTGATGGAATTGTTTTATAGTTTATTTAAATAATGTCAGGAGCAATTATGACCGAAGAATCAGCCGTTACCAAAAAATGGTATGTGGTGCGCGCCGTTAGCGGAAAGGAAAAAAAAGTCAAAGAATATATTGACTCCGAAATTATCCGCAACAATATACAGGCCTACATCTCTCAGGTACTTATTCCTACCGAAAAGATTTATCAAATCAGAAACGGTAAAAAAATAAGTAAGGAACGTAATTATTTTCCCGGATACATCATGGTAGAGGCCATAATGATCGGTGAAATCCCTCACATTCTGAAAAATATTCCAGGAGTTATAGGGTTTCTTGGCGATAAAGGTCAGCCTATTCCGCTACGTCAGGTAGAGGTTAATCGTATTTTAGGTAAAGTGGATGAACTTACCGAAAGTGATGCCGAGCTTAATATTCCTTTTATAGTCGGTGAATCTGTAAAAGTTATTGATGGTCCGTTTAACAGCTTTACGGGTACCATTGAGGAGATAAATGAAGAAAAGAAAAAGCTTATCGTAATGGTAAAGATTTTCGGGCGTAAAACACCGCTTGAATTGAATTACATGCAAGTAGAAAAAGAATAAAAACAGTGGGAATTGTAAGAGTTGGGTTGTCTTCTCCACGTAAAATGCTTCCCCTCCCGATTCGAAACAAATTCCGCGATTCAATAAACAATAAAAATGGCAAAAGAAGTAAGTGCGCTCATTAAGCTACAGGTGAAAGGCGGAGCAGCGAATCCTTCACCACCAATTGGTCCGGCTCTCGGTGCCAAGGGTGTGAACATTATGGATTTCTGCAAGCAGTTTAACGCCCGTACGCAAGATCAGGCTGGTAAGGTTTTGCCGGTAATCATTACAGTTTATATCGATAAGTCTTTCGACTTTATCATAAAAACTCCACCGGTTGCCGTACAACTTAAGGAAGCTGCGAAATTACAGAGTGGTTCTGCTGAACCTAACCGTAAGAAAGTAGCAACCATTACCTGGGATACAGTGCGCGGTATTGCCGAAGCTAAAATGCCCGATTTAAACTGTTTTACAGTAGAATCGGCTATGAGCATGGTGGCAGGTACCGCACGCAGTATGGGTATTAACGTTGATGGTCAGCGCCCTTTTTAATTCATTAACACGGAGAAGAAATGGCAAAACTGACTAAAAAACGCAAGGCCGTAATCGGAAAAGTGGAAGAGGATAAATTCTACCCACTTTTAGATGCCGCCCGCCTGATTAAGGAAATCACCACGACTAAATTCGACGCATCGGTAGATTTAGCTGTTCGTTTGGGAGTAGATCCCCGCAAAGCCAATCAAATGGTTCGCGGTACTGTATCACTTCCTCATGGAACCGGTAAAGCTGTTCGTGTTTTGGTACTTTGTACTCCCGATAAGGAGGATGAAGCCAAGGCTGCTGGTGCTGATTTTGTAGGTCTGGATGAATACATTGATAAAATTAAAGGGGGCTGGACAGATGTTGATGTGATCATCACTATGCCCAGCATTATGGCAAAAGTTGGTGCACTCGGACGCGTTCTGGGTCCACGCGGCTTGATGCCTAACCCCAAGACAGGTACCGTAACACTAGAAGTTGGTAAGGCTGTAACAGAAGTTAAAGCTGGTAAAATTGACTTCAAAGTGGACAAAACCGGTATCGTGCATGCTGCAATCGGCAAAGCTTCGTTCAGTTCAGAAAAGCTTCACGACAACGCTAAGGAATTGCTTCAGACAATTATGAAGCTAAAGCCTTCTAGCGCTAAGGGAGCTTATGTACGTAGCATTTATTTGTCGAGTACTATGAGTCCTTCGGTTGCGGTTGATTTAAAGTCAATCGGTGCCTGATTTCACTAACTTTTAATTCTTGAACGAAAATGAAAAAAGAAGAAAAAGACCAGGTGATTGAAACACTGGTTACTAAATTAAACGCTCAACCTAACTTCTATCTTACCGATACATCTTCAATGACTGTAGAGAAGACCAATGCTTTGCGTCGTCTTTGCTTTAAGCGTAACATTGAGTTGAAGGTAGTTAAGAATACATTACTTAAGAAAGCTTTTGATCGCATGGAAGGGGATTTTTCCCCCATCTATGGCGCTTTGAAAGGATATACTGCGGTAATGTTTTCAGATACCATCAACGAACCTGCTAAGCTCATTAAGGAAGTTCGTAGAACAGAAGAAAAACCCATCTTGAAAGCCGCATACGTTGAAGAATCATTCTACGTAGGCGATAATCAGTTGGATGCGTTGATTTCTATCAAAACTAAAAATGAAGTTATTGGTGAAATCATCGGATTGCTTCAGTCTCCTGCTAAAAATGTTGTTTCTGCACTTCAATCAGGCGGTGGCAAAATTGCGGGAATTGTTAAAACATTATCCGAACGCAACGCTTAAACTCAATTTTTTTAATCAACCCTTTTTGTACAATCTCTAAAAATCAATAATCATGGCAGATCTCAAAGCTTTCGCTGAACAGTTAGTAAACCTTACTGTTAAAGAAGTGAATGAACTTGCTCAAATCCTAAAAGACGAATACGGAATCGAACCTGCTGCTGCTGCAGTTGCAGTTGCTGCTCCCGCTGCTGGCGGTGGTGGTGCTGCTGCCGCCGAAGAAAAAACATCTTTTGATGTTATTCTTAAGAGCGCAGGTGCTAACAAATTAGCCGTAGTTAAACTGGTTAAGGAACTTACCGGTTTAGGATTGAAAGAAGCTAAGGACCTTGTAGATGGCGCTCCAAAGCCGCTTAAAGAAGGTGTAGCTAAGGACGAGGCAGAAGCGCTTAAATCGCAGCTCACCGAAGCCGGAGCTGAAGTAGAAGTTAAGTAATCTTTTACTTCAATAACTGTTTAAGACCTCAAAAACATTGAGGTCTTAAACAGTTTATACGCATATTAACCTTTCTATCTTTCACCTTTAAAATCCGAGTACCTTGACTTACACTAAAAAACGCCAGCAGAGATTAAGCTTCGCTTCCAGCAAGCTGCCGGTTGAATATCCAGATTTTCTTGATGTTCAAGTTCAATCGTTCAAGGATTTCTTTCAGCTCGAAACCACACCCGAAAACCGCCAAAACGAAGGTCTTTTCAAGGTGTTTGCTGAAAACTTCCCAATTTCTGACGCACGCAATAATTTCGTGCTCGAATTCCTGGATTACTTTATCGATCCACCCCGCTACAGCATCGAAGAATGCCTAGAGCGTGGCCTTACCTACAGCGTACCGCTGAAGGCAAAACTAAAATTATACTGCACCGACCCCGAACACGAAGATTTTGAAACCATCGTTCAGGACGTTTATTTGGGAACCATCCCTTACATGACGCCTAAAGGTACTTTTGTTATCAATGGTGCTGAACGTGTTGTTGTTTCTCAGTTACATCGTTCGCCAGGTGTGTTTTTCGGTCAAAGCCGTCACGCTAACGGAACCAAACTATATTCAGCTCGTGTAATCCCTTTCAAAGGATCATGGATTGAGTTTGCTACCGACATCAATAACGTGATGTATGCCTATATCGATCGTAAGAAGAAATTACCCGTAACCACATTGCTTCGTGCAATCGGTTACGAAAGCGATAAAGACATCCTCGAAATTTTCGGACTTGCCGACGAATTTAAAGTCAATAAAACCAATATTAAGAATGCTGTTGGCCGCAAATTAGCTGCACGTGTTCTTAAAACATGGATTGAGGATTTTGTAGATGAAGATACCGGCGAAGTGGTGTCAATTGAGCGTAACGAAGTGATTATTGATCGCGAAATCGTTATCGAAAAAGAACACCTCGAGCTAATCCTTGAGTCGGGTGTAAAATCTATTATTTTACATAAAACGGATATTAATGCTGCAGATTACAGCATCATTTACAATACACTTCAAAAAGATACCTCAAACTCCGAAAAAGAAGCTGTAGAGCATATCTACAAGCAGTTGCGTAATGCTGAACCGCCCGACGAAGAAACTGCACGCGGTATCATCGATAAATTATTCTTCTCTGATAAACGTTATGATTTAGGAGATGTAGGACGTTATCGTATCAATAAAAAACTTCAAATGAGTACGCCTGAAGATATTCGTGTACTCACAAAGGAGGATATAATTTCAATTATCCGTTATCTGATAGAGTTGATAAACTCAAAGGCTGATGTGGATGATATCGATCACCTTTCAAACCGTCGTGTACGTACCGTGGGTGAGCAGCTCTATGGTCAGTTTGGAGTCGGACTTTCTCGTATGGCCCGTACCATTCGCGAACGTATGAATGTGCGCGACAATGAGGTGTTTACACCTACTGATTTGATTAATGCCAAAACATTATCGTCGGTAATCAACTCGTTCTTTGGTACCAACCAGTTGAGCCAATTCATGGATCAGACCAATCCGCTTTCGGAGCTTACGCACAAGCGTCGTCTTTCTGCTCTCGGGCCAGGAGGTCTTTCACGTGAACGTGCAGGTTTCGAGGTGCGCGACGTGCATTACACGCATTACGGTCGTTTATGCACCATCGAAACGCCCGAAGGTCCAAACATCGGTTTGATTTCATCACTTTGTGTATTTGCCAAAATCAATAAATTAGGATTTATCGAAACGCCTTACCGCACCGTAACCGATGGTAAAGTGGATTTAGATAAACCTATTGTGTACATGAGTGCCGAAGAGGAGGAGGCTTCTACCATCGCTCAATCTAAAACCGACATTGATGCAAAGGGTAATTTTGTTGATACTAAGGTAAAAGCACGTAATGCTGGCGATTTCCCTGTGGTTGATCCGAAGGAAATCAAATTGATGGACGTTGCTCCTAACCAAATTGCCTCTATTGCAGCGTCGCTTATTCCGTTCCTTGAGCACGATGATGCCAACCGTGCCTTGATGGGTTCAAACATGATGCGTCAGGCTGTTCCTTTATTGCGTCCTGAAGCACCAATTGTAGGAACCGGTCTTGAGCCTACAGTGGCACGCGACTCTCGTGTGCTCATCAACGCCGAGGGCGAAGGTATTGTGGAATGGGTGGATGCCAACGAAATTGTGATTCGTTATAACCGTACCGATGATGATCGTTTGGTAAGTTTCGACGATGATATTCGTTCATACCGTCTTACTAAATTCCGCAAAACCAACCAGAATACCACCATTAACCTTAAGCCCATTGTGGCCAAAGGCGAAAAAGTGGTTGCAGGCCAAGTACTTTGCGAAGGTTATGCGACTCAAGGAGGCGAGTTAGCCCTCGGACGTAACCTTAAAGTAGCGTTCATGCCTTGGAAAGGAAACAACTTCGAAGATGCGATTGTACTTTCTGAGCGTATTGTTCGCGAAGATGTATTTACCTCGCTTCATATTGAAGAGTTCATTCTTGAAGTGCGCGATACCAAACGTGGCTTGGAAGAGCTTACCTCTGATATACCAAACGTAAGTGAAGAAGCCACCAAGGACCTCGATGAACATGGATTGATTCGAATCGGTGCCGAGGTTAAACCAGGCGATATTCTAATCGGTAAAATTACTCCCAAAGGAGAAACCGATCCATCACCAGAAGAGAAGCTCCTTCGTGCCATCTTTGGCGATAAAGCCGGTGATGTTAAAGATGCTTCGCTTAAAGCGCCGCCAAGCTTAAACGGTGTGGTTATCGACAAGAAATTGTTCTCGCGCGTTATTAAAGATCGTAAAGCAAAAACTGAAGAAAAGCCAACATTGGCCAAGATTGATGCTGAACGCGATAAAGATCTTGCCGAATTAAAAACTAAACTGGTGGATAAATTATTCCAATTGGTTAATGGTAAAACCTCGCAAGGGGTTTACAATAACTACAAAGAAGAGATTATTCCCAAATCGGCTAAGTTCACTGTGAAACTTTTGCAGGGTATTGATTATGCCTCGGTAAATCCAAATAAATGGACAACCGATAAGGATAAGAACAACCAGATAAAAGTATTGCTTAACAATTATTTGATTCGTTACAATGACATCCATGGTATTGCAAAACGTAAAAAGTTTGCTGCCACCGTGGGCGACGAACTGCCTGCAGGTATTGTTCAGTTGGCTAAGGTTTACATTGCTAAAAAGCGTAAGCTTAAAGTGGGTGATAAAATGGCCGGTCGTCACGGTAACAAGGGTATTGTTGCGCGTATCGTGCGCGACGAAGAAATGCCGTTCCTCGAGGATGGAACACCGGTGGACATTGTATTAAATCCACTTGGGGTACCTTCGCGAATGAATCTTGGGCAGATTTACGAGACCGTGTTGGGTTGGGCCGGAAAAGAATTGGGGATGACTTTCGCCACTCCAATTTTTGATGGTGCCAGCATCGATCAAATCAATGATTACACCGATAAAGCAGGTGTTCCGAAATTTGGTCGTACCTTCCTTCGCGATGGTGGTTCGGGAGATTTGTTCGACCAACCTGCTACCGTTGGAATCATCTATATGATGAAACTTGGTCACATGGTGGACGACAAAATGCACGCACGTTCTATTGGGCCTTATTCACTCATTACGCAGCAACCTTTGGGCGGTAAAGCTCAGTTTGGTGGGCAGCGTTTTGGCGAGATGGAGGTTTGGGCGCTTGAAGCATTTGGTGCGGCCAACATTCTGCAGGAAATCCTTACCGTTAAATCGGACGATGTAATTGGTCGTGCCAAGGCTTACGAAGCCATCGTAAAAGGCGATAACATGCCGGTTCCGGGTATCCCCGAATCGTTTAATGTATTGCTTCACGAGCTTCGCGGTCTCGGACTAAAGATTACACTTGACTAAATAATACGTTTGCCGGAGGAATTCATCCTTCGGCAAGCCTTTTTTTCACAACGATAACGTAACATTATGGCTTTGCGCAAAGACGTAAAACTCAAAAGTAACTTCAAAAAGATCATTGTATCGCTTGCCTCTCCTGAAGATATTCTCAATCAGAGTAAAGGCGAAGTTCTTAAACCCGAAACCATCAACTACAGAACCTATAAGCCCGAAATGGGAGGTTTGTTCTGTGAGCGAATTTTCGGTCCTGTTAAGGATTATGAATGCCATTGCGGCAAATACAAGCGAATTCGTTACAAAGGAATAATCTGCGACCGTTGCGGGGTAGAGGTAACCGAGAAAAAGGTACGCCGCGAACGCATGGGCCATATCCAGTTGGTTGTTCCAGTAGCACACATCTGGTACTTCCGTTCCTTGCCTAATAAAATTGGCTACCTGCTTGGTTTGGCTACCAAAAAACTTGACGCCATTATTTATTATGAGCGTTACGTAGTAATCCAAGCCGGGTTGGCTGCTGAAAATGGTTTGAGCAATATGGATTTCCTAACTGAAGAGGAATATCTTCAGACCTTGGAGAACCTGCCCAAAGAAAATCAATACCTTGACGATAGCGATCCGAATAAGTTCATCGCAAAGATGGGCGCCGATGCATTAAATATGCTCTTGGGTCGTCTTAATTTGGAGGAACTATCCTACGATTTACGCCACAAAGCCAACAACGAAACTTCGCAGCAACGTAAAAACGAAGCTTTAAAGCGTCTACAGGTAGTGGAAGCATTCCGTGCTGCAAACGAAAACGACTTTGATAACCATCCTGAATGGATGATTCTTAAAGTTATTCCGGTAATTCCACCGGAGCTTCGTCCGCTTGTTCCTTTAGATGGAGGACGTTTTGCAACCTCAGATTTGAACGATTTGTATCGTCGTGTTATCATCCGTAACAACCGTCTTAAACGTCTCATCGAGATCAAGGCTCCTGAAGTAATTCTTCGTAACGAGAAGCGTATGTTGCAGGAAGCGGTGGATTCTTTATTAGACAACTCACGTAAATCGAATGCGGTGAAGACCGAATCGAACCGTGCATTAAAATCGCTTTCTGATTCATTGAAAGGAAAGCAAGGACGTTTCCGTCAGAACCTCCTTGGTAAACGTGTCGATTATTCGGCTCGTTCGGTAATTGTTGTAGGTCCTGAGTTAAAGCTTCACGAGTGCGGATTACCTAAAGACATGGCTGCCGAGCTTTTCAAGCCGTTCATTATTCGTAAGATGATTGAGCGTGGAGTGGTTAAAACGGTTAAATCTGCCAAGAAAATCGTTGATAAAAAAGAGCCTATCGTTTGGGATATCCTCGAAAATATTTTGAAAGGACACCCGGTTCTTCTAAACCGTGCCCCAACGCTTCACCGCTTAGGAATTCAGGCATTTCAGCCAAAACTTATCGAAGGTAAAGCCATCCAGCTGCATCCTTTGGTATGTACGGCTTTTAATGCCGACTTCGACGGCGACCAGATGGCGGTTCACGTTCCGCTTGGAAATGCTGCCATTCTTGAGGCACAACTTTTAATGCTAGCCTCACACAACATTCTCAACCCTGCTAATGGAGCGCCAATCACGGTACCTTCTCAGGACATGGTTTTGGGTCTGTATTACATGACAAAAGGCCGCAAAACCGACGAAACGCGCAAAGTTAATGGCGAAGGAATGACCTTCTATTCTGCGGAGGAAGTGATCATTGCCTACAACGAAAAGCGCGTTGACCTACACGCTTGGATTAAGGTTAAAGTAAATGTTAAAGAAGGCGAAATACTTGAGAAAAAACTCATTGACACCACCGTTGGACGCGTATTGTTCAATCAGGTAGTGCCACACAATGTTGGCTACATTAATGAGCTTCTCACCAAGAAATCGCTTCGCGATATCATCGGCTTTATCGTTAAAGAAACTGGAATGGCCTCAACCGCCAAATTCCTCGACGATATCAAAGAATTAGGATTTACCATGGCCTTCAAAGGCGGACTTTCATTTAATCTTGGTAATGTAATCGTACCCGAGGATAAAGAAAAGATGATTGCCGATGCCAACCAGCAGGTAGATGAAGTATTGGCCAATTACAATATGGGCTTCATTACTAACAACGAGCGCTACAACCAGATTATTGATATCTGGACGCATACCAATTCGCGTTTAACGCAGCGTTTGATGAATCAGCTGGTGAACGACAATCAAGGTTTCAACCCAATTTACATGATGCTCGATTCGGGGGCACGTGGTTCGAAAGAACAGATTCGTCAGCTTTCTGGTATGCGTGGATTGATGGCCAAGCCTCAGAAGTCGGGAGCTACCGGTGGTGAAATTATCGAGAATCCGATTCTATCAAACTTTAAAGAAGGTCTTTCGATTCTTGAGTACTTTATTTCTACCCACGGTGCACGTAAAGGACTTGCCGATACGGCTCTTAAGACGGCTGATGCCGGTTATCTAACTCGTCGTTTGGTGGACGTATCACAAGACGTAATTATTTCTGAAGAAGACTGCGGAACCTTGCGCGGCTTGATTGCTACTCCGTTGAAGAATAACGAAGAAATCGTTGAAAGTTTATTCGACCGAATTTTAGGACGTACTTCATTGCATGATATTTATTCTCCTGAAACAGGCGAGTTACTCGTTGAAAGCGGAAGGCAGATTAATGAAGACGAAGCCCGTAAAATTGAATTGGCCGGCATCGAAGCCGTTGAAATTCGTTCGGTGCTTACGTGCGAGTCAGAGAAAGGTGTTTGCGCGAAGTGCTACGGGCGTAACCTTTCTACAGGCCGCATGGTTCAAAAAGGTGAAGCGGTGGGTGTTATTGCTGCTCAATCTATTGGTGAGCCGGGAACACAGCTTACGTTGCGTACCTTCCACGTGGGTGGAACGGCATCAAATATTGCTGCGTCATCTAAAGTGGAAGCCAAATTTGATGGTTTACTCGAAATTGATGAATTGCGTACCGTATCTAAGAAAGACGATAATGGCAAAGATGTTTCTATCGTAATTGGTCGTTCAGCTGAGATGAGAATTATTGATCGCAGCACGATGATGATTTTAACTACGGCAAACATTCCTTACGGAGCCAGCATGTACGTTGAAAATGGATCTGATGTTAAGAAAGGTGATTTAATTTGCGACTGGGATCCTTACAATGCGGTAATTATTTCGGAAACTGCCGGTAAAATCAGCTTCGAAGATCTCGAAGATGGTGCTACGTATCGTGAAGAAAGCGACGAACAAACCGGTTTCCGCGAAAAAGTAATTATCGAGCGTAGGGATAAAACGCGTAATCCTGCCATCCGTATTATGAGTTCTGCCAAAGAAGTGGTGCGTTCGTATTCACTTCCGGTGGGTGCTCACATTGTTGTAAACGATGGACAGAAAGTTCAGGCTGGCGAAATTCTTGTTAAGATTCCTCGTCAGAGCGGAAAGCTTGGCGATATCACCGGCGGTCTTCCACGTGTTACCGAATTATTTGAAGCGCGTAATCCGTCTAACCCGGCTATTGTTTCGGAAATTGACGGTATCGTTTCTTTTGGTAAAGTGAAGCGAGGTAACCGTGAGATTATCGTGGAGAGCAAGACGGGCGAGCAAAAGAAATATCTCGTTTCGTTGAGCAAGCACATTCTGGTGCAGGAAAACGACTTTGTGAAAGCAGGGCAGCCATTATCAGATGGTGCTACCACTCCGGGAGATATTCTTGCCATCAAAGGGCCTACTAAAGTTCAGGAATACCTGGTGAACGAAATTCAGGAGGTATATCGCTTGCAGGGTGTGAAAATCAACGACAAACACTTTGAAGTAATTGTACGTCAGATGATGCGCAAGATTGAAATTATCGATCCGGGCGACACCAAATTCCTCGAAGGACAAACCGTTAACAAACTTGAGTTTAAGGAGGAAAACGACTACATCTTTGATAAGAAGGTTATCGTTGATCCGGGTGACTCATCTACGATGAAGGCCGGCCAGATTGTTTCGGCTCGTAAGCTTCGCGACGAAAACTCCATGCTTAAGCGTAAAGACATGAAGCTGGTTGATGCACGCGATGCAGTTCCTGCAACAGGTAATCAGATTCTTCAGGGTATCACCCGCGCTTCCTTGCAGACTAAGTCGTGTATTTCGGCTGCGTCGTTCCCCGCAACAACAAAATTGTTGAATGAGGCCGCTAATTCGGGCAAGGCAGCCCCGGGGTGAG
>JBKCHQ010000190.1:0-5301 GCA_046302715.1 Bacteroidia bacterium | reverse complement strand
CCCTACGAAGGAAAAGAATGCTTCGTGTTTAGTCGCAAACAAAGCAAGGAAGACCGACACGTACGGTTTATAAACGACGAACTTATAAGCTTTGTGCGGGATTTAAAGGCCACTAAAGGCGGCATGATTTATTGCGACGGCGGTGGCAGCGTCATTACGCAATTACTGGCTGCGCAATTGGTAGATGAAATTACACTTAGCGTTATTCCTGTTCTGTTGGGTGGAGGCACGCGTCTGTTCCAGGAACACCCATCGCTATACGGAAATTTAGCACTTATTGCCTGTAAATACTACCCCAATGGATTGGTGCAGCTTAGATATGAGCTGCAAAAAAAAAATTAATGAATCTCTGCCGATAAGCCCCGATGCAGTAAGGCTGAAGCGCGTGGCTCCAAATCGTCATAAGAGCCCGACTTTACTGTACATTTTCCTTTGTAATGAATGATAATGGAACACTGTTCGGCCTGCAATACATCGTGATCACAAATTTCTACCAACCATTGAATTACATCGTCAAAAGTGTTTACGTCGTCATTATAAACTACCAACTTACGATCTTCTACCTCAAGCAAAAGCGTGTCGGAATCGTCTTCTTCTAACCATTTTGTGCTGCTCATAAAATCCTTAATATCTGAACACAAAAATAATAAAAATCAATTTTCGTTTTGCCTAAATTTTTTTAAGATATCGGTACGATTTTCCGAACCTGCAATCAAACGCTGAATATTGGCTTTGTGCGTAATTATCACCAATAGAGGAATACAAATGGCATAAATAATTGAAGCATCATGATGCACACGTTCCACCAGCAATAAAATAAGGCCGTATGCCAGTGAGGCTAAAATAGACCCCAGAGAAACATAACGCGTGAGCAATAAAATCATCAGAAAAAGTCCGATGCAAATCAATGCTGCCTGAGGAAACATCCCCACAGCCACGCCCAGCAAGGTTGCCACGCCTTTGCCTCCTTTAAAGCGCTCAAAAACTGGAAACACATGTCCTAAAACCGCTGCAGCACCACACATAACTCTAAAATTCTCAAACAATACCGGCGATTGAAATTCATTTAACCACCACACCGGTAACATCACGGCCAATAATCCTTTTAATACATCTAAAACCAAAACTACGGTTCCGGCGGCCGTTCCTAACACTCTAAATGTATTAGTAGCTCCGGCATTTCCGCTGCCGTGTTCACGCACATCAACACCGTAAATCCATTTGCCAATACGAATGGAGAAACTGATTGACCCCAATACATAAGACAGCACTAAAAGTATGATGCCCGTGAATATCATCTAGTGAATGTTAGAAATTTTACAGAATCAATTTCCGCGGCAGAATCATTTAAACACCTCATAAATACAAATCGATACGATGCACAATACTTTGAGCCGTATTTCGAAAAGACACTTTCTCTTTTTGACATCTGAGGGATAGATTATACCTTAATATTAAGGCTAAGTTATACAATTACTTTAATGATTAAATATTTGTTAAGACAATTGACTACTTAGTGCATTGGTTTTGAGCATGCTATTTTGCAATACACGGGTAATAGATTAGGCATGAAATAACGTCTGCCCCCAATTAATTGAATCAAATAGTTACATTTGAATAACGTTAATCGTATGAAAAAAAATAACCTTGTTAGAATTATCCTGATTGTTCTTTTAATCGCACTACTTTCAGGTTCCATTACGGTGTATATGCTTTGGAATAAAGAACATGCCGATGCCACTGAAGAAAAAGGCATTGACATTTCGGCAGCCGCACTTTATAAAGCATTTAAAACCGATTCGGCCACTGCCAATAAAAAATACTTAGGAAAGGTAATAGAAGTTAGTGGGACTGTTTCTGAAGTGATTAATGACGAAGTGCCCCGTTATGTCTTAAGTGTGCCCGATGAAATGCTCGAGGGGGTTATAATCTCGCAAGACGCACGCTACCGCGATAGCTTTAAAGGCCTAAAAGTGGGTGATAGCGCTCAGTTTAAGGGTTTTTGTGTGGGATACCTAGAAATGAGTGGAATAACCATCAAGGATGCCTCGCGTATAAAACCTTAACTACGATGGATACTCGGTGCGCACATGGTAGATGTTCATTAACATTTTCTTGAATAATTTCTTGATGCGCGTAATGTCTTTAAACGTAATATCGGCGTTTACAAACTGATTATCATCCACCTGGCGGTTGATGACATCCTCCACCAGTTTATTGATTTTTTCGCTGTTAACTTCACGCATACTACGCGAAGTAGCTTCCACCGCATCAGCCATCATAACCACGGCAGTTTCGCGGCTAAAAGGGATGGGACCTTTATAACGAAATGCCGCCTCGTCCACTTCTTCGTCGGGATAATTATTTAAAAACGAACGATAGAAATACTGCACCCTGGATGTGCCGTGATGGGTGCGAATAAAATCGAGCACAGCTTCGGGTACTTTATGTTTCCTTCCAATTGCGAGGCCTAAACTAACGTGTGAGATAATTAGCTGCGCACTTTCGTCAAAATCAAGATCTTCATGCGGATTTACTCCCGTACTTTGATTCTCAATAAAATAACGAGCCGCCTCCATTTTTCCAATATCATGATACAAGGCTCCCGTACGCACCAACAGGCTATTACCGCCAATTAAGCCGATTGCGGCTTCTGCAAGATTGGCTACCTGAAGCGAGTGATAAAACGTGCCGGGTGCCTTAAGCGATAATTCCCTCAAAAGCGGACTGTTAGTGTCCGAAAGTTCGAGCAATGAAATATCAGAGGTGTAGCCAAAAACCCGCTCAATTGCATATATGATGGGATATGAGAATAAACTCAGGGCGGCACCCGTAGCCAGGGCAGTAACATCACTTATACGTATAGATTGAGGATTACCTTCCACCATGAGCGAAAATCCGGCAAAAGCACTTAAATACACTAAGGTTAGCAAGCCGATTACCGCAAAAAGACGCGAACGACGTCGAAGATGCTCCACCGAAAATATAACACTCATGCCGCCCAATATTTGAATAACACAAAATTCGAAGGGATTGGGAACTATAATTCCCAATATCAGGGTAGTGAGCACATGTGCAAATAGGGCAAGCCGGGTATCAAAAAACGAACGCAAAACAATGGGTAAAATGCAGTACGGCACCGCAAAGTAGTTTACCCAACCAGCCTTTATATTTTGAGCACAAATGAGTACGGTACCCACCATCAGTAAAGCCAATAATGTTAACCTTATTGAATCCTCAAACACCTCTCTGCGAAGTTGTATTAAAAAAACAAAAAGCATCACCATAATTAAGGCCACACTTAAGGTTTGACCGGCAATGAGCCACGATTCGGAAATACGTAAAACACCCAATTTACTTTCGTACTCATACTGAAGCGAGTTTAACACCTTGAATTTCTCGGGAGTAACGGCTTCGCCTTCTCTAACAATCAACTCGCCGGAAGCCACCAGTCCACGAACAGGGGCAACCTGAAGCAGTTTTTTCTCAATAGACACCTCAGTTCTTGCTGCGTCGTATGAAATGTTGGGCACCAAAAGCTGCTCAAAATAATTCTTAATGGCAGCATTATCCCAAGCAGCATTAGCGTAGATAACCCGAGCAAGTCTCTGCATAGCCTGGTCTTTTCGTAGTGCCAACTGAAGCGTTTGTTCCTTTATACCATCACGCGTCCACCTGAGTACAATTCCATTCGGATTAGCCGAATACTCACTTTCGCTCACAAATCCCACATTGTATATTGAGTCAATGCACACTACAATGCGGTTTTTCTGAAAAGAATTAAAAAAAAGAGCCGCCGATTTTGAATCCTTTGCAGATGCTGCCAAGTTACCTGCTATGCTGTCGGCGTCGCTTATAAATTGGGCCACACGCTCACGGCCCATCTCCTCACTAATTCTGAAATACCGTTTCGAATTTCGTCGAATTTCGTCGCGATCGGCTTGAAGCTCTGCTTCAGTTTTTCGAATTCCGAAGTTAAAGGGGGCACGCAAATCCTCGTGTTCCCAAGTATGCCCCAGTGCATAGGTATATCTAAATCTTCCTTCCTTGGGTAAAACCGACACAATAACCGCAATAGTGGTTATGAGAATAACCGTTCTTATAAGCAAGTTATGCTGGTTGGAGAGGTAGTATAGAATATTTTTGACCGGCATGCCAAACAAAGATAAATGCTTTAAAGCGCTATGAGGCTAAATAAATGCAATTATCCGCTCATGCGGGCACGTTTCATTATATACGGCAATAGCACCTGCACGTATCCCTGATTGATGTCGGCTTCGATAAAATCAATACGGTATTGTGCACATTTAAGCTTTAATTCTTCGGTATAGCCTTTAATATGCTTAAGATAATGCTCTTTAATTTCCTGCGGCTGCAGCTTTACCTCAACTCCACTTTCCAAGTCCACAAAGCGATAAGGGCGATTTTCGAAGGTAAATTCGAGCTCTTTTTGTTTATCGGTAACATGAAACAACAATACTTCGTGCTTATTGTGTTTTAAATGTTGCAAGGCTCC
This sequence comes from Bacteroidia bacterium, assembly GCA_046302715.1. Lineage (GTDB taxonomy): Bacteria > Bacteroidota > Bacteroidia > M30B66 > M30B66 > CAMCXT01. The sequence continues at coordinate 785 of JBKCHQ010000190.1, read as the reverse complement.
AAAAATAGCTTCAGCATTTTCGGTGTCATCAAACATATCCGAAAAAAGGATAATCAAACTGCGTTTATGAACGGCCTCGGCGAGCGTATGTAAAACATCAGCGGCCTTGGTACCACGGGCTTTTTTATCCCATTCCGAATCAAGAAGTTTCTCAAGCTCGGCATACATCATCGACATGTGCACACCCGACGAACGCGCCGGTGTATGTAAATTTAAATCTTCACTAAAAACGCTGAGTCCGGTAGCATCGCGCTGCTTATTAAAAAGATAAATTAAAGCAGCGGCAGATTTTGCCGCAAATTGCAACTTGTTGTCAATACCCGTTTTGGCGGCATCCAGCGGATAATACATGGAAGACGAACAGTCGATTACCACCTGACAGCGCAGGTTGGTTTCTTCTTCAAACCGCTTTACAAAGAGTTTGTCGGTTTTGCCGTAAAGCCTCCAATCGATGTAGCGGGTCGACTCACCCTGATTGTATTGCCTGTATTCTGCAAACTCAACCGAAAAACCATGAAACGGGCTTTTATGCAGTCCGGTTATAAAACCCTCCACAACCTGTCGGGCAAGCAGTTCAAGACGTCCTATCTGTTGTATTTCTTCTCTGTTAACCGGCATAATGCATTATGGAAGTTACAAAGTAAGCGAAAAAACCAACAGCCCCGAACCTCTTACAAACCCAGAAGATTGCAAATCCAATAAAAAACCGCCCCCATAAGTGCTGAAATAGGAATGGTGATGATCCATGCCACAAGCAATTTACCCGTAACACCCCACTTTACTGC
>JBKCHQ010000189.1:0-2943 GCA_046302715.1 Bacteroidia bacterium | reverse complement strand
GCTGGTCTAAAAAACGCCTGGGGCTACGATTTGGGCGCAGCTTGCAGCGGATTTCTTTTCGGGTTAAATACCGCTTCTAAATTTATTGAGTCAGGCACACACAAAAAAGTAATTGTGGTAGGTGCCGATAAAATGTCCTCTATTATTGATTATACCGATAGAGCCACCTGTATTATTTTTGGTGATGGTGGCGGTGCCGTATTACTCGAACCCACTTACGAAGAATGTGGCGTTATGGATGCAGCACTTTATTCAGATGGATCAGGACGAACATTTTTGCACCAAAAGGCAGGCGGCTCGGTAAAACCGGCAAGCCATAACTCGGTAGATCAAAAAGAACATTTTGTATATCAAGAAGGCAAACAGGTATTTCGTTTTGCGGTAACCAACATGGCCGATGCTGCCGCACACGTAATGGATCGGAATCACCTTCAAGCGGATGATGTTTCATGGCTTGTACCCCATCAAGCTAACCTGCGTATTATTGACGCCACTGCAGAACGCATGGGTGTAACCCGCGAGAAGGTGATGATTAACATTCAGAAATATGGCAATACCACTAATGGCACCCTCCCACTTTGTTTATGGGAGTGGGAAAAACAATTGCATAAAGGAGATAACTTAATTCTTGCTGCATTTGGAGGTGGCTTTACTTGGGGCTCACTTTGGCTGAAATGGGCCTATAATTCATAACAGATTTGGCCGTAATGTAATTTTTATAAATTTACCCAATCATAAAATCAAAAAACTATGGACATCCGGGAAATCCAGGATTTAATAAAATTCGTTGCAAAAACAGGTGTTAGCGAAGTAACCCTAGAAACCGACAACTTTAAGCTCATCGTAAAAACCGATAGCGGTGCTAAATTGCAGAAAGAAACGGTAGTGTATCAGGTTCCCGCCGAGGTTCCGGTGGCGGTACATCCCAGCGCACCAACTGTACCTGTATCCGCGCCAATTCCGGCTGCAGCTCCTGCTCCAGTTAAGGAAGAAGCCAACAATCAATATGTGACCATTAAAGCACCAATGATTGGTACTTTCTACCGCTCTTCTGGTCCAGATAAGGCGCCGTTTGTTTCGGTGGGTGATGAAGTAGCTCCTGGTAAGGTGATATGCATTATCGAAGCCATGAAGCTTTTCAATGAAATTGAATGCGACGTTAAAGGGCGTATCGTTAAGGTATTGGTTGATGATGCCAGCCCTGTGGAATACGACCAGCCGCTTTTCCTTGTTGAACCTGCATAAGCAGCCTTGCGCTCCTTTGCATAAATCTGTGTATCGTGTTTAAGAAAATTCTTATTGCGAACAGAGGCGAAATTGCCTTACGCATAATCCGTACTGCTCATGAAATGGGCATAAAAACAGTAGCTGTTTATTCAACCGCCGACAAAGAGAGTTTGCATGTGCGGTTTGCAGATGAGGCGGTTTGCATAGGCCCCCCAACCAGCCGCGATTCGTATTTGAACATACCCAACATAATCTCGGCGGCCGAAATTACCAATGCCGATGCTATACATCCGGGCTATGGATTCCTTTCCGAAAATGCCCGATTTTCGAAAATTTGTAGCGATCATGGCATTAAGTTTATTGGAGCTACGCCAGATCAAATCGATAAAATGGGCGATAAGTCGATGGCAAAAGATACCATGAAAAAAGCCGGTGTTCCTACCATACCTGGATCAGATGGTTTGCTCGACAATATTGTGGAGGCCAAGAAAATTGCCAAGAAAATCAAATACCCAGTAATCCTTAAGGCAACCGCCGGAGGCGGAGGGCGAGGGATGCGAATCGTTTGGAAAGAAGAGGAACTTGAAAATGCCTGGGATTCGGCGCGACAAGAAGCAGGAGCGGCATTTGGCAACGATGGGATGTATATGGAAAAATACATCGAAGAACCACGTCACATAGAAATTCAGGTTATTGGCGATCAATTCGGACGTGTCGTGCATCTGAGCGAGCGTGATTGCTCCATTCAACGTCGACATCAAAAACTTATGGAAGAAACTCCTTCTCCTTTTATGACTCAGGAGTTGCGTGATGAAATGGGTGATGCAGCCATTAAAGCAGCAAAAGCCGTTAATTACGAAGGATGCGGCACGGTAGAGTTTCTGGTAGACAAGCATCGTAATTTCTACTTTATGGAGATGAATACCCGTATCCAGGTAGAACATCCCATTACCGAAGAAGTAATTGATTACGATCTTATTCGAGAGCAAATTAAGGTAGCAGCCGGCGTTCCTATTTCAGGTAAAAACTATTATCCCTCAATGCACGCCATTGAATGTCGCATTAATGCCGAGGATATTAAAAATAACTTCCGTCCATCGCCCGGTACCATTACCACCTTTCATGCACCGGGTGGCCACGGCGTGCGTCTTGATACACATGCATATGCCGGCTATACCATTCCGCCCAACTACGATTCGATGATTGCAAAACTTATTACGGTGGCGCAAACCCGAGAAGAGGCTATTGCCAAAATGCGAAGGGCCTTACACGAATTTGTTATCGATGGAATTAAAACGACCATACCTTTTCATAAGAAATTGATGGAACATCCCGATTTTTTAAGTGGCGACTACACCACCAAATTCCTCGAAGGTTTCGACTTTAGTTCGATTGAAAAATAGGTATTAGAGATTAAGAAAAGGCTTCGATTTGAGCGCTCATTTAATGTGTAAAAATTGGACAACATACCCATCAAAGTACCCTAACATTAAGCTACCTTTGACGGCAAAACAGGTTCATGAGCGAACAAATTAAGCACGAATGTGGCATCGTACTTATCAGGCTGTTAAAGCCTCTTGATTATTATCGACAAAAATACGGTTCGGCACGTTATGCCATCAACAAACTTAATTTGCTGATGGAAAAACAGCACAATCGGGGTCAGGATGGAGCCGGAGTGGCCTGTATAAAATTTGATGTCCCGCCAGGCCACCG
>JBKCHQ010000188.1:0-6240 GCA_046302715.1 Bacteroidia bacterium | reverse complement strand
TCGATGGTTTTTAATGCCTCGTCGCTAAAGCGGATGCTGTCGCGCTTGGCCTGATTGAAATCTTGTGTTCCGTGTAGTGTGGCTGACATATTCGGGAATTATGCGTCGAGTTCTCCGGCAATTACGTTCATACTCGACATGGTGAGTACCGCGTCGGAGAGCATCTGACCTTTAATCATATCGGGATAAGCCTGATAGTAAATGAAACAAGGACGGCGGAAATGCAGGCGGTATGGCGTGCGACCTCCATCTGAAATAAGGTAATAACCCAATTCGCCATTTGCACCTTCTACCGCATGATACAATTCACCTGCGGGCAAATCAACTTCGCCCATCACAATTTTGAAGTGCCAGATAAGCGCTTCCATCGAATTGTACACATCGTGTTTGGGTGGAAGGTAAAACTCCGGACAATCGGCGTGGTGGCTGCCTTCGGGCAGGTTGTTATATGCCTGATTGATGATTTTGAGCGACTCGCGTATTTCGTTCTGGCGCACCATGAAACGATCGTACGTATCGCCGCTGGTTCCAACGGGAATGATGAAATCGAAATCCTGATACGAGCAATACGGATTCATCACACGCACATCGTAATCGACGCCAGCGGCACGCAGGTTTGGCCCGGCAAAGCTGTAGCTGATGGCATCTTCGGCACTGATAGGCCCAACGTTGATAACGCGGTCCATGAAAATGCGATTGCGAGTAATAAGTCTATCGAATTCTTCGAAACGTTTAGGGAATGTGGCGAGGAAATCTTTCAACTTGGCGTGGAAGCCCGGCGTGAAATCGCGCTCGAAGCCCCCTACCCGACCAATATTTGTGGTGAGTCGTGCGCCAGCGACTTCTTCGTACATGTCGTAGATGCGTTCGCGTTCCTGGAACATATAGGTAAATCCTGTAAGCGCTCCGGCATCAACACCAAGCACCGAATTGCAGACCAAATGGTCGGCAATACGGGCAAGCTCCATCACGATGATGCGCATGTAATCTACCTTCTTCGGAGTTCCCACCTTCAAAAGTTTTTCCATGGTCATGTGCCAGCCCATATTGTTGATGGGCGCCGAGCAGTAATTGAGTCGGTCGGTGATGGGCGTTACCTGGTAGAACGGACGGCGCTCAGCCAGTTTTTCGAATGCGCGATGAATGTAGCCAATGGTGGGTTCGGCATGCATGATGATTTCGCCGTCCATCTGCAAAATATTCTGAAACACCCCATGCGTTGCCGGATGTGTTGGTCCGAGGTTGAGCGTGTTGTACTGCCGCTCTTCGGGTTTTATAAAATCTTCGCCAAATATGGATTGTTCTGCCATGTCTGTTGTCTTTTAGCGGCCAAAGAACCGGTCGTCCTTATCTTCGCGGGTTGAGTCTTCGAGCGGAAATTCTTTGCGCAGCGGAAATACCTCCATGTGATCTACATTGAGGATGCGACGCAAGTCGGGATGGCCGGTAAAGACCACGCCAAAGAAATCGTAGGTTTCGCGTTCCATCCAATTGGCCCCTTTCCAGATGGATGTGGCGCTTGCAATTTCAGGATTGCTGATGTTTAACCAAGCCTTAACGCGCAGGCGGTAGTTTTCTTCGAGGTTATGCAGATGATACACAACACCAAGTTCTTTGCCTGTTTGGTCGGGCATATGCACGGCGCAAAGGTCGGTGAGGTAGATGAAATTCATCTGCGCATCGTTTTTCAAAAAGCGAAGAATTTCGGCATTTCGTGAAGGTTCGATCTCGATATTGAGGTAATCGAAATTTTCGTAAGAACTGAGCACGGCATCGCCAAATTGCTCCTTCAGACGGCTCAGTACGGTTTCGTTGTTGAGTGCCATGCTTATTCGATGCCGTAAGAGGCGAGTAATTGTTTGTATTCAGGTGTATTGCGGCGACGTAGGCTCTCGTTTTTCACAAGGTCCTGAATGCGCATAACACCATCGATAATTTGTTCGGGGCGGGGCGGACAGCCGGGCACATACACATCAACCGGAATGATGCGATCGATGCCTTGAAGCACCGAATACGTATCGAAAATACCGCCGCTCGAAGCGCAGGCTCCCACCGAAATAACCCAGCGAGGCTCGGCCATTTGTTCATACACCTGACGCAGGATGGGCCCCATTTTTTTGGCGATGGTACCCATTACCATGAGTAAATCGGCCTGACGTGGCGAAAAACTCATACGCTCGGAGCCAAATCGGGCGAGGTCGTAATTGGAACCCATGGTAGCCATGAATTCGATTCCGCAGCATGATGTGGCAAAGGGCAACGGCCACATGGAGTTGGCGCGTGCCAAACCGATTACCTTGCTCAAACTTGTGGCAAAGAAACCTTCGCCGTGCAGGCCATCGGGTGCTTCAACCATTTTTATATCACTCATAACAGCAGCTTTTGTACGGTTAGTGTATTATTCCCATTTAAACGCCTGCTTTTTCTTGAGATATATGAAGCCTAGCAGGAAAAGGGCTACAAAAATCCCCATACTGGTGAGGCCATACATGCCCAATTCTTTAAAATTGGTGGCCCAGGGATAAAAGAAAATCACCTCCACATCGAACAATACGAACAAAATGGCGGTGAGGAAATATTTGATAGAAAATGGAAGGCGAGCATTGCCTTTGGCTTCGATGCCACACTCGAAATTCTCGAGTTTTTTAGCCGATTTACGTGCCGGCCCTATCAGGTGCGTGATGATCAGCACCAGCGATACAAATCCCAATGCAAACACCAGTTGGATAAGCAAGGGAAAATATTCGTTTGTAAGCATACCTTAATATTAAACACGAAACAGTAAAAGAACAAAAACAGAGCGGTAAATGTTCTGAAACTCTTTCGATTTTCGGATGCAAATGTATTGAATTCACCGTTTGATTTTGAGCCTGAGCGGGTAAAATTTTAGGGGAATTTACAGCCGACTTTCGTCACCATAAATTAGCACATCGGCACAATGGCAAGCAATGTTTAAAAATCCAGATGCTGCCATAAATAGCAAGCCCTAAAACAGAGCATGAAACAATTCTTTGTGCGCTTTGTAAACCGATGATTTAACTGACTACAGTAGCTTTTTTAATCGGCTGTCGAGTGGCGATACCGCGGGTCCAAAGTATGCCATTAGTCGGTGTTCTTCATCCAACAAATATTTACTGAAATTCCAATGCGGCGCTTGCGTATTCCATCCATTGGCCTCCGACGAACAGAGCCAATGATACAGCGGATGTTGATTTTCTGAGGGCAAAACTTGTGTTTTGGGGGCTATCGGAAACGTTATGCCGTAATTTTTGGAACAGTAGGATTTGATTTCGACATCTGAAAGCGGCTCCTGATTCTTAAATTCGTTAGATGGGAAGGCCAAAATCATTAAATTTTCTGTGTATTGTTCCTGCAAGGTCTGTAACTCTTCGTATTGGCGAGAGAAACCGCATAATGACGCGGTATTAACTATTAATAGATTTTTTCCCACCAATTCATCGTACGATTGTTTAATTCCCAAATTGGACAGTATTTGTTCAGTAAGTCTATTCCGAAGTGCTTGATTAGGTGCATAGAGAACAGTACCCTTTTCGCTCTTGGATAGCCCTTTCATGAGCAGTGGATAAAAAACGCGCAAAATTTGTGTCCGCATAAGCCTTGATGTTGCATTGAAACGATCAAAAAGTCTTATTGTTTTAATGATTCGGAGTACGAACTAAGGCATCCGATTCATTTTGGTTTTAAATAAAGAAAATTTGAGTCTATTTGATAGTTTACAAGAGATTACACCTGATGGATGCTTTTGACCACTTTCGCAAAATTTTTCAAGCGAACCTTAAATGCTGCATCGTTTAATTTTTCGGCACGTTCGTACAGCATTACTTTTGATGCAAAATGGGAATTTTCGGCTATGGTGTTTTTAAAGCGACCTAACAGATTCTTTGAACCTAATACCAAAATAGCATCGGCATCTTCGAGGGCTTTTTCAAGATTCTGAAAATACTGCTTAAGTTGATTATTGAACCGCTTGTGCCTACTGTATTCATTATTGGTACTACGGTAATTCCCAAGCAGCGTTCCTAAGGCCGTTTCGCCTTTAAAACGAGGTCTTGATTCAATATCAGAGGTAATTGAATAGCGCATTTCCCCGCCAGGACTCATTTTGATGACATCGGAATGATGGAGGTGCAGCTGGATGCCGCAAACAGTGTGATGTTCCATAAATTAAATTCTAGTATTAACCGACTAAAATTATTTACACTAACGGCAATTAACTATGAGTGAAGTCAGAGTATATGGTGAAGCCTCTTCCCACCATTAAAAGAAACAAAAAACTAAAGATGGAAGCAAATTATTCCTCCGGACGTTGTACCCGATACTAATCCCGACGATTCAGGTTTTAATGGACATGGTATTGATTAAAAAAATCAATCCACCGTTGCGATCACCTTTAATTCAATGGCAATGGGCGTTGGCAAGCAATTGATTTCGATAGTTGTACGACAAGGCAAATTGTCCTTAAAATATTCCGCATAAATACGGTTATAGATGGGGAAATCGTCCTTCATATTGGTTAAAAAAACCGTAACGTCAACAATTTTATCCCAAGAAGAGCCACAATCCTCAAGTATGTAGCGAATATTGTTGAACACCGAACGGCATTGCGTTTCGATATCGTAGCTAGTAATATTGCCCTGCTCGTCGAGCTCCACACCTGGAATTTTTTTGGTACCCCTTTCGCGCGGCCCTACCCCACTAAGAAAAAGCAAATTACCCACTTTACGTGCATGGGGGTAAAGTCCAACCGGTTCGGGGGCGCGCGATGAATTAAGTTTATCCATGCCGCAAATCTAAATAAAATGCTGAAATCAGCATTATTACTGAATGGTTACGGCATCTACTTGTGACTCTATGCTACCTTGAATTTCAGCAGAAACGAGATTGAACAAGTCCAGTCCCGTTTGCGCTTCAATGGCATCTACTGATGTTCGGTAGGCATGCCAAGGTTGTGAACTCGCCGTTTGCGTGTTAGGCACATCTATCGCTATAATACGTGTTGTGCTCGAAACTCGGCTTAAATCGTTAGAGCCAATGGGCAAAACAACTACTGCCTTCCAAACATTTGAAGGAACAGCAATTGCTCCACTGGCCAAAGTTGTAGTAACCCCGCCGTTACTGCCGGTACCACCGTTGCCATAACCCCCAGATATAATGTATAATTCGTTTCCTTGGTTCAACAAGGTACGACAATACCCTTCAAAAGCATTCCAGGTAATTTGATTGTTGTTAGGGGCTTGAGGAATCATGTTCGACATGAGAAAAGTAGCGGCATTATCGGCTGAAGATCCATCACGATCTTCGGAAGGACACATGTGACCACGATCAAAACCGCTTCCACTAAAACTGGTAGCAGAAGCCCTATAAAACGTTGATGGAAGTTGTGTATCCGTAGCAAAACAATCGCATCGTGTGGCCGAACCTTTCCAGGCATTGCTCATGTGCCAGGCCACCCAATTGGCAGTACCTCGGGAATTGTTGTAACTCAGTACGTACTGCGATTTAGAAAGCAAATAATTATTGGGAGTAGCCGCATTGGTTTGGGCATTGCTGGGATTTCCCAATTCGAGATGACCATCGCGGGTCGGACTTTCTCCCGGTTCATCCACCAGCAGATTGTCGATGTTAATTATACCGCTTCCACTTAATTTACTAATTCGTATCTGTGTTGGAACTGTAGTGTTTAAGGTAAAGGTTACCGTATTAAGTGCAGTTGAAGTGGTATTGATGGTAGAACCTACCTGAATCCATGAACTGCCATTGTTGGTAGAATAAAAAAACTGCCAGCTCGAGTTAGCCGTGCTGCCATATTTGGCGTGTTGAACCGTTACATAGTTAACTCCAAAGTTTAGGTTGAAGTTGGTGCGAATAAAGCCTGAATTTCGAATACGTGCACTTTTGCTTCCTGTTTTTCGGTCAGAAGACGACGTACCTATTAGGGCATCCGAAAAATTCCATTGCCCCGAACCCAAACTTACATTTCCTGCTGTGTAACTTGTTTTAGTACCGCTTTCAAACCCCTCGGGGAACATAGCAGCGGTGCGCAGCGCATAGGGCGAATAAGAACCCGATTCATCGTTATGTAAAATTTCTTCTTTTTTACAGGAATGCAGTGTAACTGCTAAGGCAATAAGCCAATAACTCACAATTCTCTTCATAATATCGGAACAAAAACAGGTCAAATAACTGCAAAAGAGAAGTAAAAATCAAGACACCAAAAGT
>JBKCHQ010000187.1:0-15869 GCA_046302715.1 Bacteroidia bacterium | reverse complement strand
AATGTGAACAATACGCATTAGCAAGAGGTTAACGAAGTAAAAATGAAAATACATCATTAATTATAAATTTGTTGATGCTAGAATTAAGGAAAAATTGAATAAGATTCAATATTTGTTTAATTAATTTACACTTAAAATTTTTTCAAAATGAAAAAACACCTTTTAATTATTCTTTACTTGATTAAAGCATATGCAATAAATGCACAAGGCGAAATATATCAAATGGGCGATAAAAATGATTTTTGTGCTGCAGTTTTAACTGATCAGTTTAAATTTTATCATGCAGAACAAGAATATGACAATTGGTGTTGGGCTGCGTGTATTAAAATGGTTTTGAATTATCAAGGTGTAAAGGTAGAACAGAAAGATATAGTAAAAAAAGCATATGGCAAAATAGTAAACGAACCTGCAGATTGCTACATAATGACAAGGGCAGCAAATGGTTGGGATTATAACGGCATGCAGATAAAAGCTTGGCAAGTTTCAAATGTCATTGCAAAGGACTTAATAGATGCCTTGGCTTATAAATACCCAGTAATAATTGGACTTAATATGCCAGGGCAAGAAGTTGGTCACGCTTATGTGTTAACCGGCATTCGGTTTTATTACAAAAATAAAAGGGAAATACCCTACAAGGTTATACTTCGCGACCCTTGGCCCCCTAATAAAGATAAGATTGAAATAGAATGGGAAGACTTTAAAAGTAGAATCAACTGCATAGTTCATGTAACCCCTAAACTCTAATTAATATGAAAAAAACAATTTTTGTATTTTCAATTGTCATGGCATTAAGTATTCTTAAAACCAATGCACAAATCTACAGCGCAAGTTATTTCGGCACATCGGGTGTTGGTATAATTTATTACCCCAATGGCTATTATTATGGAGAAATTTATAACGGTTTTGCCAATGGTCAAGGAGTGTGTTATTGGTCTGATGGATCATTTTATTATGGTGGCTTTTATTCTGGATATTGTAACGGAGCAGGTGTTTTGGTCTCAAAATATGGCTACATAAGCGGTTGTTGGTATAATGGATCTTTTATAGGAAATTGTCCAAATGGAACGCCGTACAATCAAAGTCAAGTTGAAAATATTGTATTTCAAGTTCAGGATGATAGACCTGAAGAAACACGTGATGAATATCCCGGCGTACCTCCTGAGAAGTATAAAATAACGAAAATTGACCCCAATACTCAAATGGGTAGGCAACTGTTAGGTAAACTCAAATAGTAATAATTCATAGTTATAGTTTCCCAGAATACAGCTACTATTGAAAGTAGTAATTTCCAGGAATCCTATGAAAAATAAAAAATTTACAAAAACACAGATTATCAGTATTCTCTATTATCATGAGAAAAGGTTGAAGGGTGCAGACATTTGCCTAGAGCATGGTATAAGCTAGGCGAAATTTTATCAGTGGCAGAGTAAATACGGTGGGATGGCACATGCAGGTCTGAAGCTGCTCAAAGAGTTGGAGGCAGATTTTGCTTTAGCCCAGCAAGTGGTCACTGAATTACCAATGCAGAATCGGATTTTTTAAAGAGGCATTTGAAAAAAGTTGTGGGGTCTGGCGAAAAACGCGAACTGGTTGATTATGCTCCTTTAAAGCATAATCAACCAGTTCGCTAGGCCTGAAGAGCTTTGAAAATCAGCACAACGGTATGCCGCTATACACCATTTAAAACACAAGATGATCCCCGGTATCATTAGATTTTAGTCCAGATGGCATTAAAACGGCCTTCTTGTTTCTTTTGGATGCTGTATTTACGGCTGCGCAATGCAGGACGTCTGGTTAATCACAAATGCCTTAACAGACTCTACGAGGAGGCAATCCTAAGTATGCGTCGTAAGAGCCGTAAACGCTTTGCTGCCAGCGTAAAGCAGTTGCTAGTACAAGCATTTTATCTGAACCTTCCTTGGAGTATGGATTTTATGAAGGGTAGTTTGTTTCAGGGCGTGCCCTTCAGAGCATTTAATGTTATCGATGTCTTCAACCGTGAAGCGCTTAATATCACTGTCGCAAAGATCATCACTGCCAGAAGCTTAATCACCGCAAGGTAAGTAGTGATTCAATGGAGAGAAAAGCCAGAGAAAATACGTGGGGTTAACGGTCCAGAGTTTATTGCGGAAGCACTTAGACAATGGTGCAAAGCCTTAGAGCGGAAAATCGAAGTGGTATTTATTGAAAAGGGAAAACCTTCTCAAAAGGGCTACATTGAACCTTTCAACAAAACCTTCTGGGAGGAACTTCTGGATGCATATCTTTTCGAAGAACTAACCTAAGTGCAAACCTAATCAAACCAGAGGATTTTTATGAACAACAATGAAAGACTGCACCGGTCACTTGCAAAATTAACACCCATAGAATTCCCGCTGAAATATGGAAAAATCCACTACCCGAAAACCCAAACCGAGTTTGCCACATTCCAAAAGTTCAACCATTATTTTTAATTAAATCTTTATTTTTGACTGAAGCTATTTTTGGGAAGCGTTCAAATGAAGATGTACATACTCATTAAAGATACCGTGCCCAATAAGTTTGTTCCGGTAATAGCCGCACATGCTTCGCTGGCCTGCTTCAGAAAATTTGAGGCCGAACCCAAAATGCAAACTCGGATAACTGCCTCGTTTAAAAAGGTAGTGTGTAAAGTGTCATCCGAAGAATTTGAAAAAGCTAAAATCCAAGAAAAATGTCAGGTATTAACCGAAAGTGCATTAAACAATGAAGAGTTATGTTTGGTATTCTGCCCAAGACCCAATATTCAAAACAGTTTAATTTCTACAGGCTTTGGACCCCTACGGCGGAGGGAACGCTCAATTAACTCCCCATGCAGCCTTCCAAAGCTCGCTTCAACGGCGTTAAAATTTAGGCAGCTTGGGTGTTTCACCGATGCTTTTTTGAACGTATAGCTAATTATCATAGCTTTGAACCATACAAAATCAAGTTTTATGAGTATTCTAAAAGAATTTCGTGAATTTGCTTCACAGGGCAACGTTGTTGATTTAGCCGTGGGTGTGGTAATCGGTGCTGCTTTTGGAGGCATAGTTAATTCACTTGTAGCCGATATATTGATGCCGCTTATTGGTTTGGTTTTAGGCGAAATTGACTTTAGTGCAGCCGTAATTGAGTTTGGTAAGGCAAAGATTGCCTATGGCAAATTTATCCAGGCTATCATAACATTTTTAATTACGGCATTTGCATTGTTTCTGCTGATTAAAGGGATGAACACCCTTCGTAAAAATAAGCAGGCAGAGTCGGCTCCTATCGAACCGGGCAATGAAGAGAAACTACTTACCGAAATTCGCGATTTATTAAAGCACCGTTAAGATCAAACCCTATGTTAAAAAGATCAGGTTTTTTTATCGTTTTTCTTATGAGCTTTACGCTGTTTTGCCATGCTCAAATTACCATCGACGAAGATACCAGTGTTGCCGGTTGGAAACGGGGCGGTTTTTCCACTTTAACAATCAATCAGGTATCGCTTACTAATTGGGCTTCTGGGGGTGAAAATGCTTTTTCGGCTACCTTGTTAGGTAGTTACTTTCTAAAATATAGGAAAGACGACACCTATTTCGAAAGTGTATTGGACGCTGGCTTGGGAGTAATTTCAACCAAAACCGAACGGCTCAGTAAGAACGAGGATAAGCTTGAAATCAATGGTAAGTTTGGTAAGAAAATTAAAGGTAAGTTTTTCTATGCCGGCCTGCTTAACTTCCGTACTCAGTTTCTGCCGGGCTACAAATTACCCGACGACTCAACAATCATCTCCGATTTTTTGGCGCCCGGTTTTTTATCACTGGCAGTAGGAGTGGACTACAAACCCAACGATTGGTTTTCGGTGTTTCTATCGCCTGCAACCGGAAGGGCCACATTTGTGCGTAACCAAACCCTGGCTGATGCAGGGCAGTTTGGGGTAACTGCCGCAATTCGCGACAGCAGCGGGGCAATCATTACCCAAGGCAAAAACTCACGTATGGAATTTGGGGCCTACCTGCGCACTAGGCTGCAAAAAGATTTTGGAACCCATTATGGTATTGTGTCTAATCTACAGCTCTTTAACAATTATTCCGATCCCATTAAGGAACAACGGGCAAATATTGACGTAAACTGGGAAACTATCTTAATGATAAAGGCAAATAAATGGCTTACGGTAAGCTTGTTTACCAATCTAATTTATGACCATGATGTACAAATACCCGTAACGCGCATTATTGATGGAAATGAGGTTAAGGGAACTGGCCCCCGTACCCAGTTTAAAGAAGTATTAGGGGTAGGGATATCTCTTAAATTATAAATTCAAACGCTGTAAATAGCTAGGATTTTATACATATTTTATTCTAAAACCACAAATCTGACATGTTCCCCAAAATTATTTTAAAACAGGGCAAGGAGCGTTCAATACTTCGCTTTCATCCCTGGATTTTTTCAGGGGCTATTCAACAGATTGAGGGCAATCCAGAGGAAGGAGGAAGAGTGCAGGTGTTTTCACATACGGGCAAGGCCCTGGGTTGGGGGCATTACCAAAAAGGCTCTATCACCGTGCGCTTACTTCAATTTGCTACAAGATTACCAGAGGACGATTTTTGGAATAACGTTTTAGCCTGCTGCGTTAAAAACAGAAAGGCCTTAGGCCTCCCATCCCAATTCACCAATGCATTTAGGCTAGTGCATGGCGAAGGTGACGGTCTGCCCGGGCTGATTATTGATGTTTATGGAAAAACAGCGGTGGTGCAATGTCATTCTATCGGAATGTTTGCCGAGCGCAAAGCTATTGCCGAAGCCTTAATGCTTTGTGCTTCTGATTTTATTTCGGCGGTATATGATAAATCGGCCGAGTCGCTCGGTAGAAAAGACGGAAATGCCTGGCTTGCGGGTACAGGTATGGGAGAAGAGGTGTGTTTCGAAAACCAACTCAAATTCAAGATTGATTTTGTAAACGGTCAAAAAACGGGCTTTTTCATCGATCAGCGCGATAATCGCCAGTTGTTGCGTTCTTATTCAGAAGGTAAATCGGTATTGAATACTTTTTGCTACACAGGTGGCTTTAGTGTTGCTGCATTAGCGGGAGGAGCAAGTAATGTTTCCTCCGTAGATAGTTCATCACGGGCTGTGACTTTAACCGATGAAAACGTTGAGCTAAACGAACCCGGCTGCGCCCGTCATCAATCCATGCAGGCCGATGTTCCCGAATGGCTAAAAACTCAAAACGAGCTTTACGATATTATTGTGCTCGATCCACCGGCATTTGCCAAACATCTCGATGCCCGTCATCGAGCGGTACAGGCTTATAAGCGGTTAAATATTCAGGGCTTAAAAAGGCTCAAGCCGGGCGGCTTGTTGTTTACCTTTAGTTGCAGTCAGGTGGTGGACCGTGAGCTATTCAGGCATACCATTTCGGCAGCGGCCATTGAGGCCGGCAAAGACTGTAGCATTATTCATCAATTGAATCAGCCACCCGATCATCCGGTAAATCCGTTTCATCCCGAAAGCGAATATCTAAAAGGATTTGTTTTAATGTTGCGCTAATGGGTAATTGAGGTGGATAATAGTAAAGGGTTTAGCAATAAGGAGATTTTAACGCTGGCACTGCCCATTATAATTGGAGGGCTTGCTCAAAATGTAATTCTAGCTACCGACGTGTATTTTATGTCGGGAGTAAGCGAATTGGCGCTTGATGCCGTTGGGTTAGCCGGTCTTTACTTTTCAACGTTTTATACATTAGGCTTAGGCTTTTCTGTAGGGGTACAAATAATCATTGCCCGTAGGCACGGCGAAGGCAGTATGCCCGCCATTGGCACCACCTTTACCCAGAGCCTCTTTTTTTTATTCGGATTTTCCGTCTTTTTATGGTTGCTCATTGTGGGTACAGGGCCATTTATTCTGGGTCCTATGATTCAAAATCCAATTATTGAACAGCAAGCATTACGTTACTTGGATCATCGGGCATGGGGCATTTTATTTGCTTTTATAAACTTAGGTTTTCGCGCTTTTTACATTGGTGTTTCCAAACCCAATGTTACGCTAGCGGCATTATTTTTAACAGCGGGTGCCAACGTATTTCTCAACGATATTTTGATTTTTGGTAAATACGGATTTGAACCTTTAGGCATTCAGGGAGCAGCCATCGCTTCGTCGCTTGCAGAGCTTTGTGGAACCTTTGTTTTTGCAGTTGCCGTTTTTTATCAAGGTTTTGTAAAGAAATTTGGAATGTTTCAACGTTTATTGCCTTCTAAAAAGCTACTCAACCCCATATTTTCTACCTCATTGCCGGTAATGTTACAGTATTTTGTATCGCATCTGGGTTGGTTTTTATTTTTTATCATCATCGAGCAAAATGGGCCCAGGGCATTAGCCGTTTCCATCGTTATTCGCATGGTGTATATGTTTCAGATGGTGCCGTTTTGGGGGTTTAGTTCGGCTACCAACACAATGGTTTCGCGTTTAATTGGTGAGGGACGCAGCGCTTCAGTTGTCCCCGTTTTAAAACGAATTTCCTTGTTTGCCTTATTTGCAGCAGTGCCATTAATTGTGCTTAATGTAACGTTTCCCGAATCTTTAATGGCACTGGCACTGAATAAAAACGATGCGAACCTGATTGCTGATTGTATTCCCACCTTATATGTTGTTTCCTCGGCGCTTTTGTTTTTTGCCGTTGGGTCGGTGTGGTTTAGTGGAGTAAGTGGCAGCGGCAATACAAAAGTTACGCTTATGATAGAAGTTTTAACTATTGCATTTTACTGTTTAGTAGCCTGGTTTTTAGGCGTGTTTTTAAAAGCCGATGTGGCCATAATCTGGCTCACAGAACCGCTGTATTTTTTAGTTTTGACATTGGCGTCGTTGGTTTATATGTATTCTCGAAGTTGGGAGGGAAAGGCCATTTAACACGATGGGGTAAAATCATAACATGGGCTTAACGTTAAAAAATTAGTAATACCTAATTTTGCATGAAAACAAACTGAAGCCCATGAGCTCAGAAAAAACAAGAATTCTTCTCGTTGATGATGAACCGGATATCCTCGAGTTCATCAGCTATAATTTAAATAAAGAAGGATTTGAGGTGTTTACCTCTACCAATGGCCGAGATGCCATTAAGATAGCTGCCAAGGAAAAACCTGATTTAATAATACTGGATGTTATGATGCCCGATTTAGATGGAATCGAAACCTGCAGAATTATTAGAGAAACCGCTGACCTTAAAAGTGTATTAATTGCATTTTTGACCGCCCGCAACGAAGATTACAGTCAAATAGCAGGTTTTGATGCCGGAGCAGATGACTACATAAATAAACCTATAAAGCCTCGTGTTTTGGTGAGCAGGGTTAAAGCTATACTGAGAAGAGCAGGCAAGACGGGCGGTAGTGAGGATGTTTTGCAGGTTAATGGGTTTACTATTGACCGCGAAAAATATTTAATTGTCAAAGACGATCAGCAAATAAATTTGCCCAAAAAAGAATTTGAACTCATCGCTTTGCTTGCATCAAAACCTGGAAAAGTATTTACCCGCGAGGATATTCTAAAAAGTGTATGGGGAGATGATGTGGTTGTGGGCGACCGAACCATTGATGTTCATATCAGAAAATTAAGAGAAAAGCTCGGAGATAACTATATTCGCACCATTAAAGGTGTAGGGTACAAATTTGAGTTCTAAGGTTCCGAAAATACCAGTTATAAGCACATCGTCGCCACGAAGTATGGCGCTGTTCCTGGCATTATGGCTGTCGGTATTGGTAGGGGTATGTGTTGGACTGGTAGAATATTCATTCCACAAAATTTACAACCTTTGGGCTCCTGCAGTAATTACTGTTTTCACATTCTTCATCGCATTTTTTCTGTTTCAATATTCTGTTGAACGGTTTATATATCGAAAAATTAAACTCATTTATAAAACCATCCACCATTTAAAACTTAAGAAAGGGCAGAAGCCAACAACCGTTGATATTACCACCGATATTATTTCGGAGGTGAATAAAGATGTTGAGGCTTGGGCAAAAGACCAGAAAGAAGAAATAGAATATCTCAAGAACCTTGAAAATTACAGGCGCGAATTTTTAGGTAACGTGAGTCATGAGCTAAAAACACCCATTTTCAATATTCAGGGATATATCATGACCCTGCTCGAAGGGGGCCTTGAAGACGATAAAATAAACCGCATATACCTGGAGCGCGCCGAAAAAAGTGTAGAACGTATGGTTCACATCGTCGAAGACCTTGAGATTATTACTCAGTTTGAGAGTGGACAGCTTATCCTCCACAAAGAAAAATTCGATATTGTAGAATTGGTGCGTGATATCATGACCGGCATGCAATATTCGGCCGAAAAAAACGATGTGCGTCTTGTATTTAAAGACAGTAACGACAAGCCCATTTACGTTAAAGCTGACAGAGAGGCCATTCAAAAGGTGCTATCAAATCTTATCATAAACTCCATAAAGTATAGCAAGCCGCACGGCGAAACCAAAGTATCGTTTTACGATATGGATGAAAATATTTTGATTGAGATTTCAGACAATGGTATAGGTGTGGCAGAGGAGCATATACCCCGTCTTTTTGAGCGCTTTTATAGGGTTGACCGAAGCCGCTCACGCGAAATTGGCGGTACCGGTTTGGGCCTCTCTATTGTGAAACATATTATTGAAGCCCACAACCAAACCATTAACGTTAGAAGTACGCTGGGTATTGGTACCACGTTTGGTTTTACCTTAACAAAGGCAAAATAAAATTATTTTGTTAGCTTTGTTTCTGATTTGTTAATAACTGCCCATGTTTTTGCAGAAAAAAAGCGCATTGGTTAAAATATTTCGCCCACTCCAAATGATGTTGGCAATAGCCAGTTTTTTTTCTTTTAACAGCATCACTTTAGCTCAATCACCTTGCAGTTTCACGCTCGAAGCCGGCGAGGTTTCATATATCAATTGTTTGGCTGAGCTTAATACGGAGGTCATTGTTACGGGCGGTTCAGGTAATTTTCAGTATCTCTGGAGCAATAACACAAATTTGCCAACACTTAATATCCCCAATCCGCAGAGCGGAGTGGTTTCTTGCCTGGTATATGATGTTGATGAAAATTGCACCGACCTCCTGGTAATGGATATCGTAGTTCCTTCCGATATTGGCGGTAAGGTTATTATTATTGGAGATACGCTCGATTGCGCCAATCGCGACAGAACTATTGAGGCATTGGTTAACGGAGGGAGTAACGATCTTACCTTCTTCTGGAATACCAACGATACTACAAATCCTGTTATTTTGCAGCCTCCATTCCCTGAGTTTGTTACTGTAGATATACACGATAACGTGACGGGTTGCGATACAACGCTGGTACAAAATATTTGGTCTATTGGAGCACCTGAAGCCAATTTTTCCGTACAAGATACTGTTTGTCCCGGTGCCGAGTTGCACATAGTCAATCAAAGCGACACAACAGACGCAGAAGGTTTTATTGGATATGAATGGTATTTAAATGGTTACGAAAAAAGCAATTATGTAATTCCTCAATTTAGTGCCGATAATTTCGGCACCACTGAAATAAAGCTCATCATACGGGATCAATTTTGTACCGATTCAATTTCTAAAGAAGTGGTTATTTTACCTTTCGATCCCATAACTGCCGATGTAATTTTCCAGGACGATCGATTTACTGAAATTTCAATTTTGTTTCCTGATATTTCTGACTCGTGCATGATACATTGGGATGATGGTGATACTACGTTTAATGTTTGTGAGCTTCCGGATGCACGCCATTATTATGAAGAATATGGCGTATTCGATATCGAATTGTCTTATGTAAATGCTTTGGAATGCAAAATCAGACAGGTGCTTTCTGTGGATGTTATTCCGCAGCTGACCGTATTTTTCCCGGATGCATTTTCACCTGACGGCGACGGTATCAATGAAACATTTGGCCCATTTTCTGACGAGCTCGATAAGGTGGATTCGTATTTTGTGATTTACAATCGTAACGGTTTGCCTGTTTTTGTTTCTGGCGATTCCGAGGAACGTTGGGACGGCACCTACAATGGTTCCAAAGCCCCCGAAGGATATTATCGCTATCTCTATGTTTACAAGCCCGAAGGCTCATCAGACAATAACAAGGGTGAAATAAAAGGAACCGTTCTGCTTATGCGTTAAGTTATTGCTTAACAAGACGGTGATATTTTCCGGTGCTTAATTGAAAGAAATAAACTCCCGATTGAAGCGTATGAATGTCAATATCAAATGTACACTTATCCGCAAAGCCTTCTAAAACCATTTTCCCACTTAAATCGAGAATTTTCCAAGCCTCTGGCACAGTGGGATGAAGAGGCTGATGCGAAATTCTTATGAAATTATCGGCAGGATTGGGGTATACCAGAATTTCCTGTTGTTCAAAATTATCTTTTGCAGATAAAGCGTCGGGGCAAAAACGATACACCATACCATCAGCGGGCACATCTGCCAAACTTGGAAAATCAATAGAGTCGAGCGCTAGTATTTGAGGATTTTGATGCGGGCCCACCAGGGCAAGAACCTGTTCGGTATTGTAGTTAGCATAGCCAATAAATGGCCCAAGATAGGTTTCGAATATTATGGTAGTGTCAATTATAGTAGAGGGGCCTATATGGCTCTCCCAACATCCGTTTTCATAAAACCATAATTGAAAGCTTGTACGTGCCGTGCCGGTTACATCTTCATAAAATCCGGCATTCAGCATTTCAATTTTTAATATGTTTTGTCCATCAACAACATCTGTTTTATAACTGGCAGATGTTTCATCGCCTGCGGCTATAAGATCAACATAATAGGCATTGTACTCATGCACATCATCGGGAGTAATGCCCCAACCATTCGATGACATAACCAAACTGTCGTAAACTGTTTCACCAGCCGGAAAGTTAAATCCAAAGGGAATGCTGCTGTATTCATCGTCCCATGCGAATGGCCATTCAAATGGCGTAGCACCGCTTAAAGGGGTAAATGTTGTATTCGATACCGTAAGTTGATATGATTGGCCAAATACAATCGATGAATAGATGATAAGGATGGCGGCTAAACTATTTTTCATTTCCTGATTTTGTAGGGTACGAAAATAGAAAAATCGCTTTAAGCAACACTTGAAATTAAGCCAAGCCCATTGATGCAGCCGCTTTTTTGCGTTCGTTTTCGTCGAGGTGAATTTTACGCAAACGCAAGGCATTCGGTGTAATTTCTACATATTCATCTTTCTGGATGTACTCCATCGCTTCTTCCAGCGAAAATTTAATGGCCGGAGCAATGCGCATTTTATCATCAGAACCTGATGCGCGCATGTTGGTGAGCTTTTTCTCTACAGAAACATTCACTACCAAATCGCCTGCTTTATTCTGCTCGCCAATCACCATGCCGGTATAAACATCTTCGCCTGGATCTACAAAGAAATACCCGCGATCCTGCAATTTATCAATAGAATAGGCAATGGCTTTTCCGTTATCTTTGGAGATCATCACTCCATTAATGCGTGCCGGAATTTCTCCCTTCCAAGGCTCATAGGCTTTAAAACGATGTGCAATGATAGCTTCTCCGGCCGATGCAGTAAGCAAGTGGTTTCTTAGCCCGATGATGCCACGTGCAGGGATATTGAACTCCAAATGTTGCATGTCGCCCTTGGGTTCCATTACCATAAGTTCACCTTTACGCTGGCTTACAAGCTCAATGACCTTACCTGAAAATTCTTCGGGTACGTCAATCGTGAGCGACTCAATGGGCTCGTGTTTCATGCCCTCAATTTCCTTAATAATAACTTGAGGCTGGCCCACCTGCAATTCGTACCCCTCTCGGCGCATAGTTTCAATTAAAATAGAAAGATGCAGAATACCACGTCCGTAAACGAGAAATGAGTCGGCCGAATTGGTGGGTTCAACGCGAAGTGCCAGGTTTTTTTCGAGCTCTTTTTCTAATCGCTCTTTCAAGTGCCTTGAGGTAACAAATTTTCCGTCTTTACCATAGAAAGGAGAGTTGTTAATGGTAAACAACATGCTCATGGTAGGTTCATCAACAGCAATAGGGGTGAGGCCTTCGGGATTTTCGAAGTCGGCAATGGTATCGCCAATTTCGAAGCCTTCAATTCCGGTAACGGCAATAATATCGCCGGCCACAGCCTGAGCCACTTTAGCTTTGCCAAGGCCTTCAAACGTGTAAAGTTCACGAATACGTGACTTTATTAATTTTCCGTCGCGCTTAACCAATGTAACTGGCATATTTTCGCGCAATTCGCCTCGCGTGAGCCGTCCAATAGATATTCGTCCAATGTAGGTTGAAAAGTCGAGCGAGGTAATCATTAGCTGCGGAGTACCTTGTGGCTGGGCCGGTGGAGGAATTTCAGATAATATAGTATCTAGCAGGAATTCGAAATCTTCGGTAGGTGTTTTGTAATCTGCACCCATCCAACCTTGTTTAGAAGAGCCGTAAACGGTTTTAAATTCCAGTTGCTCTTCGCTGGCATCCAAATTAAAGAAGAGTTCAAATACGGCGTCATGCACTTCATCGGGCCTACAATTGGGCTTATCCACTTTATTAATTACAACAACGGGCTTTAATCCTAATTGTAATGCCTTTTGAAGAACAAATCGTGTTTGGGGCATGGGACCTTCAAACGCATCCACTAGTAAAATTACGCCATCGGCCATATTTAATACGCGCTCCACCTCGCCTCCAAAATCGGCGTGGCCTGGGGTATCGATGATGTTTATTTTAACGTCTTTATACCGAACAGAAACGTTTTTTGAGAGAATGGTAATACCTCGCTCTCGCTCCAACTCGTTATTATCCAGAATGAGTTCGCCCGTGCTTTGATTTTCGCGGAAAAGTTTGGTCTGGTGAAGAATTTTGTCCACCAAGGTAGTTTTGCCGTGGTCAACGTGTGCAATGATGGCGATATTCCGAATGTTTTGCATGCCCCTTATTTTTTCGAGGTGCAAAAGTAGGCATAATTTTCGGGGTGAGCAGCAGAGCCATGTTACTATTCTTTGACTTTTGTATCAATGATCAAGGTAACGGGTCCGTTATTCACTAATGCAACCTTCATGTCGGCGGCGAAAACACCCGTTTTAACCTGCCGCGATAGTTCTTGACTTAACTGTTTACAAAACATTTCGTAATGCAAGCGGGCCAACTCGGGCTTTGCTGCGCGAATAAATGAGGGCCGGTTTCCTTTTCGGGTAGATGCAAACAATGTAAATTGGCTTACCACCAATACTTCGCCCGAAATATCGTTCACCGAACGATTCATCAAGCCATTACTATCGGAGAAGATACGCGTGTTGGCAATTTTTGCCGCAAGCCACGAAACATCGTCGACCGAGTCGTTTTCCTCAACGCCTACGAGCACCAGCAAACCCTCCTTAATTTTACTGAATATTTTCCCTTCAATTTCTACAGAGGCTTCGAGCACTCTTTGAACAATGGCACGCATGAGGCAAAAATAATAATTGAACCTTAAGTTTGAATTCTGTTACCTTTGTCCGTTTGCAAAATCTAGTGAAAAAGCACATTACCATATTGGGTTCGACAGGTTCTATCGGAACGCAGGCCTTAGAGGTGGTTCGAAGCAACCCTGGTACCTTTGAAATTGATTGCCTAACCGCTCAAAATAATGCTGAGTTACTTGTAAAACAAGCCCGTGAGTTTGTGCCCGGCACTGTGGTAATTGGTAACACCGATAAATATGCTGAGGTAAAGCGTCACCTTGATGATTTACCGATTAAGGTGTATGCGGGAGATGATGCTATAACGCAGATGATGACGCAGGAATCAACCGAAATTGTACTTACTGCTTGCGTGGGTTATGCTGGTCTGCGGCCAACGCTTGCTGCTATCAATGCGGGAAAACACATCGCCTTGGCCAATAAGGAAACCTTGGTGGTTGCCGGCGAATTGGTTACTGCATTAGCCCGCGAAAAGGGGGTAAATATTTACCCGGTTGACTCAGAGCATTCGGCTATATTTCAATGTCTTGCGGGAGAGTGGGATAATAAAATAGAAAAAATTTACCTTACGGCTTCCGGTGGACCATTTAGAGGTAAAAACCGAAATGAATTACTTCATGTGAGTGCTTCCGAGGCCTTGAAGCATCCCAATTGGGCCATGGGGGCCAAAATAACCATTGACTCGGCGTCCTTGATGAACAAAGGTCTTGAAGTAATTGAAGCGCGTTGGCTATTTAATCTTAACATCGATCAAATTGATGTGATTGTGCATCCTCAGAGCATTGTTCATAGCATCGTTCAAATGACCGATGGATCGATGAAAGCTCAAATGGGATTGCCCGATATGAAGCTGCCAATTCAATATGCACTTACCTATCCGCAGCGCTTACAAACCGATTTTCCACGTTTCGAATTTTTTAGGTATCCCTCCCTAACCTTTGAAGCGCCGGACCGCGAAACATTTCGGAATTTGGATCTTGCTTTTGAGGCCTTGCGAATGGGAGGCACGGCTCCTTGCATTCTTAATGCTGCAAATGAAGTTGCCGTTTCGGCATTTTTGAAAGGTCAAATAGGCTTTCTGAAAATGAGCGAAGCCGTTGAGTATTGTTTGAATACCATTTCCGTTCAAAAAAGTCCGTCATACAACGACTACGTTCAAACCGACCATGAAGCACGTGTCATCGCATCTGAATATTGTTCAAAGCATACTTCATAGTTTAACATCGAATAAGTAATACCTTTACAACGCATTTGATTTTATGGATATCCTCATTATTACAGCCCAACTCATTCTGAGTCTTTCGATTTTAGTGATTTTGCATGAGCTGGGTCACTTTATTCCGGCACGTCTATTTGGAACTCGGGTTGAAAAATTTTATTTGTTTTTTGATCCCTGGTTTTCATTATTCAAGGTAAAGAAAGGAGAAACCGAATACGGAATCGGTTGGCTGCCTTTGGGTGGTTATGTTAAAATTTCGGGTATGGTTGACGAATCCATGGATAAAGAGCAGCTTGAAAAACCTGCCGAACCTTGGGAATTTCGATCAAAACCTGCATGGCAGCGATTAATTATTATGATTGGCGGAGTAACCGTTAACTTATTGCTGGGAATGTTTTTATATGCCATGGTATTATTTGTGTGGGGGAAGGAAGTCCTTCCAATGAAGAATGCCACAAACGGCATCATGGTATCGGATAGTTTAGCATATTCAGCAGGATTTAGAACCGGCGATAAAATTATTTCGGTAAACGGGGTTCGTCCGACCCACTTTCAGGAGGCAAATTTAAATTTGCTTCTTGGCAATCCTACCGAGGTTATTGTGGAAAGGGGAGGAGCGGAAGTACATATTCCAATTGCCAAAGATTTTCCCGAAAAAGTAATTGCTCAAAGAGAACCAAAGCTTTTCGTGCCCGCTTTTCCTACTGTTGTTAAGATTATTCCTGATAGTTCTATAAATTACAAGAGAGGGCTACGAAACGAGGATAAAATAATTTCAGTGAATGGGGTGCTCACGCCTTGGTTTTCGGATTTACAAGCGGAATTGGTAAAAAATAAAGGCAAAGAAATTAAAGTTGGTGCGGTCAGAAATAATAAGGATACGCTGGATTTGGCGCTTCAAATTTCTGGCGATGGTAAAATTGGCTTTGAACCTTACGGACCGGATAAATACCTTTCAATGGAGACCATGAAATATGGTTTTTTTGCTGCATTTCCTGCAGGTGTTAGCGAGGGCGTAGAAACGTTAAAGAATTATGTACGTCAATTTAAACTTGTTTTCACAAAAGAGGGAGCAAAGCAGGTTGGAGGCTTCGCCCGTATCGCTCAACAGTTTGATAAAGATTGGGACTGGCGGCAATTTTGGGGTTTTACCGCATTTTTATCTATAGTTCTAGCATTTATGAATATTTTACCAATTCCAGCCCTTG
>JBKCHQ010000186.1:0-6119 GCA_046302715.1 Bacteroidia bacterium | reverse complement strand
TGAGAATAGCTATTTCGAAAGCGGAAAAGGATTGAAGGAATATAAGTGGTTGTGTGAAAATGCCTCTAAGTATGGTTTTTGCCAGGTATATACATCCAAAAAGGAGAATAAACGTACCGGTTATGAAATGGAAAAATGGCATTGGTCGTACCTGCCTGTTGCTACAAAAAATTTGGAAGCATACAATAAAATGATAACCTATGCTGATGTTAAAGGCTTTAAAGGCTCCCATCTAGCGACAAAAGTAAAAGCCATTGAGCATTTTGTGAATGGAATTGATTCGATTTGCATTAAATGAACTCAGTCAGAATAGATTTAATCGACTTACATACTAGCAATGCTGCTTAATCGAATCTGGATTGCTCTAATTTTTATTGGTTTTTTAACGGCTCTGGGAAAGTTTGCGTTTTTAGGCGACTATCTCATCTTTAAAACCGTTGTAAAGGAGCTTTTCGATTCGTTAAAAAATGCATTCGAATTGATTTTAGGACTGGTAGGGGCCTTGGTTTTTTGGATGGGCATTATGAATATTGGCGAAAAAGGGGGCGTAGTTGAGATTCTATCGCGTTGGGTGAGCCCGCTTTTTTCAAAGATTTTTCCCGAAATTCCTAAAGGACATCCCGCAACGGGAGCCATTATGATGAATTACAGCGCCAACATGCTGGGGCTCGACAATGCGGCAACACCCCTTGGACTAAAAGCCATGCAGCATTTGCAGGAATTGAATCACCAAAAAGATACCGCCAGCAATGCTCAAATTATGTTTCTGGTACTAAACGCCTCTGGCTTAACCATTATTCCGGTTAGCATTCTGGCCTATCGAAGCGGAGCCATGAGTAAAGATCCTACGGCGGTGTTTCTTCCCATGCTCATTGCAACGTTTTGCTCCACTATGGGCGCCCTTATTTATGTAGCTATTCGGCAACGCATTAATCTCTTTCAACGAGCCATTGTGGCTTATCTGGGAACGTTAATTTTGCTTATTGGCGGATTACTGGCCTATTGTATCACTCACCCGCAACACATTCAACTCATTTCGGATTTCGGAGGAAACTTTATTCTGCTGGCTTTTATTGTCTGGTTTATTGCTTTGGCATCGCTAAAAAAGGTGAATGTTTACGAAGCCTTTATCGAAGGCGCAAAAGGAGGATTTAACGTTGCCATCAGCATTTTGCCTTATGTGATTGCTATTCTTGCCGCTGTTTCTGTCTTTCGGTCATCCGGCGCTATGCAGGCCTTCTTTGACGGATTGCGCTTTTCGCTGGCCGCTATGGGCGTTACCACACTTTCATTTGTGGAGGCATTACCTGTGGCATTCATGAAACCTTTCAGCGGCCCGGGCGCACGAGCGATGATGCTTGAAATTTTTAATACCCACGGGGTGGATTCATTTTTAGGCAAATTGGCAAGTACGCTTCAAGGATGTGCTGATACCACTTTTTATATTTTAGCGGTATACTTTGGTTCTGTGGGCATTAAAAACACGCGCTACTCCGTTTCAGCCGGTTTAATTGCCGACCTGTTTGGCTTTGTAGCATCTATAATACTTGCGTATATTTTTTATGCCTAGTCACTAATATTAGTGATTTTTCATAGTACAAGTCGCCATTATTTTTGCAGGACTAAATGAACATCCTATGAAAAAATCTTTCCCTGTTACCTTACTATTCCTTTTTGCTAAACTACTCATCGGGCAAACGATAGAATCAACCGTTGCATCTCGTGTTTTATACCTTAATTCAACGGGAATAACGGATACTTCCGACGAAAAATACACTCCGCTATCTGAAGGAAGTGTAGGGGTTTATGCGGCGGGCATGGACCACACTACTTCATTCGAAGGAGCTTTTTATCAGGCTTATTATGGGGGGAACAAAATTCGTTTTCGAAAAAGCAATGACGGCATCAACTGGTCAGTACCTGTGCTCATCGATGACACTTCAATATCTGGGGGCCAACCACAACATGCAACTATTTCTGTGTGGCGTTCGGGCAGCCAGATTAAAGTGGGAATCGCCTATTCGTATTTTAATATTCCCAATCCACAAACCAAGTTTGTTGTGAGTAATGACGGAGGCAATACGTTTGAAAATCCAGTTTTTCTAAGTACCCATAACGACAATAACAACATCCACTTGTGGGGTTTAGCAACAAAGGGCGATACGCTGCTCGCTGCATGGGCACGACAGTACGCCGGCGACCGCTGGGATCAAAGCTGGTTTAGTCGTTCGCTCGATGGCGGACAAACCTGGAGCCCGATGGCCGTCGCATACAGTGGAAATCATTACAGCTTTGTGGGCGATTGTGCCATTGATGAACAAGGTAACTTTTATGTTCTTGTTGCCGATGATCAATTTTTTAAAGTTAATCTTGTTGTCGCCCGCTCCTCTGATTTAGGGGAAACATGGAGTTTGACGCCCTCCCAGGTTACGAATCAAGGTTCTGGCAATACCAATACGAATGCCCAGTTGCAAATCGACGGAACACAACTTATGGTGAGTTTTACGCATTCCGCAAGCACGCTCGATCAGGTGAATTATGCCTACAGCAATGATTTTGGCAGCACTTGGACAACAAACGTTATATCAGACACCACGGATTTGCACGTTTCTGGTTTAGGTGGCGGTACATTATTGTACTGCCATACAGCACTGGCCAAATCTCTTTCGGGTCGACTTTATGCCGCTTGGGCCGATTCTAGAGAATTCAACACTTCTGATTATCAGCAATGTCACTATAACACCTATCTATCATGGTCTGATGATAACGGCAGCACTTGGAGCCCAAATTACAAGGTGAGCTTAGGGTCAAATTACAACCAAGTAATTAACGTTTACACTGATTTAACGGTATTGTCTGGCCCTAGCGGCGATACCGTGCTGGTAAGCTGGAGTAAAAACCGAGATGTTTCGGCGATTGAAATTTTTGGCTGTACCGACCCAACATCGTGTACCTATAATCCAGAGGCAAATGTTAACGATAACTCATGTGTTTATCCCGGTGGTCCATGCGATGACGGAAATCCTTTAACCGATAATGACTTGTATAGCGAAGAGTGTTTTTGTGCTGGTTTATTAGGTTTTGAAAACCGCACGGAACAAAGCCTGATAGTTTACCCTAATCCTACCTCAGGATGGATTTCACTTTCCTATAAGGATTTACATCAAGCTAATGTAATTGAGGTGATCGATCTTACAGGCCGTGTATTGTTGCGTGTCGGTGCTTCCCAAGGCCCCATTAATTTGGATTTATCGACATTTGAAAACGGAATGTACACGCTTCGTATTTCAAATACCTTGGGTATAACTACTCGACTTGTGCAGCTTATACACTAATCAACTCTAACGGAACAACTCCAATAAACTGCGAAGGCGAATAAAAAAATACTATTTTTGCCGTCCTTTGGGAGAGTTGTCCGAGTGGTTGAAGGAGCACGCCTGGAAAGTGTGTATACCTCAAAAGGGTATCGAGGGTTCGAATCCCTCACTCTCCGCCAACGGAATTTAACCGGGCTCAGGCCCGGTTTTTCATTTTATCAGAAATGCTTACAGGCTTTGCCTGATGAGAATTCATTGAAAAAATGAAAAATCGCCGTATTTCTCACGGAAATAAAACTCGTTGAGAGGCCTCTCCATTAAGGGATCATTTTAATAATCCCGCTTGTGCGGGAATATTCATTTTGAGGTGGTAATAAGTCCGTTATCGGTCATGCTAAAAACCTAACGATATTAAACCATAATGTGTATTCAATATCTAATAACCACAACAAAAACATATGAAAAAAACATTCATCATACTCATAACTCTTGTAACCTTTGGCTTATCTGGCAAAGCACAGACCTTTGACCCTGTTTTAGTCAGTGACTTACAAAACAAAATTGACAGCATTAGAATCGCAAGCAATCTCAAAGGTATTTCTGCAAGTGTCATTTATCCTGGAATGGGAACATGGAAAGGTGTGACTGGAATTTCACACACCGGCACACCCATCACATCTGATATGTTATTTGGAATAGCAAGTAATACAAAATTGTTTACCGGTGTGCTTTTGTTGAAATTGGCAGAAAATAATATCATCCAACTTGATGACTCTTTGCATCCATATCTCCCGACATTTAATAACATTGATTCAAACATCACCATAAGACAACTCCTTAATCACACAACTGGGCTAGATGATGTTACAAGCATTACAGGGTATGCTGATTCTATGTTGACAAATCCCAATAGGGTATTTACGGCCAGCGAACTAATGACATGGGCTGGACCACCAATATTTCCGGCAGGCACAAGTTGGCATTATTGTAATACGAATTATCTTCTTGCGGCCATGATTGCAGAGAGTGCGACAGGGCAGAGTTACAGCCAACTTTTACGAGATAGTATTTTGACACCCCTTCAGCTTGACAGCACCTACCTTGACGTTTATGAATCAAATATAAATCCTGTTGCACACCCATGGCAGAATGGTGTAGATAATAACTCCATACCAAGGACTTCAACAAACAGTGCGGCATGGGCAGCAGGAGCAATGTACTCTACATCTGGAGAAATGGCTCAATGGTACGACGCACTTATGAATGGTCAGGTTCTAAATCCAAACTCATTTAATGAACTGACCACCTTCGTGGGGTCAGGAAATTACGGTATGGGTATTAGCCAGAATACTGCTTTAGGCAGAACTGTTTGGACACACGGTGGGGTTATCTGGGGTGGTTATAGCTCTTCCATGATGTATGACCCAGCAACAGGAATAATCATTTGTGTACTTATTAATCAATTACCTGCCCAGGCTTATCAAGTTTCTATTCAGCTCCTTTCTACCCTGATTAATTACCCTGTTGGACTTAATGAAAATTCAATTCCTGATAATGTTGTTACACTTTATCCTAATCCAACAAATGGGCTTGCTCAGATTGAAATACCAAATCAAACCATTGAGCATATAATAGTTTACGACTTACAAGGAACGTTAATTGAACAAACGACTCAAAGTCAGGTTAATCTTTCAAATTACTCGAATGGAACTTACTTTATAAGAGCAAAAACGGAAAAGGGATTCTATTCCTACAAAATCATCAAACAATAAAACAGTGACTAGGAAAAAACGAGAAGCACGGACCGATAACAGCGCCTGTTCAAAAGGCGGGGTTTAGTGGTCTATCTAACGTCGGTTTTTCAAATTAAGTTTTGTTGTAAAAGTCCCGCCAATTCGGGTAGCTGCCATCCGTTAAGCGCAATTTAATTACACCATTTTAGCCGGATCTACCCAGGCCGTAAACTGCTCATCGGTGAGCAGGCCTAGTTCAATCGAAACCTGACGGAGGGTTTTCCCCTCCTTGTGCGCTGTTTTGGCAATTTTTGCTGCATTTTCATAGCCAATATGCGTATTCAGCGCCGTAACCAACATAAGCGAATTCTCAAGATGTTGCTTAATAACAGGCAAATTGGGTTCAATGCCGGCAGCACATCTATCGGTGAACGATACGCAAGCATCGCCTATTAAACGTGCACTTTGCAGTACATTAGCCGCAATAAGTGGCTTAAATACATTCAATTCGAAATGTCCGTTAGCTCCGCCCACAGAAACTGCCACATCGTTGCCCATTACCTGTGCTGCCACCATGGTCATGGCTTCGGGCTGAGTAGGATTTACCTTACCCGGCATAATGGACGAACCAGGCTCATTGTCGGGAATAATGATTTCCCCTATTCCCGAGCGCGGTCCCGAGCTCAGCATGCGAATATCGTTCGCAATTTTCATGAGCGAAACAGCAGCACGCTTCAACGCTCCCGATAACTCTACCATCGCATCGTGGGCTGCTAAGGCCTCAAATTTATTAGGTGCAGTTACGAAAGGATAGCCTGTTGATTCCGCAATTTTTTTAGCTACAAGCACATCGTAGCCTTTGGGGGTATTCAACCCTGTACCAACAGCTGTTCCGCCAAGTGCGAGTTCCTTAATCATTTCGAGGGCATTATTGACGGCTCGCATTGAATTGTCGAGCTGCTGCACATAACCGCCAAATTCCTGACCTAAGGTTAATGGAGTGGCGTCCATAAAATGGGTGCGTCCTGTTTTTACAATGTCTTTGTAAGCATCCGCTTTTGTTGCAAGT
>JBKCHQ010000185.1:0-3551 GCA_046302715.1 Bacteroidia bacterium | reverse complement strand
CATTGTTCGTAATGGGTGTGATGCTGATTTCGGTATCGGAGTTTAATGCACCCGCAGGAAACGTTAAGGTTATGGCTCCATCGGGTGTGCTAAGGCTTCCTCCGGCAGTGCCGATGCTGGCCGAGGTGGGGCTTCCGGTTGGCGTGCCCGGCTGCGATACATACAAGGTGGGCTCGCTAGGAGGCGGCACAATGGTATCCGGTGGTTCGGGGTCGGGCAGTTCGTCTTTTCTGCACGAAAAGGAAAAAGCAATTAAAAAGAGTAGCGCAAATGTGCGGGTGTTGATGAGACTTTTCACGGAGTAGAAATTTGATGCTGCAAAAGTGTTTCGGAATGCAGATGCAATCAATCGCATAAAAGTAGGTTTCTCCAACCGCCGTAAATTTTGATTTCGAGTTCTTGTTAATTTCGACCCATGTTTAAACCGGTCAGAATATGTTTTCCAATCGTTTGCGGCATGCTGTTGCTCATTATCGTTGCACCACGATTGTTGATGGCACAACTTCCGGGAAACAACGCGCCTGTTTTTTCGAATCACAACAGCCAAAACGGCTTTCCGGCGCAGGCCGTTTATGCCATTGCCTCCGATGCGGATGGCATCATGTGGATTGGCAGCAATTTAGGGCTTTACCGCTACGATGGGCTGCATTTCAAGAATTGGAACGATGTATTGCCCAACCAGCGGTTTGCCGAGTCTAACCGCATTTCGTCGATGCTCAATGCACGCGATGGCAGTGTTTGGGTGGCCTACGAAAATGGTTTATCGCAACTTGCTCCCTCCGGCAAGGCATTGCGGAATTACGTTCACAACACATCCATTCCCACAGGCGCACCTCCCGGTTATGCATTTCGCTTGTTCGAAGATCCATCCGGAATCATCTGGTCCTGCAACTATACCAATATAATTACTAGCCTTGCACCCACTTCGGGGAAATTTAAGCATTACACGGTAAAGAGCACCGCCGAAACACTACCCAAATCGATTGATATTGTCGATTTTCATTGGGTGAGCGATACCCTCATCTGGCTAAGCTCACGCTACGACCTGCTGCGCTTCAACCCCAAAACAGGCAAGCTGAAATTGTTTCCCATTATTGAAGACCGCTCCACCCGCAGCCCTCATTTGATTACACGCCTGTGCGCAGATCCGATTAATAAACGTCGAATTTGGATTGGTACTTGGGGCAAAGGATTG
The DNA here is from genome assembly GCA_046302715.1 of Bacteroidia bacterium. GTDB lineage: Bacteria > Bacteroidota > Bacteroidia > M30B66 > M30B66 > CAMCXT01. The sequence continues at coordinate 2,356 of JBKCHQ010000185.1, read as the reverse complement.
ATTTCTTTCGACACACAAACGCTCGAAAAACGAAGCTTTGAATACGAGAGCGGAATAGCCGATAACATTTCGAACATCATTTTCGATATCGCACCCAAATCAGATTCTACGCTCTGGTTGGGCGGTCGCGGGCTGTTTCAGTTTCATACACAAAGGCACACCTTCACTGCTTACAGAAACAATTCACAACAAAAGACCAGCCTGGTTAACGACGAGGTGCGCAGCATTCATAACGACAGACAAGGGAAATGCTGGATTGGTACTGCCGATGGATTTTCGGTATTCGATCCCATACAAACGCAGGTTCTGCAATACCATTTGCCGCAAGGTCTGGCGCAAGGTTCGCTTTTGTATGATGCGAAATCGGATTGTTTCTACCTGGCGACTTATTATGCGAATCGTGCCTTGCACGTTTTTAACCGAAAGCTTGAACTCCTTTCTGTGCATACACTTCCCGAAGCCGATGCAAGGTACTCTGAACCATTCGGGCTGTGTGCCGACAGTAAAGGCCGTATTTGGATTGCCACAACCCACACCGGTTTGTGGTGTTTCAATCCAGAAGATAAAAAGCTGAGCCCCGTAACCCGTTCGGGTGGAAGGTTCAATGTCCTCGATTTGCTTGCCACCTCAATGGTTTGCGACAAAAACGATAGCCTCTGGATTGGAACCATGAAACAGGGTTTATTGTCGTGCAATACAACCAATCCGAAAATCAATGCTGTGCCCGGCGTTACGATGCATGTGAGCGGCATTCATGCTGCTTCCGACGGAACACTTTGGCTGCTTTCGAGCGACAACCAATTGCAACAATTCAGACCAAGCGATGGGAAATTACTCCCGCCATTACGCTTAAATACTAAAAGTAGCGGTCGCATAACAAGTATTTTGGATGTGGCCGAAAACCGAAATGGGATACTAATTGTAGCTACGCGCAATCAGGGAATATTTGAGTTGATCAAGGGAGAGCTTCAGCCTGTAAAAGGATTGGAAACGCTGAAAAACGTGCACTCTTTGGCTTGCGATGCGCAGGGCAATATCTGGATGTTGAATACGACCCAGCTGATGCGTTTTGATGTGGCGAAGCGCCTGCTTCATACCTTTTCAAAACAATCGGGCATTGAAGGTAATTTGAGCCAAAGCGATTTGTTGGAATTTGGCAGCGAGAATCTGTTTTTCAGAGAAGGAAATAAGCTTGTATTGCTTAATACGGCCGAACAAAACAAGGCTAAGCCATCCTACCGCATCCTGCTCAACAGCGTCAGGTTTAACGAAACCGAGTTGCTACCGGCTTGGGGGAGCCTTCCTAAAAGCTTGAAATTGAACCACCAACAGAATTACCTTGGTTTCGATTTCCAGGCTGTTGAATATTTGCATCAAGACGAACTTCAGTATGCCTACATGCTCGAAGGCTTGGATCCCGACTGGACCTTTTCGGGCAATCGGCATTTTGCACAATATCAAGCAATACCTCCCGGGAATTACGTGTTTCGCGTAAAGGTTTCGGACCGCAGCGGGAACTGGAGCAGCACCGAACTGGCATTCCCAGTCGAAATTGTGCCGGCCTGGTGGCAAACGCTTGGTTTTAGGCTCGTTTTAATATTTGTTTCGGGCGTGTTGATGACCCTTTTGGTTAAATATTACGCCACCCGCAAACTGCGTAACCGTTTACTAAAACTTGAACAAATTCAGGAAATAGAGGGTATTCGCAACCGAATTGCCCGCGACATTCACGACGAGATTGGATCGGGACTTTCGAAAATTGCCCTGTTGAGCAGCGGCATGGAACGCAAATTAGCTGGAAACGATGAACTCGGAAAAACCAATCGGCGCATCAAACAATTGAGTAGCGAGGTCATTCGCAGCATGGGCGAAATTATCTGGGCCGTAAATCCGGGCAACGATTCGGTGTCGTCGCTATTTGCCTATATGCGCAACTACCTCAATCAATTCGCCGAAGAAACGCAGATAGCGGTTCAAATTGATATGCACTGTGAAAACTCCGAAGACCTTGAACGCCAGTTGCGCCCCGAATTGAAACGAAACCTGTTGCTTATTGTAAAGGAAGCACTTAACAACATTCAAAAACATGCTCAGGCCTCTGAGGTTCATGTTCGCTGTAACTTCGGTCAATCGAACGTAAATATGCTTATTCGCGATAATGGCAAGGGCTTTACCGAAGCGCCTCGGTTTAACCACGGCAACGGCATGAAAAACATGCAGAAAAGAGCCAGCGATCTGCATGGAACGTTCGATGTTTCTTTCGATTCAGGAACGGTTATCAAGCTCGAATTCCCCTGGAAGGAATAAACCTACTTTCATGCGATTTAAAACTCGTGCCTACTCTCTAAATTTGGTC
>JBKCHQ010000184.1:0-19069 GCA_046302715.1 Bacteroidia bacterium | reverse complement strand
CCAAAACAAAGGTTGTCGGTTAGCTGCAACAAAGGTGGGGTACAGCAGTTTAATACGGCAGCAAAAGAATAAAGCGGGTCGTTGTTGCAGCCTAAATCGTCCCAATCGCCGGTTTGACCGTCTCCAAAGGTATTAATCGTTATGCCCAAATTATCGTTTGTTTGTGCCGAATTGCAATCGCGGGTGGTTATGGTCCAACAAAACTCCCAATTGGGACTATTTGCCGGACCTAAAGGATCGCCGGGCTCGGGTGTGCCGCAGCGATCGCCGTAATTGTTAATAGGGTCGCCGTCGGGACCGGGATTGCCATCAAAAAAGAAGCCCGTCATTATCCCATATCCACCATTAAACGGCGTGGTGGTGTTGATATTGGAATACCAATTCCATGCACCGCCCAAACCATCGCAATCCGGTGGAGGATTCGGAACCAGCGTTGTTAGATCCCAACCGTTTCCAAAAACGGGCACCACACCATGCAGCCAGTTGGTATTTACCATGTTCCATTCGGTGATTGTGTAACAAAATGTAACCGTTTGCCCCCCTGCATAGCGGCCATTAATTGGCGGCGGATTGGCCGTAAGATTAGAGGCAATGAGACACTCATCGCATCCGTTTGAGTTGGACATGGTAAGTGTAAAATCGCCCTGTTCGGAAGCCGATGCACCAAAAATTTGTAAATAGTAGGTCTGCCCCGGATTAAGCTGCGACTGAGTAAGTGTTACCGAACCATTACTACCCACAGCACACGATCGAATAGTGTTGCATCCGTCTTCGTACAATACCACCCCCGGATTTTGAATGGCTCCGTTAAGGGTCAGATTTAAATTAAGCCCTTGATTAACGAAGCTGTACCAAACATCGGCTGTTGGTGTGATTATGTCCGATCCGCTGGGCTGACATCCTAAAAATGGCTGCCAGATGTATTCTTCAACAGCGCCGGTATTTGACAAATTAAATACGCTCTGTGTTCCCACTCCAGACGGACATGCCGCCGGAATATTCAACGAGCCCAAGTCAATTGCACCTGCACATTCATCATTAGCCACTTGTGCATTGGTAAATAGCGCCGTGCTAAATAGAAGGCAAATAGAAAAGAAAAAGTTAAGCGGCCTTACAGAAAACACTCAATTAATAATTTGACTTAAGTTGATATTAAACAGGGAGGTAAGTTAATAGAATTTTTACTTAATACTAAAAAAATAGGCACTATTGGATCCCTAATTTATGCAAAACGTATAGTCTGCGAAGGCTTGAAGCGGGCAACAATCATTGCCGGAAGAATTAAAGTAATTATACAAACACAAAAGAAACCGATGTTAAGTAGTGCAATATTTGACCAACTCAAATCAATTGGAACCGCACTCAAGTAATATGAATCCTGGTCTAGGGTAATAAATCTGAATTTATACTGCAATATGCAAAATGTAATCGCTAGAATGTTTCCTGCAAGAAGTCCTTTTAGATTCATCCAGGCCGATTGAATGAGAAATATTTGGGCAATTTGAAAGTTATCTGCTCCCATTGCTTTTAAAACACCAATCATACGCACCCTTTCAAGGATTAGGATTAAGAGCGAGGTAATCATATTGATAAGTGAAACAATGAGCATTAGGCCTATCACTACTACCACATTGGTATCTATTACCTCTAGCCATCCAAAAATCTGAGGGTACTGTTCCTCAATATCACGGCAAGTTAAATCGGGTGGAAGGACATCATATACCTGATCGGTAATCGATTTTAAGTTGTTATAATCCTTGATGTCCAGCTCAAGCGCAGAAGCAGTATCTGATCCCCAATTGTTCACGCGCTGAATTACGCGTATGTCGCCCACTACGTAAATTTTATCAAAATCCTGATCGCCGAGCCCCGTTTCATAAATGCCTGAAATTTTAAATTTTCGGGTTTTCGGAGGATCCTGGATAAAGTAAACGACTAAGCTGCTGTCGGTTGAACGTTTTAACTTTCGGGCTAAGCTACTCGATATAAGCACCTCTTTTGAGGCACTGCTATCGTTCATCTGCGGCAAACGGCCAGATACCAGATGTTTTTTGAAAAATGAAAGCGAATCGTCGTATCCAAAGCCTTTGAAAACTACACCTTCAATGATGTCGCCTGACTTTACAATGCCGGGCTTTCGGGCAACACGATGCATCTCTTTAAGGTCCGGTATTTGTTTAAGCCGACTTACCAATTCAGGCTTTACCTGAAACGGGGTATCCTCTAGCGATTTATTGGAATCGTACTGCGTTATTTGAATATGCGAACCAAATCCGATAACTTTTCCGCGAATTTCATTTTGAAACCCTTTAACTATGGCCACCGCAATAATCATGACCCCAATACCCAAAGCAATACCCGCGGTAGCAATACGTACCACAGGGGCCGAAAACCCCGAAGCCTCTGTTTTAACACGAAGCAATCTCGTTGCAATGAAAGTAGAAAATCGCACCTTAACGCCTAATTTTTGGCGAAGCCAAATTAGGAAATTATGCTGTCTGATAATGGTGTTTTCAGCAGGCATATTGCAATCATGCGGAAACCCTCAAAAAACAGTCCCCACTCCCAACAAAAGCACTTCCGATAAAACCATTAGGCCCGGGGCCGAGCAAACCACTGAATATTTCCCACTTTTAAAAGGAAAAAAAATTGCCGTTGTGGCCAATCATACAAGTTTGGTGGGAGGGAAACACTTGGTTGATACGCTTTTGAAAAGCGGTATTTCTATTCAAAAAGTATTTGCCCCCGAACATGGCTTTAGAGGTACGGCCGATGCGGGCGAGAGCATCGCATCGGGCAAAGACCCCAAAACGCAACTGCCCGTTGTGTCGCTTTACGGCGAAAACAAAAAGCCTACTCCTGCACATTTAAGCGGGATTGACCTTGTAATCTTCGACATTCAGGATGTAGGCGCTCGTTTTTACACTTACATCTCCACTATGAGTTATGTAATGGAGGCCTGCGCCGAAAATAATATTCCGCTTATTATTCTGGATCGGCCCAATCCTAATGGGCATTACATAGATGGACCCATACTCGAATCTAAATACTCTTCATTTGTTGGAATGCATCGTGTACCCATCGTTCATGGCATGACTGTGGGCGAATATGCGCAAATGGTTAATGGAGAGGGATGGCTTAAAAATAAAGCAAAATGTTCGTTAACGGTAATTAAGATTAAAAACTGGACACATCGCGATTTTTACACAATTGATGTGCCCCCGTCTCCCAATTTAAAAACCATGAATTCTATTTACCTCTATCCTACACTTTGCTTGTTCGAAGGCACTATTGTAAGTGTGGGACGCGGAACTACGGCTCCCTTTGAAATGATTGGTTACCCCAATTGTCCCGACGGCGATTTTACCTTCACGCCGGTAAGTACTCCGGGCAGTAAAAACCCGCCTTACGAGAATCAAACATGTAAAGGTTTTGACCTCACCGGCATGGGCAACACCAGCATCCGCGATGGTGGAAAGCTAGACCTTTCATGGCTCATTACCCTATACAAGGGAGCTAAAGAAAAATCTACGTTTTTTACTTCTTTTTTTGATAAACTAGTTGGCATCGAACAACTTCGTAAACAAATAATGGAAGGAAAAACAGAGGATGAAATTCGCAAAAGCTGGGAGCCCGGCCTGAAAAGTTTTTCTGATCTCCGAAAAAAATATTTGTTGTACGAAGAATAACACACGTAACACCCATATGAAGACCCGCCTCGTTCCCGAATTTACACTGGCATTTGAAGATCCTGCCGATAGCCTTGGTTTTTCTATCTGGAAAACCGCATTATTATGGCAGAAAGCCGTTAAAGAAAAACTCGATCCGATTGGTGTAACACATGTGCAATTTTTGCTGCTTAATAGCCTTGCTACGCTCAATAAAAATCAAAGCCTTGCTATAACGCAACGTATGCTTTCTGACCACTCGGGATGCGACAAAATGATGACGTCCAAAGTACTACGTACTCTCGAAGACCGCAAGCTGGTGTATCGAAAGAATCATCACTCTGATACACGATCATTTTCGTTGCTGCTCTCATCAAAAGGACTGGACGTACTTCGCGAGGCCACGGCGGCATTCGCTGAAGCGGAAAGTCATTTTTTCGAATTGCTCGGAAAAAAAGAGCGCAGTTTTGCAAAAAGGTTGCGAAAGCTCAATAAAACACATCAGGGCTTTAGCTCTGCGGCTGAAGAGGAATAGTTCGTGTGGTTATTAGACATTGGGTTTTTTGATTTATCAGATCTTCTTTATTTCTTTGCACTTAATCTTCAAGGGGTGCCCAAGTGGGCTGAGATAATACCCTTTCCCGGCTTGTTCGGGACGAACCTGATCCGGGTAATGCCGGCGTAGGGAGGAACGGTATAAAACATTTTGTTCGGATTGGCCGGCCCCTGCTCGTCCGTTGTAACCTTAAAAACTACAACGATGTGTAGATTTGCTGTACTCTGTTTTCTGATTTTTCAATCAGGTTTTTTAATTGCCCAAAATGAATTTAGGGGTAACGTTACCGATAAAAGCGGCCAAAAAATTCCAGGTGCCATAGTTCGGCTAATCGGAAGCTTTCATACCTGCCAGACCGATGCCAACGGCGATTTTTACATTAAGAACATTAAAGAGAATACCATTAATCTCGAAGTCTATTGCTTGGGCTATTCGGCCTTGCGCAAAGAAATTGTGCTTCCGCAATCGAAGCCGGAAAATTTAATTTTGGAAGCCACGAGTTATCCTGTTAAAGAAGTAATGATTGAAGCAAGCCGTGCCGACAACCGCTCGGCCATGACCTACACCGAAATTTCTGAGAAAGACCTTGATCGACGCAATTTTGGGCAGGATCTGCCCATGCTCCTTTCAACAGAGCCTGGGGTGGTGGTCAACTCTGATGCAGGAACGGGAATTGGGTACACCGGATTACGGGTGCGCGGTTCCGATCCCACACGTATTAATATTACTGTTAATGGTATTCCTATGAACGATGCCGAATCGCACGGACTGTTTTGGGTGAATACGCCCGATTTGGCTTCGTCGGTGTCATCCGTGCAGCTGCAGCGGGGTGTTGGAACATCAACGCAGGGAGCTGGCGCATTTGGCGCTACGCTTAATTTACAAACCAATGAAGTACGCAGCAAAGCTTATGCTTCCTACACAGGTAGTGCAGGCTCTTTCAACACCTTACGCAATACATTCGAAGCCGGCACCGGACTAATAAACGGGTTTACCTTCGATATGCGATTGAGCAAAATAAACTCCGACGGATTCATCGACAGGGCAGCATCAGATCTAAAATCGTTTTGGCTTTCGGGCGCGTGGCTTGGTAGAAATACCAGTGTTAGAGCAAATGTTTTTTCGGGCAAGGAAAAAACCTATCAGGCCTGGTACGGCGTGCCACAGGATTCGCTGGAAGTAAATCCAACCTATAATCCGGCCGGGCTCTACTATAAACCCGATGGAAGCGAAGCATTTTACGACAACGAAACCGATAATTACCAGCAGGACCATTACCAATTTTTCGTAAACCATCGTGCAGGCAAACGCTGGAATGTACAAGGAGCATTGCATTACACCCGTGGCCGTGGCTACTACGAACAATTTCGCCAACAGGACGACCTGTCAGATTATGGAGTGGATCCGCTTTTCGTCGGTTCGATGGAATTTATATCCGGTAACGACACCTTAACTATAGCTGCCGATACCATTGAAAAAAGCGATCTTATTCGAAAGCGTTGGCTCGATAATCATTTTTTTGGTGGCGTGTTTTCTGCCGAATGGGATGCCAGCAGCCGCATACAAATTATTTTCGGTGGAGGCGCTAATGTTTATACCGGCAAACATTTTGGCGAAGTGGTTTGGGCGCAGTTTGCCGATGCCCTTCCGCTTGGTTACCGCTACTACGACAACGATGCCCGAAAAGTTGACCTAAATGCCTATGCAAAAGCAAACCTTAATCTGGGGCACAATCTGTATGGTTTGATTGACCTCCAGCTGCGTTCTTTGAATTATTCATTTCTGGGTTTTAACCAAAACCTTGAGTCGGTAGAACAAACTGTGCCTTTGTTGTTTTTCAATCCAAAAGCTGGCCTTACCTGGGAGCCCTCGGCGGCACATCGGATATTTGTTTCGCACAGCATAGCACACCGCGAGCCCGTTCGAGACGACTTTACACAGTCCAGTGTAGAAAGTCGGCCACGGCCCGAACGACTAAACGATACCGAGTTGGGCTACCGTTATGCGGCTGGTAAATTTAAAGGCGGAATTACTGCATATTGGATGCAGTATCGCGATCAGCTTGTGCTGACCGGCGAAATTAACGACGTGGGCGCCTACAATCGGGTTAACATTCCCGAAAGTTACCGGGCGGGACTGGAGCTTGAACTGGGATATGCCATGCACAAAAAACTTGATTTAAGCGGCAATGTATGCTTCTCGCAGAATAAAATAGCTGAATTTACCGAGTATGTTGACGATTGGGATACCGGTTTACAACAAGCAATTACCTACCGTAATACCGATCTGGCGTTTTCGCCACGCATTACATCGGCAGCAACAGTGAGCTGGAAGCCCAATCCATTCCTTGCAATTGATGCCATAAGCCGGTATGTTGGCAAACAATATTTAGACAATACCGAGAGTGGTGCCCGTAGCCTTTCGGCTTTTTATGTTCAGGATGTACGTTTTAGATTGGTAAGCGATGAAAATGCCAGCCGCAAGATGGAACTATCCTTCCTGGTATCTAATGTTTTCGACACGCTCTACACCCCTAACGGATACACCTTCTCGGGCATTATTGCCGGACAGCGCAACAGTTTTAATTACCTCTTTCCGCAGGCCGGAAGAAATTATATGTTGATGCTTAAGTTGAGTATCTGAGGCCTTTTATGCTTATAGTTTACATTTCGTAATTATTCTATTTCGTAAAATAGATTTTACTGCAACCCTCTCTCGTAATAGTAAATTTTCCGTTCCATTTAATTCTACCACATGTGGCCGTATACTCGTATTCACCAACTTCTAATCTAAGCGTTATCATAGATTCACCAGTATCCCCGCAATTAGGAATATAACTTGGATCTGAAAAATATCGTGTCAGTGTTCCAACTTTGTAATTCTCTATGTAAACATCAATTGGACCAATATTTTGCTTTGTGTAAAATGATATTGTCCCTTCTTCTGCATTATTTTGATAAAGACGCCAATTTACATCATTGGTTGTATTATAGTTGCCCAAATTAATGTTCAGAAAGCAAAACGACTCTTCACTACATTCTCCTTCCATCAAACTAAAATTTTTAACGTTACCTGGTAGCCGTTCAAAACATACAATAAAACGAGATTTTGTGCCGCGGTATATTACTCTTGAGTTCTCTCTCGATGATAAATCAGTAGATTTGCCATAGTATATTTCACCTGTTTCTAAATCCACCAAGCGGTAATCTTCCATGTAAATGGTTTGATTGTTTAGGTTGCTATTTGACATGTCATACGTAAAGCAAAAACATGAATTTCCCTCAAAATGAGTTAAGTAATCTAAAGACAATTCGGGGGTGCCCCGTTTCGTAATTCCTATATCATATGTTTTGTCTTTTTCATAATAATTAGAGCTTCGATCATAATTTGTTGCAACCTCTTCGTGGTAAAGAGAAGAAATTGGAATGGCGGTTTCTTTTTTAAATTGCAATAGGACTTCCAAATAAGACTTAGGAATAGCAAAATTTAGATTCTGTCCTTCTGATAATTGACTAACAGAAATACCAACCAGCCTGCCCTTTGAATCAAGAACGGGCCCACCGCTGCTCCCAGGAGATATTGGTGCGGTCATTTGGATAAGTTTATATTCTTCAAAGTCTCTCATCCCGCTAACAATCCCATCTGAAATTGTGGCGGGCAGCCCTTTTGGGCTACCAATTACATAGATCTGCTGCCCTGGAGACACATTTTCATCAGAAAAGATCAAAGGAGGCCTATTTAAAGAAGCTACCTTAAGTAAAATTAAATCTACAGATCTATCTGCCGATAGATAACCATTGATCTTATATTTTTCGTTTGAATTATTTACGTAACAATAAGCTTCAGTTGCCCCCTCAATTACGTGAAAGTTTGTTGCAATAATATTTGGAGCGACAAAAAAGCCTGAACCGAGACCATTATCTGTTTCAATAGTAACAGTGGAGTTCACTGTGTTTTTATAGATGTGCGTTGCGTCTTGTGAGAAGGCTAAAATCGAAAGAAGCAGCAGTGTCTCAATAAGGAGAATTCTCATCGCAATCGTATAATTTAAAATTAAAATGGTTGAATTTCATATATATATTAAACCTTTAACGAAATTATAAAAATATAATTTTCAGCAAAAAACACAATGAATAAAAAAATTGAGCTTATGGAGCTTCTTGAATTAGAGCTTGCTATGTCGAATAGGAAAATACCGAACCCAAAATCGCCAACTAATTAACCCTAGCGAGGCTTTTGTTAGATTTTTGATTGAAAAATAAGCCCAAGTATTTTAAAATTAATGGCTAATTGCAAAATTAATCACGAGTACCTAATGAATTTATGATACTTCGGGATTAATATAGATACATCGCACTGACATTACCCACTAATCAATAGCGAATTTAATTTATAGTGCTCAATCCAAGTTTATTAGGGAATGAATTGTCAAAATCAAAATTTTGAAGAATCTTCAAAATAAGTATTGCATAATCCCTTAATTGCGCACCCAGCGTACCGATTTGCTCCAGTCTTTGGCTAGCACCTTTGTGATGTAAATTCCCGCAGGCATGGAATCCCCCAGGATATTTTCGTAAAAGGTATCGCCATGGCCCAGCGTTTTCGAATTAATGAGTCTGCCGTCAATCGAGAACGTTTGAATTTGAACTTGCTCAGGGCGATCCAGTAAAATTTGCAGAAACGCTTGCTCATCAGCCGGGTTGGGAAATACCTTAACCACGGCTTCTTGTTTGGCTGGTTTAAACGTGCCCAATGCTCCACCTACGGTAAAATCTTCCTGAAGGAAGGAGCCAAAATCGGCATTAAAGGTTTTAAGGAACCCGCTGGCATCGGCACGACGAATGCGCGCAAAGCCCGATCCCGCGGCCGAATTGGCCCACCATGACAAACCGTCTTCGCCTGCATCGTCCAGTCTAAATGTATAACATCCGTAACTCAAACGCACCGTATCTTTATACTCGGTAGCACTTGCCATTCCGGAGCGTTCCGCCACAAGATTGCCTTCATCGTCCACTATAGACCATGAATATTCGCCACCAAAGTTATTGGTACGTACATTCACTATAAACGAATCGGGTAAACTCAATGGCGCTTCGTAACGACTGTAAATCGTATTATTAAGCGCATATTCATCGGCCTGACCGTTTGCCTGAGTCACCGAAGCTTTAAACGTACCGGCGTTGTTCCACAAAACGGTAGCCGGCAATTCTATCTCCTGCGATTTCATAAAACCCAGATTACCCGTCCAATTGTAGGTGCTTTGCCAACCTGAGGCATCTCCGTAAGAAATTCGCGCCGAGGTTAATGGCGCCGAACCGTTATTACGGAGTATTATACGCGGTGAGCCGCAAATAGGATTAAATCGTGCGTGGTAATAATCTTCACTGGGCGCCAAAACTTCCTCTATGGACGCATCGTTAACAAAATTTGGTGCACCATATTCGAAAAGATAAGATTCAATCACATAATTAGGGCTCGATCCACCCTGATTTACATAGTTCTGCATTTCACAGGTAAAGGTGTGTGTGGTTGATGGTTCTACGGTTAAATCGGTAAAGTCTGGATATACCATATCGCCCGGGCACCAACCTGAGCGGTCGTAAATCCACGTACCAGCCTGCGGGAAATTAGGGTTTTCGCCACATTGGTCGCGCCAAACATATTTTTGAAGGTAGGTAGTTCCGTCCATTCGCATCGTGCGCTGTTTAGGACAAAACTCAGCACAATTTTCAGGATCGCCGAATGAATGTCCGGTTTGAACAATGTATGAACGGATGGAGCGTGTGTTGGAGCTGAGCGTTACCTCACGAGAGCCGAGTTGCGTATTAATAGGATTATTGGGATTGCCGTATGAATAATTCCCGTTCCAGAGTTTATTCACGTTCACAAACGGACGAATGGGTGTTCCTTCAATCATCTCGAACCACATGTTGATATTCCAGCCCCTGCCAACATTGGTTTCATACCCCGTGTGTCGGTAAATGATTTCGAGCGAATCTTTCAGCAAGGGAGCAAAATCGGTCACATCAATTCTCCACTCCCCTTTCCAAGCTTGGTTGTATGAGTTGCCGTAAGGAGTAATGTAACGAGCCAATTCGATATTTAAAGGCTCCGCATCCTGCATGCCGCGACGCTTTAGGTAAATGTAATTGAGATAATCCCACTCGCCACAGTTTTCGCCATAAGGGCAACGAAAGGTTAAATTCAGAATAACCTTGTGCATTTCGGTTTGCGGAAACACTACCCAGGCAGGATAATCGGTATACCCCCCACCGGTTTCGATGTGTACACTATCATGGGTAACCACGAGCGTTGTGTCGCCAGGTGCTGCTTGGATTGTTGAACTAAACAATAGAAAAAGGAAGGGTAAAATTCTGCGCATAGCCGTCTTATTTTATTATGATGGCAAGTTATGCAAGAAGAATCAATCTTCCGCAATTCGGCATAAAATTGAACAGTCTTTGCTTAGCGCAACGCAAAAGCTTTTACCAATGAAAAGGCTTCATTGTAAATACCCTCTTCATCGTAACCACATTCTTTCCAAAGCTCAGGCTGTGTTCCATGCTCGATATAGCGATCGGGAATACCCAAGCGTTTAACTTGCGCACTATAGCCATGATCAGCCATGAACTCAAGCACCGCAGAGCCAAATCCGCCTTGAATACATCCGTCTTCGACGGTAATTACTTTTGCATGACGCGTAAAAATTTCATGCAAGAGCTCCTCATCGAGCGGCTTTACAAAACGCATATCGTAATGCGCTACCGACATTCCTTCCGCTTCAATTTTCTGAACAGCTTTGGTGGCAATGTTACCGATATGTCCGATACTAAGGATGGCAAGATCGTCACCATCTTTCAATTTACGCCCTTTACCCACAGGAATTAATTCCAAGGGGGTTCGCCACTCCGGCATAACCCCGTTACCGCGCGGATAGCGAATTGACATGGGCCCCGGAGTTTTATACCCGGTAAACATCATGTTACGCAATTCCTGTTCATTCATGGGCGCCGCAACTACCATGTTGGGTAGGCAACGCATATAGGCAATATCGTACGCCCCGTGATGGGTAGGCCCATCAGCACCGGCTAAACCACCCCGATCGAGGCAAAAAACTACATGTAAATTCTGCAGCGCTACATCGTGCATCACCTGATCGTAGGCACGTTGCATGAACGTACTGTAGATATTGCAAAATGGTATCAATCCCTGAGTGGCCATACCCGCGCTAAAAGTAACGGCATGCTGTTCACAAATACCCACATCGAAAGCACGGTCGGGAATTTCGCGCATCATAATATTGAGCGAACATCCCGAAGGCATGGCCGGAGTTACTCCAACAACACGCTTATCGTCCTTTGCAATTTCTACCAACGTGTGACCGAAAACATCCTGATATTTTGGTGGTTCTGGACCTTTTGAAGGCGACTTTAATATTTCGCCGGTATCTTTATTAAACAGACCTGGCGCGTGCCAAAGTGTTTGATCTTTCTCGGCCAGCGAATAGCCTTTGCCTTTAACCGTTAGTACGTGTAAAATTTTGGGGCCGGGGATGTCTTTGAGGTCATTGAATACCTGAACTAACCGATTTACATCATGCCCGTCAACAGGGCCGAAGTACCTGAAGTTTAGGGATTCAAATAAATTACTTTGTTGAAGCAGGGCACTTTTTACGGCATTTTCCACCTTCTGCACAATGGCTTGCGCATTGGGACCAAACTTCGAGATTTTACCTAAAAGGTTCCAAACTTCGTCCTTAACTCGGTTGTAGGTATGCGAGGTGGTAATATCGGTTAGGTATTCTTTTAGGGCGCCCACGTTAGGATCAATTGACATGCAATTGTCGTTAAGCACCACAAGCATATTATTAGGTGTAGTTCCGGCATTATTCAAGCCTTCAAAAGCCATTCCTCCGGTAAGGGCGCCATCACCAATTACTGCAATGTGCTGGCGGTCATTTTCGCCTTTAAGCCTTGAGGCTACTGCCATACCAAGCGCAGCCGAAATAGATGTAGAGCTATGGCCAACGCCGAACGTATCGTATTCGCTTTCTTTCCGCTTTGGGAAACCGCTTAATCCTTTATATATTCTGTTGGTATGAAAGCGTTCGCGACGGCCGGTGAGCATCTTGTGCCCGTAAGCTTGGTGGCCCACATCCCATACCAGTTGGTCATAAGGCGTGTTAAAAGCATAATGCAGCGCCACGGTGAGCTCCACCGTTCCTAAACTTGCGCCAAAATGCCCGCCTTTTAAGGATACGATATCAATGATATACTGGCGGAGTTCTTTGGATATTTGAACGAGTTCGTCTTCGCTGAATTTTCGAAGATCCGACGGATATTCGATTTGAGATAAAAAAGCGCCGGGTGTAATTTTCATGTTAGCCTGCAAAGGTAGCAATTTGAGGGTTCAATTTTAATATAACCCATTAATTGATATTTTGTTGCGTTAATACAAATTCTTGTAGGATGTTTGTTTATCAAAACGGTATTGTTACATTTGAAAAAGCCCTTAACTTGTTAATATGCAACCAACATTCGGTTTTGTTTCCTGTTTCTTTTTTTTAACGATCTATGCTTTTGGTCAGCCCCTATTTTCGCCACAAGTAATTGGTGCCGCGGGTCAAGATTTTCAATCTTCACAGTTTCAACTTAGCTATACCGTTGGGGAGCTTGCTGCGGTGAGCACCCTTTCAGCCGCAAATTCAACACTAACACAAGGATTTCACCAACCCGATAAATTTACCATTGCATGGACTGCATTTCCAGAATCGGAAATGGTTATCGGGCTGTACCCCAATCCGACCGACGATTACCTCCGTGTTTTTTGGCAATCAGCAACGGTAAACGCCTATGAAATTTCCGTTTTTGATGCCACAGGGAGGTTGGTTATAGCTCCGTCACTAATTCATACAAATTTTTCTGCGGGAGAAACGGTGTTGCCAACCTCAACTCTTGCTGCCGGCTCTTATTTTATAAAGGTAGCTTCAGTAGATGGATTGCAAGCCAAAACATTACCTTTTAATAAATCTAACTTCTAATCCATAATCTCTTGATGTTATGCTGAAACGCTACACTTCTTTTATTTTGATATTCATGTGTTGTTCCTTCTATGTGCAGGCACAAAATCCCGCACCACAGGGAATCAATTATCAGGCTATTGCACGTAATGCTGTGGGTAATGTTTATGTGAATCAGAATGTTGCTTTACGAATAACCATCGTTGAAGGATCGGGTGGACCATCGGTATATTCGGAGCGACAAACTGCAACAACCAATGCATTTGGATTATTTACTCTAAAAATTGGAACAGGAACTCCTCTAAGCGGAAGCTTTGCCTCTATCGACTGGTCTACTGCCAATCATTTTATAAAATTGGAATTTGATCCTGCGGGCGGCAACGCCTACACCAATTTGGGAACACAAGAACTTTTATCAGTGCCGTATGCATTTTATGCGGCAAGCTCTGGAACCGGTGGCTCTGTTGGTCCGCAAGGACCTCCCGGCGAACAGGGACCAGCGGGCCCACAGGGGCCGCAAGGACCAGTCGGCCCGGGAGGCGGATTAAATTGCTGGGATACCAACGGCGACGGGAATCAAGATGTAAATGAGGATATAAATAACGACGGGTTATGGAATGCTTTAGATTGCAGAGGTGCTGATGGTCCACAAGGTGCAGCGGGCCCACAAGGACCTATTGGGCCAACGGGAGCGGCCGGTCCTGCTGGTGCACAAGGTGTTGCCGGAGTAGCCGGCCCTGCTGGAGCGCAAGGCGCGGCGGGTCCCGCAGGGGCTCAGGGGCCGCAAGGTGCCACAGGGCCACAGGGGGCTCAAGGTCCTGCTGGTGTGAACGGTCAAACCATACTAAACGGAACTACCAATCCCGGCTCTGGTATTGGCACTGTTGGCGATTTTTATCTCAATACAGCCACAAATACATTGTTTGGGCCAAAAACCGCCGGGGGTTGGGGCACAGGCGTTTCGCTAATTGGTCCTGCTGGAGCTACAGGCCTACAAGGAGCACAAGGAGCAACTGGCCCCCAGGGACCACAAGGGCCTGCCGGAACAGGCGGCGGAACATTGGATGCTGCATATGATTTTGGCGGCGCCGGCCTGGGGCGCACAATAACAGCTGATGCAGGTTCGGTTACTATCAATGCCAACGGCTCGGGAACGCCGGGGATTGGCCTAAATATCAATCAATCTGGAACTTCCACCGCCGCAGTGGGTGCTTTAATAAGTGGAACAGGAAACGCTATTAACGCCAGCAGCACCAATGCCAACAATAGTTTTGCAACGGTGCAGGCCACTACCAATAGCGCTACACTTAATAATTCTGCTGTGTTTGGCCAAAGTACCGGACAGGCAAGAGGGGTTACCGGAGAAATTGGTGCTAATGCCAGCTCTGATGTGGCGGTGCGTGGCAACAATTTACGCGGCAACGGAGGCATCGGGGTTGAAGGTGTTGGATACAATGGTGTTTCGGGTGTAACAACCCGAAGCGATGGCTTTGCCGTATTCGGCGAAAATACGGGAGTGCCAAATATTAACACCGGCACAAACAATTCCGTTGGGGTTGGTGGCGTAGGAGGAATAGGTGTTTTAGGCCAAACAACAAACGGACAATTGTCCGGTGTTTTAGGACAGAACTTAAACACAGGTGTGGTTTACAATAACATTGGGGTTTATGGACAATCAGAAACCGGCGTTGGAGTATGGGGCGAAAATGTAGATGGTAGTTTTTATGGTGTTTATTCAAATGGTGATTTTGGAGCAAGTGGGTTAAAGAATTTTTTAATTGATCACCCCAGCGATCCTGAAAACAAATATTTAAAGCATTTCTCGGTTGAATCGGATGAGGTTTTGAATTATTATCGCGGTACGGTGCTTTTGGATGGAAACGGAAAAGCTAGTGTTTCTCTGCCATCATACGTCCATTTAATCAACACCAATTTCAGTTATCAGCTCACGAGCATTGGCGCTCCAGGCCCAAATCTTTACGTGAGTAAAGAGGTCGAAAACGGTATTTTTGAAATTGCTGGCGGAAAAGCTGGACAAAAGGTAAGCTGGACCTTAGTGGCCCAGCGTAACGACCCTTATGTAAGGTATTATCCTGAAAACACAAAACCCGAAATTGAAAAAAGAGAAGGAGAAAAAGGCTTATACCTGCGGCCTGAACTTTATGGTAAACCCGAAGATCAACGTATGGGTTTGCCGCAATCGAAAAAGTCGGAACTTAAAAAGTAGTTGCTATTTAATTAGCCGCGCCTTCTGAAGGAGTTGCTTGTTTAAACTATCGGCAGGATTTAATTTAAGCGCCATCTTCAAATCGGAGATGGCGTTTTCATAGTCCTTTATACGTATATAATATTCTGCTCTTCCGGTGTAATAATATGCATTTAAAGGGTCTAGACTTATGGCCTTTGCCACATCCTCAAGCCCTTTGCTATTGTTAAACATGTTTAGATGTACAAGGCCTCTTTGGTAATAGGCATCCGGGAATTTTGAATCCAATTTTATACTTCGGTCAAAATCAGAAAGGGCGCGTTCAAAATTAAAAAGAGCAAAAACCTTCTCGGGAGCAGTGCCGTCATCATCACGAAATCTCGATTGCAAATAGCCTCTGTAATAATACGCCATGGCGTTGGCAGTATCTTTTTCTACGGCCATGTTTAAAGCCGCAAGCGCGTTTTCGAATTGATCCTGGAAATAAAGCATGCGTGACATTTCAATCCAGGTATCGGAACCAAGACGTCCCTGAGTGTCTTTAATTTTATTGAACGTTTGGCGAGCTTTCACACTGTCGTTATTTTCCCAATAAGCAAGTCCCAACTTAAAAGATATCTCTTTGCTTTGGGGCCATTTTTTTTCAGCCACTTTCAAATCCTCAATAGCTTTGTAAGGCTTACCCATCTTTTGAAAGGCCTCTGCCCTTACCAACAAAATTTTTAAGGTGGTGTCACCCTTTACCAACATGCTATTAGCCTCGACAGCAGCACCTAAGTAATCCTTTTCTGCGAGTTCTTTTTCGGCTTTTAATTGGTAGTCTGGGCTCTGCTTGCAAGCAAACAAGAGTAAAACGACCAATAAAGAAATTGCCAGATTACTCTTTGCCCACACTTTTTTCGCCATCTCTTTCTAATCGATATAAAACTGAGCACTGCTTAATGTTTTTTTCGCTTAAATAACAGCGTAAAGCCTGAATTTCAATAATATTTCCTTTGGATGTCGCTTCGGCACTGTGTTCAAGAGCTCCTATGAACGTTGCGAGCATTTCGGGGTCGTTCGCCATTCTTTTTTTCTGGTACGAATTAATGAGATGGTCAACCTCTATGGGCTCGCTCTTGCCTAGCAGTTTATTTACTTTAACAAATTCAATATCGGGTAAGCGATGTTGGTTTATATGTAAGTCCCACGAAAAATGAAATGCCCTGTTTGCCCAATGAAAACTGCCCCAAGACAGAAAAAGGTATACCGGCAGCAAAACCTGAATTGAAAAATAAAGTGCCGCTATAGCCGGAAATAGGCGCTCCATCCTGTATTTTAACATAAAAACGCCGCCCGGATTAAAAACCTCTCCTTTAAACTGAAAAAAATCGTAGAGAAAGTATGAAATCTTTGACACCAAAAGATGAATGGGGAGGTGAGGCAGAAAAACTGTGCACATCAATAATACCAGCAAGGGAAACATGCCAGTTGGAAAAATGAGCATACCCGGCACCTGCACCAAAACCACTACCCAAAATGCCCTTTGTGAGGTGCGCGTGTCCATCAGAAAATGAGGCAGAATAAAGTCAAATAAGACCAAAAACCAAGATAAAGAAATGCCTATCCATGGGTTAGAAAACAATACATCGGCTGACCATCCAAACGACACAAAAACATCTTGTAGCCATAAAGTTATTGGGAGGCCGGTAAAAAGCCAATCGTAATTTAGTTTTGCCATCCCTGCGAAAAAAAACAGCATCACTACCTGTAGTTTAAAGGCAAGGAGCAGCCAATGAGGAGCATAATCTACTCGAATATGTGGTTTTCTGAGCAAATCGAGTGAAAAGAGCCGATGGGCCGGCGAAACAACCAGCATAAAGGCAATTAAAATCACAAATGAATAATAACTTAGATAGGCCGCTTTGTCGCAAAATGCTATATATGAAAACAGTAGTATGAACAGCAGAGCAGATCGCCTATAGAACCAGCCTGCAGCCATAAAAAGAGCGGCAATACTTAGGGCCGAAAAAACGACCAACATAAATTCGTAAGGCAAGGGCCTAATCCAGTCTAAACCCTTAAATGGAAAGTGAAGGGTAGTATCATTATATAGTTGGCCAACATGACCTGATACCATCATTACCAGCGCCCAAAGTGACATTGACGCACCAAAGCAAAGCCGAAGTGCTACCAATGGATAGATAGAAACCGGGTGAAAAAGTTGTTCCTTAAGGTTTGCTAGCGTAAAATTCATCTAATTCTTCATCGATTAAAATTACAAATGTTTTTTATTCCCGCTCTTGTAATTTTATTCTGCATCTCAATTAAGTTTGCGTTGTATTAAGAAATTTGAATGAAGAAGTTCGCAATACTGGTTTTGACCACAATACTTATAAAAGTTCAGGCGCTTGATGCTCAGGTGAGTTTTAGGCCTTCGATTTCCTTAGGTCCTTCGTTTTCGATTTTATCGAACAGTAAAAACGAACTTAATAATGGTTTTTTTACTTCAGGAAAAGCGGGGCTACAAATTGGCGCGGGCGGTTCGATGGGCCTGGGCGAACGTCTTTTTCTACGTGGCGGGGTAAATTACTCTCGGCAGTCGTTTTCGTTCAAAAAAAATAATGCTACCGATCTGGCGGTTGACTTTACTTTTTCGCGCCAACATTTGGAGTTGCCCCTTACGGTTGGATTTTCTGGCTATCTGGGATCACTTCTTCACCGCGAATTTATAGGGCTCTCCTACAACAGATTGTTGGGCGATAATCTGACCAGTAAAATTTCGGGTGACAGTACGGCTGGTTCTGAGTTTACAGTGAACATTACCGATAAAAAAGCGTCTTTTTTAAATTACACCGTGGGTTTTGAGGTGGGCTCGAGTTTTAACAACGACGGCGCTATTTTCTTTGGGTTGAGCTATCGGTTTTCGCCCGCAGGGCAATATGGCGGACTCTTTAAAGCAAACCCTTATCCCGAACAAAAATTCAGCTGGAACGGCAATTATGCCTTATTGGAAATAACCTATTATTTTCCTCGGGTTTCGTATTGGTTTAAACGCGATTTTACCTATTAACTTACCTAGCCAACCAGGAAGCTGGATTTAGCTTGGTTTTTTCTTTCCAGATTTCAAAGTGTGCCTCAGGCAATCCATCCTCATTTTCGCCTGCAGTACCCAACGACTGACCAGTTTTTACCTTTTGTCCCTTACTTACCGATGTGCTTTTTAAATTGCTGTAAACACTTATATATTCACCGTGCTTAATTAAAACTGCCGAACCTGCACCTGGTATTGATACAACGCCCATAACTTCTCCTTCATATACTGATTTAACCTTTGCATCTTTAGACGTAGCAATATCAATTCCATTATTGTTGGTAGTTATGCCCTTTAATACCGGATGTGCGTGCGTACCAAAAGTTTCGGTGATTACTCCTTTTTCAACAGGCCAAGGCAGTTTGCCTTTATTGGCTTCGAATTTACCGGAAAGGGCCGCCGTTTCGGGTGTAACTTTTAAGGCTGTTTCTTTAGGTGCCGCCTTTGTGTTAGAGGCCGTTTCGGCTTTGGTGGAAGATCCTTTTTCTTTAGGTTTTTCTTTCTTTTTTGCAGCAGCCGTTCGTTCACGAGCTATCTCACGTTCAAT
>JBKCHQ010000183.1:0-12871 GCA_046302715.1 Bacteroidia bacterium | reverse complement strand
ATTTACTGGTACATTCTTCTTTGCCGATTCAGATGGTTCATACCCGCACTCCAGCAAAGATGCATCATTAGACCACCTAAGCCATTGCGAATACTGGACATTAGACCGCAATGCCGGAACATCTGGTGCCGTAGTTACGCTATCATGGAATACCACCAGCTGTGGCGTTACTAATCTCGCCGACTTGCGTGTTGCCCGCTGGGATGGTTCAGCTTGGAGAGATCATGGTAATGGCGGTACTTCAGGAAACACCGTTGCCGGTTCACTTACTTCTTCTGGTACTATTTCAAGCTTTAGTCCATTTACACTTTCATCGAGCACATCAGAAAATCCGCTCCCTATAAATCTGGTTGATTTTAGCGCAGTTGCTGCCGATGGAACCGTGGATGTTACCTGGACAACCGCTTCAGAAACCAATAACGACTATTTTGTGGTGGAAGCCAGTAAAGATGCCCGTGAGTTTAATGAAGTAGCAACCGTTGATGGAGCCGGAAACAGCAATGCCATGTTAAACTATCAAATTAAAGACAGCAATCCGTTTGCAGGGGTTTCGTATTACCGTCTCAAACAAGTTGACTTTAATGGCGAGTTTACCTATTCCGACATTCAGGCGGTGAACACTCCATCCCTTTGGCAAAACGAAATTATCGTATCTCCTAATCCGGTTGTAGGAACTGCTAATGTTCTTCTTGATCCGGTGTTGTATCAGAATCCGAATATCGAAATCCGCGATTTGCAAGGACGTGTGGTAAAAAACATCGGACGTGTTGAAATCAAAGGCTTCAATCAGGTACAAGTTGATATGACTGATATGAAAGCAGGCTTGTACTTTGTATATGTGCAGGAAGCTGGACGTGTTGCGGTAAGCAGAGTTATTCGAAACTAAAACCTCCTAATAATCAAACGCTAGAGCCGGCCTTAAAAGCCGGCTTTTTTTATTGTACATCCGAACACGTATCGATATCTTTTCAAGACTCAAACTTCATAGCGCAGTTACTGAGTTGGCTAACAAAATGGTAGAGCCATCAGCCTTTGGTATGGAATATTCTATGCCGTAACATTTGACCCGTATTCCATCAGATACGATTTGATGAATGCATCTAAATTGCCATCCATTACACCCTGAACATCCGATGTTTCGAAATCGGTACGTAGGTCTTTTACCAGTTTGTAGGGATGAAAAACATAGTTGCGAATTTGCGAACCCCACTCAATTTTCTTCTTCGAGCCTTCGATGGCCGCCGTACTTTCCTGACGCTTACGCAACTCAATTTCGTACAATTGCGACTTCAACAACTGCATGGCTTTTTCCTTGTTTTGCAACTGCGAACGGCTTTCCTGATTCTTGATGATGATTCCCGATGGCTTGTGAAACAGGCGTACTGCGGTTTCCACCTTGTTTACGTTCTGTCCGCCGGCACCGCCTGATCGGAAGGTGTCCCACTCAATATCGGCCGGATTAATCTGAATGTCTATAGAGTCGTCAATCAAGGGATACGCATATACCGAAGCAAATGAAGTATGCCTGCGTGCGTTGGAGTCGAAAGGAGAAATCCGAACCAAGCGATGCACGCCGCTTTCGCCTTTTAAATAACCGAAAGCAAATTCTCCATCAATCTGTATGGTGGCCGATTTGATTCCCGCCACGTCGCCGTCTTGAAAATCTACCTCGGTAACTTTATACCCTTGCTTATCGGCCCACATGGTGTACATACGAAACAGCATCGAGGCCCAGTCGCAACTTTCAGTGCCGCCGGCACCTGAATTTATCGTGAGTACACAACTTAAATTATCCTCTTTGCCCGAAAGCATGTTTTTGAACTCCAAATCCTCGAGCGCCTCAATCACAAGTGCATATTGCTGATCGAGTTCCTCTTCGGTGGCACCTCCTTCTTTGAAAAAATCGAGCAATACCTTTAAATCGTCCAGACCCGATTCAATCTTGCGAAAGGCATCGGTCCACACTTTTTTATCACGAATCTGCTTGAGTTTTTTCTCGGCTTTCTCGGGTTCGTCCCAAAATCCTGGGGCTGTGGTTTCGCGTTCTTCGAATTCGATTTCGGCTAATTTTCGGGCGACGTCAAAGATGCCTCCTTAACGCATCCAGGCGATCATCCAGTGACGTAATTTGGTCGGGTTGGATCATAACGGCTGCAAACTTACAAAATTCGCAGCTGCCAACACGACCTGCAGTTAAAGATGCATAAGCAACACATGCTATCGCAATGAAAACACTACGGGCACGGTCATTTTTGAGGAGATAGGAATTCCATTAATCGTAGCCGGTTTCCATTTGCCGTCTGATTTTCGAATTACGCGCATGGCTTCTTCGTCTAACAAAGGGTGCACCGAACGAATTACACTCATGTTAAGTAAATGTCCTAATGTATCCACTTCAAAAGCTATAAACACTTTGCCTTGTATCTCGCGCTCCACCGCTTCTTGTGGATATACCAACTCGGTAACCAGAAAACGATAAAACATCTGGTCGCCTCCCTCAAAAATCGGCAAGGTTTCTACGAAGGCAGGCGAAGCGGTGTCGGCAATAACGTTATTTTGCGCCTCCGAATTATAAGAATAGAGTAAAAAGAAAATAAATAAAACCGCTGTTTTCATTTGATTACCAACTAAATGAGTGATGATGAAAAATGCTTATCCCTAAAACTTTGTGTAAAACCAATGAAAGTATCGAGATCAGCTTTTGTAGTGGCGATGCCCACCGATACACGTGTTGCTCCACGCATTTTCTGTAACGTTTTTATCATATCGTAATAATCGCCTGAGCTGCGCCCGGTAAAATAATTGCTTATTTCCTGAGTGCTTAAGCAATTGTTGGTTTCGTCGAGCCCCGGATTGCAGAAACAGCCCGAGCGGATAGATATGCCGCGGGCATTTGCCAACTCTTCCACCGCTTCAAATCCAATTTTGCTCCCATCAGGGTTTCTGAAACACATAATCATCGTTCCCCCTGACTTTTCGGTGCCCGGCAACCCGAAAATATCGAGCTGCGGCTCCCCATTACTGTGCTTTAATTCCTTCAGATTACTGTACAGATAAGTAATTAACGAGGCAATACGTTCGCTAATGCGTTGCATGCCAATGCGCTCAATATGATTGAGTCCAATGGTGAGCGCGGGAATATCAAGATAATTTACCGTGCCGTTTTCGAAGCGCTCATGGTTATCGGTCAAAAAATGAAAGGGGGTGATGGCGGAGGCCAATCGAACCGTTCCACCGGCAAACCATTTCTTTTGCAATTTTTCAAACGAGGATTTTTTAACCAGCAAACACCCAATACCAGTGGGGTAACCAAATATTTTGTAGAACGATACCGATACAAAATCAGGGGTGAATAAGCTTAAATCAAGTTTTGATGTAGGCACAAAAGCTGCCGCATCTAGTAACACATCCCACCCTAATTCCTGAGCGGTACCTATCCAGCTTAAGTCATGCTTTATCCCAGAAACATTTGATTGCGCTGGAAAAGCAAATAATTTGTTTCGCGCATTTGAAGCCGAAAGAAGCTGCATTAAATCAGTTTCAGATACCGTTAGATCATCGTAGTTCATAGGCACATGCTGGTACACGCCGCCTTGACGCAAACAGTATTCTCGAATGCCGTTTACCGAATTATGATTATCGGTAAATAATAGAAAATGCCCATCAGAACCGAAAGGGTACGATTCGCCCACGATATTTAAGGCCATCGAAGCATTTTGCGTGAAGATGCAATAATAATTGTGTGCATTAAAAAAGTCTAAAACCTTGTTACGCGCCTCTTCAACGCGCTTTGTGGCATACTGCGAGGTGGGATTGGTAGAGTGAGGATTACCAAAAGTGTGACCTTCTAGCTCCTTTAAATGTTGGTCAACCTGCGACTTGGCATACAAATTCCCGCCCGTATAGTCGAGATATACATGCTTTTCGCGATCAAGCCTGCCGTATTCACGTTTGCGCAAATCATTAAAATAGGCTTCGTGCTGTAGGCTATTATCTACATCATTGCGAACCTGTTTCCTGAAAAATGATGCTAACATACGTTCCTGAATTTAGGGTTCGTTTGATTAAAGTAAGATTTTATACTCAAATTGGAGCGGTAAACCACTCCATTTGAATTATGCAATGTAATCTTTTTGAGAAACGTACGAAAACGAATTCGTTTTCCGTTGTAAGGATAAATCGCCCGCGCCATGAACCGAATTCCCTGTTTAGTTAAATTGGTCCTCCTTGTATTTGCAATGATGGTTTCCTCCTGCGAAAAAACCGATGCCATATTGCCCCAAAACAATACTTCAAAAAACGCAAAATCAGCGATTAAGAAACCTGCATCGGGAAAAACCATTGTGGTACAGCCTTTCGATGATGTTCCAACTGGCTATCTCCAATATGTTGAACAGGAAATTAAAAAACATTACCCAAAGGTGGTAACAAAAGCTCCGATTGCCTTACCCAAAGAGGCTTATTACCGGCCCAACAACCGCTATAAAGCCGATTCCATCATCGACTTTTTGAGGGCCCGCACTCCCGATAATTTTGTAACCATGGGCCTCACCACAAAAGACATCAGTACCAGTAAGGGTTCCTATTCAGATTGGGGCATTATGGGCCTTGGGTATTGCCCCGGAAAATCGTGTGTGGCATCAACCTTTCGTTTGCATGGCGACAACAAACTTGAGAAGCTGGCAAAAGTTGCACTACACGAATTAGGGCACACGCAAGGTTTGGAACATTGCCCACAGGAAGGCTGCCTGATGCGAGATGCCAAAGGTAAAGACCACCTGAATCAGTTAAACGGATTTTGCAACACCTGCAAACATGTGATGGAAAAAGAAGGCTGGGACTTTAAATCGGACGGCTCGCATTAATTTGTAGCACCAAATCATTGCGCTAATTTGTAAACAATTTAGGCCCTTCCTTTTTTATTTTCTACATACCTTTGCGCTTGCTAATTTATGGATGCAAGGCGTGGTATTTTCAGCGAAATGAAAAGTAACTGGTGGAAGTTTGCCGGCGTTATTTTAATTGCCTACTCCTTGATTTGGGGCTTGTTAGGTCCGGTTCCTCGTTTATTCGTACTTAACGAAACCGTACGCAACCTTTATTACCATGTTACCCTCTGGTTTGGTATGATGGCCATGATGTCGGTGTCGCTCTACTACAGTATTAAGCAGCTTTCGACGTCCAAATATGTTCACGATATTTATGCCGAACAATACGCCTCAGCGGGGATATTTTTGGGTATGCTAGGCATCTGCACCGGGAGCCTATGGGCGCGTTTTACCTGGGGCGGCTGGTGGGTGAACGATCCTAAACTAAACGGTGCAGCCATAACGCTTCTCATTTACCTGGCCTACTTTATCTTGCGTGGGTCCATCGAAGAAGACCAAAAACGCGGTCGTGTGGCAGCAGTGTATAACATTTTTGCATATGTTATGCTTATCTTGTTTTTAATGGTATATCCCCGACTCAATAAGGTAGATAGTTTGCATCCGGGTAACGGGGGCAATCCCGGTTTTTCGGCTTACGATCTCGACAGCAATATGCGTCTTGTATTTTATCCCGCCGTATTGGGTTGGATTTTATTGGGCGCCTGGGTGGCTACCCTTGGTGCACGCATCAAAATTTTGCGGCATAAAAAGCTCTTGAAAAAACTTTCTGCATAAAATCCGCCATGAAGCACGTAAAATCATTGTTATCGGTTTTCTTAGTATTATTTCAAACCCTCAATCTCTTTGCGGGGTCCACGCCCGAAATGGCAGATGCCTTTAGAGCCGAAGGTAAAATTTATGTAGTATTGGCCGTAATCCTCCTTATTTTTATTGGCCTGGCTATTTGGCTGTTTTTGCTTGACCGCAGAATCCAAAAGCTCGAAAACGAACATCACGATGCCGTTTAACGAATTATGAAAAAATCGCACATCGTAGCCATTGCCTTAATTGCCGTTGCCATTGCGACAATACTGAGTACGTTCCTTGACTCGAGCACGTACGCATCATTTACAGAGGCTATGGAAGCACCCGAACAGGAATTTCACGTGGCCGGAACACTTAACCTTAAAAAGGAAATGTTGTACAATCCCGAAGCCAATGCCAACCTCTTCACCTTTTATTTAGTTGATCGCGAGGGCAAAGAAGTTAAGGTAATGTTTAACGGCAGCAAGCCTCAGGACTTTGAACGTTCTGAATCGGTAGTAATTACCGGAAAAATGAAGAAGGATGCATTTGTGGCGAATAAAATTCTCATGAAATGCCCCAGTAAGTATAACGACGGAAAAGAAGGACTTAAAGAGTTTAAATCAGAAGCCGGGCCAACTACCGCTCTTTAAAATTCGTAGAAAATGGAGATACAATACATTGGTGAGCATTTGATTTGGGGGCAGTTAGGGCATGTATTTACCATCCTATCTTTTTGCGGGGCATTATTGTCGGCCTTAGCTTATGGCTACAGTACTACTGAGCAAAACCTTAGCGAACAGCAAAACTGGAAAAAACTGGCCCGTTTGGGTTTTTACACGCATTCTGTATCCGTAGTTGGCATTATCGCTTGCCTGTTCTGGATGTTGTTTAATCATTATTTCGAGTACCACTATGTTTGGCAACATAGCAATAGCGAAATGCCCATGCAGTATATTCTTTCCTGTTTTTGGGAAGGACAGGAAGGCAGCTTTTTGCTTTGGACATTTTGGAATATGGTACTCGGCAACCTGCTCATGCGAACTGCCAAAGATTGGGAGCAACACAGCATGGCCATTGTGGCTATGGTGCAGTGTTTTTTAGCATCGATGCTTTTAGGTGTTTATATTGGCGATGCGCACATTGGAAGCAGCCCCTTCCAACTGTTGCGCGAACATCCAGAGTTTAGAAATCTGCCATTTGTACAAAGTGCTGAATACCTCAAATCGCTCGACGGCAGAGGATTAAATCCGTTGCTCCAAAACTGGTGGATGACGATACATCCGCCTACGTTGTTTTTAGGCTTCTCGGCCACACTCTTTCCCTTTGCATTTGCACTGGCAGGCATGTGGAAAAAAGAATACCGCGCCTGGATTAAGCCTGCCTTACCCTGGACTTTTTTCGGTATTTGCATTCTGGGTACCGGAATTTTAATGGGTGGAGCCTGGGCTTACGAATCGCTTAGTTTTGGCGGTTTCTGGGCTTGGGACCCTGTAGAAAACGCCTCTTTGGTACCATGGCTCACTTTAGTAGCCGGCGGACACGTTATGCTCGTAAACCAACGTAATGGCCAATCGTTGGTGACCGCCATTTTCTTGATTTTTATCTCCTTTATTCTCATTCTGTACTCCACATTCCTTACCCGAAGCGGAATTTTAGGCGAATCGTCGGTGCACGCATTTACCGATTTAGGAATGAGCGGACAATTGCTAGTGTACCTTTTCTTTTTTGTATGGCTGCCATCGGCATTTGTGCTTTCTGGCCGCAAACTTCAACTTTGGCTGGGACTTTCATTGGGGCTTTTTGTATTAAGCCTTTTCATGGGTTTTATGAAATTGGTTATTACAGGCTTTTTATTAGCATCGCTCATTATCACGTTTAGAAGTCTGCATAAAAAAATAAACAATACGCCCGAGGCCGAAGAAGATATTAGCTCCCGTGAGTTTTGGATGTTTGTTGGAGCCTTGGTTTTGCTCATCTCCTCGTTCCAGATTACGTTCAGCACCTCTACCCCGGTAATCAACAAATTTCTGGCGGGTAACTTGGCCTCGTTCTTTGAATGGCTCAACGGGGTATGGGAAAACGAAGTGTTTTCGAAATTGGCTGGAGCTAAACTTGCGCCTCAAAAAGATGTAATTGCTCACTTTAATGCCTGGCAAATACCATTTGCCATTCTAACGGCCCTACTGGTAGCGGTGGGACAGTTTTTAAAGTACCGCAAAACCGACGCAAAGAAACTCGTTAAAAGTTTGGGTATTTCGCTGGGCTTATCATTGGTGTTAACACTCATCCTGTCTCAGATATTGCACTTTGGAGCTGCCATGCTCAATGTGCTGCTTTTTGCATCTATTTGGGCCGTTTGTTCCAATTTCGACTATCTCGTTCGTGTTTTAAAAGGAAAGATCCCCAAAGCAGGCTCATCTATAGCGCATATTGGATTTGGACTTATCCTGCTTGGTGCGCTCATTTCGACCGGGAAAAAGGAATTCATTTCTAAAAATAGCAGTCCATTTGATTTAGGCAAGGATTTTCCTAACAACGAAAACATTTTACTGGCGCGGAACGACACTGTTAAAATGGGAGATTACCATGTGGTGTACCGCGGCGATTCGGCTAGCGGAATCAATATTTACTACACGGTTGATTATTTCACATTAAACGAAAAAGGCAAAATGGATAAGGCATTCAGCCTTTATCCATTCATTCAAACCAATCCCCGCATGGGAAATGTGGCTGAGCCGTCCACTAAACATTTCCTACATAAAGATATATTTACCCATGTTACCTATGCAAAAGCCGAAACTGCTGAGGAAAAAGCGAAAGCCGAGAACGGCTGGCAAGAGGCCACCGAACACACCATGAAGCCAGGCGATACGGTGTTTACCAGCAATTCGATGGTTATTTTACAGCAAATCGTAAAAGAGCCTAAAATACCGGGTACTGAGTTACAGAAGGGTGATATTGCTGTGGGAGCCGAGCTTAAAGTAATGAAGTTGGATGGCCGTACCGACATCGTTATGCCTGCCTATTTAATTCGTGGCATGACTACTGCCAGCATCGATACCGTATTGGAAGCTTCGGGTCTTAAATTCAACTTCTGGAAGATTAATCCTCAATCGGGAGTGTTTCATATAAAAATTGCCGAAAAAGCAAGCAATGCCGGTGACTTTATCATTCTTAAAGCCATCATTTTTCCGGGCATAAATCTTTTGTGGACCGGGTGCATCCTCATGGCTATTGGCACCGCCCTTGCCGTTTGGGTGCGCATTCGAAAACGTGCCCTAAGCAGTGAAACCAATTGATGCAATTCTCATTGTAGGCACAGGAAAACTGGCCGAAAGCCTTCTCATTGCGCTCACACAGCCCAAGTGCACATTCGATATATGGGTTGCAGGACGTAACCATCAAAAAATGGAGTTCCTGTGCAAACGCTTTAAGGTAAAACCTTTCGAAGCCACATCGAATTTTAAAATGCCAGTATTGCTCTGTGTTTCCGATGATGCAATCGAATCTTCAGCAAAAAGTTTTGGTTCTGCAGCAAGTTGTATCATTCATTGTTCAGGAGCCACTTCTATAGAGGTTCTTCCTCAAGTGGCGGGCGGCAGAGGCGTACTTTGGCCCTTACAAAGTTTTGGCACACCGAAAACGCACGATGAATGGCGCCAAATTCCATTGGTTACAGAGGCAGAAGGTAAAAATGTACATGAATGTATTAACCTCATTACTTCTGTTTTGGGAGGAACCGTTTATGAGTTAAATGGCGATGCTCGCAAAAAGTTGCATTTAAGCGCCGTCTTTATGAATAATTTTAGCAATCACATTGCACGATTAACCCACGATTATTGCAGTAAAAACAATCTGCCGTTTGAAGCATTGAAACCTTTAATGTCAGAAACATTGAAAAATGTGTTTTCCAGCACACCCGACGAAACCCAAACGGGGCCTGCTCGACGAGGCGACACTAAGGTTTTGAGCCAACACGAAATAATGTTGGCTAATGAACCCGAAATGCTCGAAATTTACCGCTACATAAGTCATCAGATTATTAAACATTATCATTAAAACTGCCATGCTTGGATTTCTGCGGCTGGTTCGCATACAAAATTTAATTATTCTGGCATTTACAATGTTTGCCGTACGTTACGGCATTCTCCAAACCTTGTGGAAGCATGGAATAGGCTTATTGATCGAACAGGGATTTTATCCACAAGGAATGCGGCTTCATATGGAGTTTTTTCCTTTCCTTTTGCTGGTTGGAAGCGTTATTCTTATTGCAGCGGGGGGCTATGTAATCAACGATTATTTCGACACTAAAACCGACCGTATTAATAAGCCTGAAAAAGTGTTTGTGGGGCGAATAATCTCCCGCCGTAGAGCCATTTTGCTCCATATTGTGCTAAGCACTTTGGGAATTATGCTGGCATTTTTTCCAGCATGGCAATATCACAATTTAAAATTGATGATTATTCCGGTATTAAGTAGCCTATTGCTCTGGGTGTATTCGGCCAAATTTAAAAAAATGCCGCTCTCCGGAAATCTAATTATTGCCTTGCTTGCCGGGCTAACTCCCATTCTTGTAGCCTGGTATGAATTTGCGGCCGGAGTAAATCTATCGCTCCAAATCATGAATGTAAATGCAGAGGGAAGCGGAAGCAGGCTGCTTTCGCTAGGCATGATTATAATCTCTCTGTATGCAGTGTTTTCATTCCTGATTACCCTCATTCGCGAAATTATTAAAGACATCGAAGATATAGATGGCGACGAAGCCGATGGCGGGCAAACCTTGCCTATTGTAATGGGTGAAAACCTGTCGAAATTCGCTGCATTAGGATTAATTATTTGCTGCATCGTGATTACGGGAGTGCTCATGCGTTTTCTATGGCAAGAGAACATGAGCATTTTATTTGGGTACGTTGCAGCAGGTATCATGCTGCCATGGATTATACTCGGCGTCATATTGTGGAATGCACAGGATAAACAAGCATATGGCCGTGCCTCATTGGTGTGCAAACTCATTATGATAAGCGGCTTAATTTCGATGTTTGTCTTTAAATGGAGCTTTTAACCCACGCATGTTGCAGTCCAAACGTTTGATTCTGGCTTCAGCTTCACCTCGAAGAAAAGAACTCCTTTCTACTCTTGTATCCAATTTCGAAATTTTTGCGCCCCAGGTAAACGAAATTTACCCGCCATACATTAGCGGCAAAGCCATTCCCGAATACCTTTCATTGCTAAAAATTAATGCCGTAAAGCCCCAGTTTTCGAACGACACCTTTATCTTATGTGCCGATACGGTGGTTTTGCTTGATGGCGAGGTCCTAGAGAAACCTCAAAACCGACTCGAAGCCATTCAAATGCTCCATAAGTTATCGGGTAAGCATCATGAGGTGGTAACAGCGATAGCTTGGTCTTTTAAAGGAAAAGAGGAAGTGTGCTCGGACAGCACCACTGTGTATTTCAAGGAATTAAGCAGCGCCGAAATAGAATATTATGTAGATACTTTCAAGCCTTACGATAAGGCGGGCTCCTACGGCATTCAGGACTGGATAGGACAAATAGGCATCCACCGAATTGACGGTTCTTTCTATACCGTGATGGGTTTACCTGTTCATTTGGTGTATTCGGTATTACAAAGAGAATTAGGGACCACTTAAAGTAGCAAGTAATAAAATATTGACGGAATTTGTAAATTGCCGCTTTAAACGCTACATGAACAAAATTTTACTGCTATTAAGTTTGGCAATATTTCCTTTTGTAGGATACGGCCAGCTAGGCAATACGACCTGTGCCAATGCCATTCAAATTTGCTTCGAAAATCCTATCGCTTATCCTGCAACCATTAATGGGGGACAGGCCGAAACAGGTCCTGCTTACGGTTGTCTTTCTTCACGCCCCAATCCGGCGTGGTTTTATTTTCAGGTAGGTACTCCGGGGCCTCATCAGCTCTTCATTACCAACAGCATGAACCGCGACCTCGACTTCATCATTTATGGTCCGTTTACAACCGGCGATGACTGGTGCGACTCCCTCACTGTACCCAATACCGCCGATTGTAGCTATGCTGGTGGTCCCACCGAAACTGCCAACTTTACTTCGGTTAATGCAGGCGATATTTACGTGCTGCTTATAACCAATTTTTCAAACCAGAACACCAATGTAAATATTATACAGAATGCTGGAACAGGCAGCTTTACATGCAATTTTACCGCTCCGTGTATCACCAGTTTGGTAACCGCTACGCCGGGAATCTGCGATACCACAACCAATCAATATGCATTGAGCGGTCAAATTTGGGGATTTAATTTCCCCGATGATGGACAACTCAACATAACACTGGGTACAAATACACAAACCTTACAAGGACCATTCAACAGCCCGGTTAGTTTTACGTTTAGTGGACTGCCCTCAAACGGACAAGTGCAGCAAATAACCGCTGGCTTTTCGGGAGCATCTTCGTGTAGCGGTACGGGCTCATTTACCGCCCCAAGCGGATGCATCCCCTGCATTGCCAATGCTTCGGGCAACAGTCCGGTTTGCGAAGGGGATACCATTTTTCTTGGGGTTGAATTTAATCAACCCGCTACCTTCCAATGGAGCGGCCCCGACTTTTTTACCTCACAGCTGCAAAATCCGATTCTTACAGCCAACCCTGATGTTGCTGCAGGAGTTTATACCGTATTAATCACAGGCCAAAATTGTGTTTCGGAGCGGAGTGTAGCCATCGATATTACCGAAGCACCCATTCCACAGGCTATTGCTGTTGAAACAGAAATCTGCGAAGGCGATATTTTGTTTCTGGGTGCTGTAGACGTTCAAGGAGGCTCCTATTCTTGGACTGGCCCCAATGGATTTCAGGCATTTACACGTAACACACAAGTAAACAATACCGTACCTGCTTCATCGGGCGATTATTTACTCAATTTAAGTGTAAACGGCTGCAGCAACGGTGCCGATACCGTTTCAGCTAGTGTTTTCCCTTCGCCATCAGTTAGCATCGATTTGCCCGATTTTGTAAATCCGCAAAACGGGAGTTCGTTATTTTACGTGAGCGGCGCGCAGGGTTTGAACTACCAATGGAATTTTATTGGAAATACCACGTTAATTACCGCCAGCGAGTTTAATGCTACGGGCGATTCGGTGCTTATTTCTTGGGATGGCGGCGAAGGCATCATGGGTGCTCAGGTAATAGCTACTGATAG
>JBKCHQ010000182.1:0-33043 GCA_046302715.1 Bacteroidia bacterium | reverse complement strand
GTGGGCGTTGAATTTAAAGATGGCTTAGATACGCGATTTGTAGCTTTGGCGAAAGATCAAATCGGTTTTGAAATGATTTGCCGTTTATTGTCGGCAGTGCTTTGTGGCGAACAGGTGGCCCCCCCCGAGGCCCCCGAACATTGGATCGAACATGTGGCGGTGGTATATCCGTTGTCTCACTGTCCTGAACGCGTCCTGCGCAATAATGAGTTTTACGGCCTCACACGATTCGATTTGCGAAAATCCAATATTCGAAAGGCTGCATTGTTGCGTAAATCAGTTTTTTTTCAACCTTTTACCTTTTCGAGCCCCTTGCAGTATAATATGCATCGTTTGTTGCGGGCTATTGATTCTAATACTTTACTGAGTAAGCTCGATCCTTTAGAATGTGCGAGCAGCGACGAACTTATTGTACCACAAAATGAGCTTATTGCCGAATTTGCTGCGTACCCCGAAATCATTGCCCGAACTTTAACCTTACTCGAATCGTGCAGGCTCGATTTTGAGTTTGGAGTACCCAAAAACCGCAAGTTATTTACCTCGTCGTTGGTTCAGGATCAACAGCTATTGGAAAAATTATGTGCTGATGGTCTGCGGTATCGTTATGGGGGTGATCATGCTGAGGCAGAACGCAGGCTTAATCATGAGCTTTCTGTAATTGCAAAATTAGGTTTTACGCCCTATTTCTTGATTACTGAAGACATTATCCGTTATGCGAAATACCGTGGTTTTTTTCATGTAGGACGTGGCAGTGGAGCCAATAGTATAGCAGCTTATTGCTTGGGAATAACCGATGTTGATCCCATTGAGCTCGATCTTTATTTTGAGCGGTTTATTAATCCGCACCGAACCTCACCGCCCGATTTCGACCTTGATTTTTCGTGGCGCGACCGCGATGAAGTACTTAGCTATATTTTTAAGCGATACGGCACCGAACATACGGCATTTATTGCCACATATACCACTTTTCAGGATCGAGCTGTTCTGCGTGAACTGGGTAAAGTATTTGGGTTGCCTAAGGCTGAAATTGACAGCCTGGCTGCTTTAAAATCCTTGCCTAATAATGCCGATCGTATCAGTCAATTGGTTTTTCGTTATGCCGAGCGCCTGCATGGGTTTCCGAACCATCTGGGAATTCATGCGGGTGGTGTTGTGATATCGGACGCACCTATATACCGATACACCGCTACACAAATGCCGCCCAAGGGATTTCAGATTACGCAGTTTGATATGTATGTGGCCGAGGATGTGGGCTTATATAAATATGATATTCTAAGTCAGCGTGGTCTGGGACATATCCGTGAGGCGGTAGATCTGGTGCGCAAAAACAGGCAGGTGAGTATTGATATTCATAGGGTAGGGGAGTTCAAGAAAGATGCAGCCGTTAAAGCGCTCATACAGAAGGGGCGTACGATGGGATGTTTTTATGTTGAATCGCCGGCTATGCGAATGTTGCTCACGAAATTACGTTGCAGTGATTATGTAACATTGGTGGCGGCCAGTTCGATTATCAGGCCCGGAGTAGCTCGTTCGGGGATGATGCGTGCGTACATCGAACGGTTTCATAAACCCGAATTAATAACGTATGCGCATCCCAAGATGGAGGAAATTTTGCACGAAACGTATGGTGTGATGGTGTATCAGGAGGATGTAATTAAGGTGGCGCATCATTTTGCAGGCCTGGATCCGGCCGATGCCGATATTTTGCGGCGCGGCATGTCAGGTAAGTACCGATCGGCAAAGGCTTTTAAGGAAGTGGCCGACAAATTTGCGTTCAATTGCCGCGAACGCGGATATCCAGAGGCTGTTTATCTTGAAGTATGGCGGCAGATGGAGAGTTTTTCGGGATATTCTTTTTCAAAGGCACATTCAGCTTCTTTTGCTGTAGAGAGCTTTCAAAGCTTGTATTTAAGAGCGCATTACCCACTAGAGTTCATAACAGCAGTGTTGAATAACTTCGGGGGCTTTTATAAAACGCAGGATTATGTGCACGAAGCACGTATGATGGGGGCTAAAATAGAGGCGCCGTGTATAAACCGCAGTGTTTATATGAATGATATTTTGGAGGGTACCATCATACTGGGTTTTGTTTTACTGCATCAACTAGAGCAGCGCAGTGCTGAAGCTATTATTAGGGAACGCAATAATGGTGGTGAATTTCGCAGTTTGGATGAATTTGTACATCGAGTTTTTCTGAACAGGGAGCAGCTGCTTATCTTAATCCGAATTGGGGCATTTCGTTTTACGGGTAAACCTAAAAAGGTGCTTTTGTGGGAAGCGCATATGTTGCTTCAAAACCCAAACGAGCGGCATTCGAAAAAAAATGTGCTATTTACAGTGGAAGAGTCTAAATTTTGTTTTCCCGAGCTGAGCGATTCTTTTATTGAGAATGCTTATGATGAGATTGAGCTTTTGGGATTTCCGCTTTGTTCGCCTTTTGAATTGATTGAACGTCCGAAAGGGAACTTTTCATTAGCGGCTGATTTGCCGGCATTGTTGGGCTGCACTATCGAAATGCTGGGTTCGGTTGTGGCGGTAAAAGAAACTCGAACGGTAAAAGGAGACCGCATGAATTTTGCCACATTTATGGATGAGAGCGGACATTTATTTGATACGGTTCATTTTCCGCCAATCATTGCGGCATATCCTTTTAGAGGACGTGGAGTGTATCGCATTCGGGGCAGGGTTAGCGAAGAATTCTCGTTTTTTAGTGTTGAAGTGCAAGTCATGGATAAAATCCCTTACACATCGCGAGGATACTGATAATGATATACATATCAAAAGTAAATTATATGCTATTTAAGAGAAAAATTATATAAAACATCTAAATTTAATATATCATATAAATCATATAATCAATAGTATAAATAAACAAATTGTAAAACAATGCAATAAAAATAGGTATAAGTATCTATTGTTTAATAAGATTGTTTAGCGCAATTTTAGTCGACTAATTCAAACTATTGCAGCATATGAATCTAAAATCACCCTATTGCCTCGAATGTCGGGATGATATTCAAGGCCGTTCCGACAAGAAATTTTGTTCCGATTCGTGCCGCATTGCTTTTCACAATCGTAAACGTATAGAAAGCGTGCAACCCGTTAGAAGCGTGAATCTGATTTTAAACCGCAACCGATCGATTCTACTCGATTTTTTGGGCGCTAAAAAGAATCATACGGTGTTGAATCATAGTCAACTTGCGCTTCGTGGATTTGATTTTTCGTTTACGACCCACCAGACGAAAGATGCCCTGGGAAATACCGTGAGCTATTGTTATGAGGTAGGATATCTGATGCTAAACACCGCAAAAGTTCGGGTAGTGCGCAATGCCGTGTAAAATTAGTTTGACCATAAAAAATGTGTCTGTAAGAGCAATGTTTTAACGAGAATTAAGAATACCTCACATAAAAGGCCCGTTCGGTTTAGAATTAATACTGAACGGGCTAATTATGTTATATTTATTGCGGCTTTATGCAGATTTGCGTGTAATTAAATATCCTTGGGCTTAATTTTTCTACTTTTACCAAAAATCAGTTTATGCAAAATATATTTTGTTGTTTAGTATCGTTATTTATGTGTTCGATGATGAGTGCGCAACCCGTTTTGGATTTTAAAACCAAAAACGAGAATAATGTACAGGAACGCACCCAAATGTTGGACTTGCTTAGAAACGAAGTGCGATTGGCATTTAAACAGGAGGTGGTTTTTGTGGTAGAACATTTTAAGGTATGTGGCAATTATGCCTACCTAGAAGCGGTTGCACAACGAAAAGATGGTAAAAAATTAGTGATGGATACACCGGGGGCGGATTGTTGTCGAGCAGGAGCACTATTCGTTAAAAACAGTGGTATATGGCAAATAGCGCGTGACGGGGTGTTCCGCTCCGATGCTTGGAATTGGTGCATTGTATATGATTTTCCGATGGCCAATCGCGCTATTTTTTCAGAGATGGCATTAAATGCATCTGCTCAATGCGAGTGATAGTCAATTTTTACATTAATAACCTCCCCATTGGCATAAAATAGTAGTAAATAAAAAATATGAGAATACTAAATTTAATTACGGTGCTTTTAATCTTTATTTTGCTTTCATGTGGATCAAATAACGAAGGTAAAATAAAAGAACTAGAGGCGAAAATTAATCAACAGCAAGAGCAATTAAATAGGG
The DNA here is from genome assembly GCA_046302715.1 of Bacteroidia bacterium. Taxonomy (GTDB): domain Bacteria; phylum Bacteroidota; class Bacteroidia; order M30B66; family M30B66; genus CAMCXT01. The sequence continues at coordinate 28,875 of JBKCHQ010000182.1, read as the reverse complement.
CAGAAAAAGAACGCCTTCAATCGGAGTTGGATCAAAAAAATAAAGAATTGGAGGCATTAAAAAATAAGTCGAGCGATAATAATGTACCGCGTTCTAATTATTTTGCCCGTGGAAATGGATTTTTTCCAGAAGCTTCCGAAAGGCGTCTATCCCATAACGAATTAGTTGGTATGTCTTTGCAAGATTTAAAAATTATGCGAAATGAAATTTTTGCTAGGCATGGTTATATTTTCAAAACTCAGGAAATGATCAATCATTTTAGCAGACAAAATTGGTATCAGCCTCTATACAATGATGTTTACAGCATGCTGAGTGAAATCGAGAAATACAATATCAATTTAATTACCAAGTATGAGTAATTATTTGATTGTATTTGTATTTCTGGTAATTGGAGTTTGCGAAACACCTTCAAACGCTGATTTGAATTTAGTTGATATTCCCGTAAAAATTGAAGATAGTGACACACTTCCTAAAGAAGTATCTGTATTGATGAAATATTATTCAGATATTGTTGATTATAAAAATGGTAAATTAATCTTCTCAAATGGCTTTACCTTATTATTTAATGACTCAACAGAAAAATCTATTGAAGAATTACTGAATAAACCCGATATTCAAGATATGTTTACATGGAAATATAACACAACTGGTGATTTTCCAATAAACAAAGAAGATGCGGGAAGAATAAGGAATGAAGATTTTTTCAAAGCAATATATGGAAATTCCAAAGAAAAGGTGCGTAGTAATTTGAAGCCCTTTGTATGGTGCCCTAAATTAGTAAATCAGACTATTTTATTCAGTACAAAAAACGGCGCTTTTGACGCATTAAAGCGAGTTTCTGATGAGCTGGATCAACATCCCGAGTGGAAAGAATTTATAAAAGATATTGGCGGAACATTTAATTGGCGTAAAATAAGTGGCACTGAACGATTGAGTGCTCATGCTTACGGAATTACAATTGACATAAATACAAAGTTTTCCAATTATTGGCAGTGGGATTGTGGCTGCAAGAATGAAAATGTAGAACTTGGTTATAAAAATAAAATCCCAATTGCATTAGTCAAGATTTTTGAAAAAAACGGTTTTGTTTGGGGCGGCAAGTGGTATCATTACGATACTATGCACTTTGAGTATCGTCCTGAATTATTTTAAAACAATTTTTCTCACTTATATTTATGCTTCAACACTCGGGTGTGTGCTGCATACCCATCCAAAATCATCTTTAACGTGTTCGGTTTTGAGCGCGTTTAGAAAATCGTTAATGCGATTACCAATAGGGTTTTCAATTGGAAATTTAATCGTATTTCCATCCCAGGTTATTTCATCAATTAGCGCTATTCCTACTGCTGTTCCCGTTCCAAACCCTTCTTCGAGGGTGCCGTTTTTTTGTGCTTCGGCAATTTCTCTAATTGATACGCTGCGCTCTTCAACTTCGAAATTCCAATGCCTTAGCAAGTGAATTACGCTTGAGCGCGTAACTCCAGCCAACACAGTGCCATCTAACTTAGGGGTGATGAATTTGCCTTCTATTTTAAAGAAAATATTCATAGTGCCTACCTCGAGAATATTCTCAAAGTTTTTGGCATCGAGCCATAGCACTTGATCATAGCCATTTTTCTTAGCCAGTTCGGTGGGTTTAATTGCAGCGGCATAATTTCCGGCCGCCTTAGCTTCACCCGTTCCTCCTGCTGCTGCTCGAATGTATTGAGTTTCGGCAAACAATCGAATTCTTTTACTAAAATAGGGTCCGGCGGGCGTGGCAAAAATGATGAATTTGTAGTGCGTAGCGGCCCGCATACCTGTAAATGCTTCATCGGCATACATAAATGGTCGAAGATAGAGCGCACTTCCCTCGGCTGTAGGCACCCATGCACGTTCCATCCATACAAGCTGTTTTAAGGCATCAACAAACAATTCCTCAGGAAAATCGGGCATGCCCATGCGCCGAGCACTTTCATTCAATCTACGTGCATTTTCTTCAGGTCTGAATAATACCGGTGTTTCGTCCTTACCCATGGTAGCTTTTAGCCCCTCGAAAATTGCCTGTCCGTAATGCAGCGCCATGGCAGAAGGATGTGTTGGAATAGGTGAAAGTGGCTCAATTCGCGCATTTTGCCATATTCCATCGGAAAAGTCGCACACAAACATGTGGTCGGTAAAATGTATGCCCATCGGCACTTGATTAATATCTATCTGCTTTGCCTTGCTATCTGCGGCTTTATTAATGGAAATACTATGCGGCATGAATGATACGTATTTTGTTTTTGGGATTACGAAAATAGGATATGTCAGGCGATATATCTCGAATTAAGCGCTTTTATGTTGGTTTAACGTTAGGTAATTGTATTTTTGAGAGGGCCGATTTTCTGGGATGCTTCTCAAGGGCTCCACTTGGCGCATCGAATGATGGCATTGTTGCGGTAAGGCTTGATAGAGAGCAGTTCCTTCGGTCTTCCACTTTATCAGTTCATCGCTTACCTCTTTAATGATTTGCGCCGGGTTGCCTACCAGCATTTTTCGGGCTGGAATAATTGTGTTGGCTTTAATGAAGGATAGTGCACCAACAATACATTCGTCGCCTAGCACTACATCGTCCATTAAAACGGCATTCATACCCACCAAGCAATTGCGACCAATTTGAGCGCCATGAATAATAGCGCCATGACCAATATGAGCTGATTCCTTAAGTCTGATTGATTTTCCGGGAAACATATGAACGGTGCAGTTTTCTTGGATGTTGCAACCATCTTCAATTATTATTTCTCCCCAATCGCCACGAATTGCCGCCCCGGGTCCAACATACACATTTGCGCCAATGATTACATTGCCAATTACCGAGGCTTGAGGGTGCACAAAGCTGCTTTCGTGAACAACGGGAATATGTCCTTCGAATGAATAGATCATTTAAACTTTAGTCTTAAATTTTTCCAAGGTGTTTTTGGTAAAATCCGAAAGAACAAGCCGACCTGAAATGGCTGCACGTTCGAGCAACAAGGTATCCCAATCGTCGGTGCCACGCCAAAATATCTTTTTAATTTCAGAAAGTGCTTCGGGGTTGTATGTGCAAAGATGTAGGGCAAATTGTTCTACCGCGGTATCAAGGGCTTCGGTAGATTCGGTCAATTGGGTATATAATCCTTTTTGAAGTGCCCAATCAGCGGGATAAAACGTATTGGCATCGAAGGCAATTTGTGAAGTGGCAGAAAGGCCCATCTTGCGTTCGATAGCCGGACTCACCACAAAAGGACCGATGCCCACGTTGAGTTCGCTTAATTTAATAGCGGCATGTTGCGAGGCAAAGCAATAGTCGGTAGCAGCGGCAAGACCCACGCCTCCACCTACGGCTTTGCCCTGAACTCTGCCTACAATTATTTTGGGGCATTTGCGCATAGCATTGATAACATGAGCGAAACCTGAAAAGAACTTCTTTCCGCTTTCGGCATCATTTATTTGTATGAGTTCTTTGAAAGACGCACCTGCGCAAAAGGTTCGATCACCACCGCTCTGGAGAATGATGATTTTGGTTTCGGCGTGCATCCCGGCTTCGGTAATTGAAGTGGCGAGTTGGCTCAGAATAGCTGCCGGCAAAGAGTTTTGATCGGGATGGAAAAATTCAATGTAGGCAAGATGCCCTTTTTGCAACGTTTTAACGTATCCTTCGGTCATAAGGAAATATATCAAGGAATAAATGCAAATTTAGATTTTTAAATGCCTGTATTTTCGGATACGCGTACAATTTTTAGAATATTTTACGTTTCTAAGTGATATTTTTGAACCATCATATTTTGAAAAGAACATTCAGAAAATTAAAACCACATTTAGGATTAAACCTTCTCAAACTTTCAATAGGTGTCGCTCTGTTGGCTGTTTTGCTGTATTCGTGCCGAAAGGAACGAAGTTTTGATGAATTATTGGCTGGAAAAACCTGGGTATTGCAATCGGGTAGGGTGTATGTTGAACAGCTCGAAGCACCATTTAACAAAGAATATTACGACCATTTCGGATCGGGCCAAACGCGTTCCAACCTACAGGCTTTTGACAGTTTATCGCTTCGCATTGATACCTTGCAACAATTTGTTACCACCTGGCGGTTTAATACTGAGTTTAATTTAAATGACTTTTTTTATTATCCTTTCGAAACGGTAAACGATCGCTTCGTAAGGGTGTACGGCTTAGAGAACGGGTCAGCCCGTGTGCTTGAGGTTTTGCGTATTAGCGATGAAATCATGTTAGTGCGTACCTCTCGTACTTACGGCAATAGGGCAGGTAAAAATATTGCTTGGTTTTCGGAATTGTTATTTACTGCTGGCGGCATTAGTTGCACCAATTGCTTGCCCGATATTGATTATGGCTATGCGTATTCGGGTGTAGTGCCACCTGCGGCATCGGGTTCGGGAACCGCTACTTATCCATTAAGTGGCAGTATCTGGCTACTCGAAAAATACCGACAGGGACTTTTTGAAGAAACACTTAACGATACGCTTCACTTTACAGGGCCGATAACGTATCGAGTAAATAGTGAATTGACAGAGCGCACCTATAGTTTGAGCGGAGCAGACGGCCTAGGCATGCGGAATTTTACCTTGTTCGAGTGCCCTTCGTTACCCTCGGGAACACCGGCATGGACGAGCTCAGTAGCCGATTTTGCTATACAATCGGGTGCTATTAGTAACCAAGAATTCAGCAGTTATGGAAATACGGCAAGCCCAATTACGGTTTGGTTGGAGCGGATTAATTGAGTTCGAAAGTGATTTATCCGTCAGATTGAGATTTTAAATACTTTAGAGCTTTGGAATCCCACTTAATTTATGAATTGTTTTGAACTTAATTGAAAATCAATATGATTAAGAAATATATCGTCTTTTTAATAGCTTGGTTTTTTCTTACAGGATGTGATTTTTTATCATCGCGTTCAGATAAAACCTATGAAAAACCTCAAGATAGTTTGCAAGGCAAATTGTTGGACTTAAAACAGAAGGAATTAGAGCTTAAAGAGAGGGAGTTAGATTTGAGAGAACGTGAAATGAATCAAAAAGGGAGAAAAAACAATAACGCAGTATCTGTTTCAAGGTCTTCGATGAATACAGATCAGAATTCGTTTTACATCGTAAGTGTAGATGCTGTTATTTCTGAGCGTGATGCCCAGGAAAAAGCGTTCAATTTAAGGCGAAGTGGATATTCAGCTAACTATTTATGGATTCCAGATTATGCGTCCTTGAGCGGAGCTCAAATGTATGCTGTCTATATTGGGCCTTACAGTTCACAATACGAGTGTGAAGTGGCAACCGAAAATTACAGAAAAATCCAGCCCGGAGTTTATGGTTTACTTGTTAATCAAAGTCGACAGCGGGTTCAGATTAACGGAATTGGGAAAGTAAAGGTGAGTACTAATTAAGTGATACTACTTTGATTTAGCTGAACCGGAGGCGTGAGATCAATCCATCAATTTTCGTAATTCATCGCCGAGTGCCTGCAAGGCCTGATTTACATCCTCTTCGGAGGCTGTTCCTACCGAAAGACGATACCAATTGGAGTTAGCCGAAGCCCCGAATGCGGAAAATGGAACAACGGCCAATTTGCAGGTTTCGAGTAAAAATTTGGTAATGTCGGCTGTTGTTGTTAGTACTTGTTGATTCGGAGTTGATTTGCCATTTAAGGCAAATTGAAGGGTGAGGTAAATGGCTCCTTCGGGCGCTATGGAATTGACCGGAAATCCCTCGTTTTTAAGTTGTTGAATGCCTTCGTGAAAGCGTTTTAATCTCAGTGATGCCTGGTTATTAATTTCAGAGATAAAGCAATCGTATTCACTTGAATTATCAATGAATAGAGCCGCTGCATGCTGTTCGGGCCTTGGAGCCCATGCACCCACATGACCCAGAATGCTTTTCATGGGTTCGATGATATGTTCAGGGCCAAAAGCCCATCCTACCCGAACACCGGTAGCTGCAAGACTTTTAGAAATACCATCAACATAGAGCGTATATGGACGCATTTCGGGTCTTAAACCAACGGGGTCGTAATGTTGTGCACCGTCAAAAATGAGCTGACTATAAATCTGATCGTACATCACATAAAGTGGTTTTTGTGCAGCGCCACGCGATTGATTTTCTTCCAGAACTAAATCGCAGATTTCTTCCAGATTGCTTTTGTTGAAAATAGTTCCTGTAGGATTTAAGGGCGAACATAAGGCCAAAAGTCGGGCACCTTTAATGGCAGTTTTTAATTCGGCTGCGGTAGGCATAAATTTATTGGCAGGTTGTGCTTCAATAAAAATGGGCTGCGCAGAAGTAAGGTGGGTGTAATGATTGTTGTTCCACGATGGTACCGGAAACACTACTTTGTCGCCCGGATCTACTACTGTACGATAAAAGGCATAAATAATAGGTCGTGCACCACCAGCAATCAATATCTCGTTTTCAGAGTACTCTAAGTTTTGATAGCGTTTTAACGATTTCATTACGGCATGGCGTAATTCAACAAGACCGTTGGCTGGAGGATAGTTGGTTAGATTTTTTTGGTAAGCCCGAATTATTTCGTCGCGAAGCGGCTCTGGAATGGGAAAGATATTTGGGTCGAAATCGCCGATGGTGAAATTATACACCTTATTTCCTTTGGCGATGCGTTCTCTGATTTCGCCTCCCAACCTTATGATTTCCGAACCTATGAGGTTTTCGGCCATTTCTGAAACCGGATAATGATTGTTTTCCATGCTGAATCAGGTATTGGCACAAACCTACGAAAATAAACGCCTTGGCATCTGAAAATCTGAGATTGTGATTGAATAACGAAGAGTAAAATCGTGAAATATTAAGGAGAAGGAAGCATTTCAAATTAATCAACAGGTATTGTTAAAATTTCTATTTGCAAATGGAACGTTGATTTTGTAGGAATCCTATCCCCCCCTGCCCAACGCGAAGCTACTGCCTCCGCAACAGATAACCGTTAATAAACGATTATAAACGCTTAAAACGCTTAATTTTAATTAAGTTTGAATGTGAGATGGCAGAACACTTATAAAAATGCATAACATTGATTTAAGTTAATTGAAACACTAAAGGGATAGGCAGAATTAGGCTTTTTGATCGGGCAAAAGCGTTTTTCAAGAATTTTGCCAGGTGCATTCTACAGAGCTAAGGAGCTTTGCTTTGTTTATTTCATCACGATACAAAAACCTGTTTATTATGACTTTACCCCAATTTCCAGACTTGGTTAATAAATTTCAGCTTTAAATTAAGGGGGCAAGGACGAAGTAATTCGGTTGTTTAGGACTGAAAAATTAGAACAAATTTCATGTATGTTATGTAAAATATTTTAAATAAAGACATTAGGCCAATTTTTAATATGCGTTTGCAAGGCACGCTTCTAATTTTTTCCCTAAAGGCCAAATAATTTCATCTAATATGCCATCAGGGTTTATATTTGCCATTCCATACTTAATACCTTAGCATGAAAGTCTTTCGCAGTTTAGTACTCATATCGTTTGTTTCTTTTTTGTTGCTATCATGCCGTAGTAATCAAAAATCCAAGTCTTTCATTCTAAAAGATATTGAATTTGTATATGAAGGCCCATTGTATGAAGGCTCTAATCCTGCACAATATGTGGCCGCAATTGACTTAAAAGCCATTTTCAAAGAGGATTATAAAGAAGGTATGACCATTGAAAATGCGGTATTAAAGAAGGCCGAAGTTGTTCCTGGCGAGTCGGGCTCGTTCGGCGGTATAAGTGCCTTGGTTTTAAGTTTGAGTGCCGACAATCCAGATATTAAAATGCAAGAATTGGCAGTACTTAATCCCGTTGATACGGCAGCATCAAAAGCTGTTTTAATGCCTTCTCCAAAAGCTGATGCTACCGGTTTTTTTGGCGAAAAGCAATTCTATGTAGTGCTTGATGCCACATTGGCTAAGGATATGGAAATGGGCTTAAAGTTTAAAGGTAATTTTGAGTTCGAACTCAGTTACAAATAAGGCATGATTTTCGGATGGAAATTAATGTAACTCAACAATCAAGAAAACAAGCGGTATGAAAAAAACACTCTTTTTATGTGCATTGGTATTAAGTGCATTTGTTTCAAGTTCATTTATTAATTATGACGGTGGTGGCGATCGTCTTCTAGGTGTTTGGGAACCCAGTAACGGTAGGGCGAGGGTTAAGGTCGAAAAAATTGGCTCGAAATATTTCGGCAAAATAGTGTGGCTTAAGGAACCTAATGATCCAACTACCAAGCAACCTAAAACCGATAAGAATAATCCCGATCCTGCGCTGCAAAATGTTCCTTTAAAAGGATATCGCATGCTCAAAGATTTTGTTTATAAGGGAAGCGATGAATGGGCTGATGGAACCATTTATGATCCTTTAAATGGGAGCACATATTCATGTACCATTAAAATGGAAGATCCTAATACATTAAATATTAGAGGGTATATTGGTGTTTCGGCTCTAGGTCGAACCGATGTTTGGAAGCGTTTGGCAGCAAAAAATTAAGGCATGCAGAAATCTTATTTCGCTAAACCAGCCGCATTTTTTTCTCTCCTTCAACTATTTTTATTCGTTACTGTTCCATCGCTTCGCGCACAGGTGGATGTTATTCCCGTTGATACCATTGCTGCTGAGGAAGATTACAGTCAATATGATAATCTCGATTTTGCCGCCGATGGAGCACGTCGTTTTTGTAGCCCTAAAATTGAAGGACTGAGTCCGGCTAAGCTCATTAGCGTTGGATATGATGTTCAAATGGGCTATGCAATGAACGCAGATACGTTAAGGGGCAATTTAACCGCATCGGGCCCACAGAATTTTTTGCTGCCCCAAAATGCTCAGGTTTTACGCTCGCATGGCATGCGCCTAGCCGCCAATATTCCCGTGATTTCCAAGACGAATTTAGTATGGCAACTGGGAGGGAATTATTGGGAACAGCGCTACGATTTCGAAAATCCCGATTCCTTAAAAAATCCCTTACTCCGAAGCTTACAACAGAACGGATTACGCACCATGGGATTGAATACAACGGTATTTAAGCCCATAAATGATAAACAGTTTTTATTGTTTCAAGGTTCTGCCGATTACAGCGGCGATTACTCCTTCTCAGATTTAATGCCTCTTCGATATTTAAAATATTCGGCCGCCCTGATTTGGGGCAAACGGCCTACAGAGAAAAAACAATGGGGCTTAGGTCTCGCACGTACCTACCGAGTGGGCGAGCTCAACTACATTCCAGTGGTGCTTTTTAACTATACAGATGCCGCGAATAAATGGGGAACCGAAATACTTTTTCCGGCAAGAGCACATGTGCGTCGAACTTTTAACAGCCGTAATATGCTGTTCTTTGGCTACGAGCTTGAGGGACAAAGCTACCGATTGTGGAACGTAAATCCAGGCTACGTTGGATATACATTACGCAACGATGAGCTTGAAATTCGTCGTGGCGAAATTCGTTTACGGTTTGTGTATGAATTCTCCTTAAAAGGGTTTGTTTGGATGTCGGTGCAGGCCGGCTATCGGTTGAATTACCGTTTCGATGTAGACCGTCTGGTTTCGGGAAAGGAAATTTATCGTGCATTTGGATTTGCTAGCGACGCACCCTATGTAATGGTTAACGAATTGGGTAATCCGTTTTATGTGAATGTGAGTTTTAATTTGGTGAGTCCTTAACCGCCCCAAACATTAATAAAACATGCGTTAACGCTAATTTTAACGTAGCATATCCATGCGTTTTTGAAATGTGATTCCGCATCAATGCCTCTTGTCATTCAATTTAATTATTTCAAAGGGTTCTGATTTTTAGTATTCAGAATTTTAAAATTGATGTAAGAAAATCAATTAACTCATGAATTAATTCGAAACTGTATTTATTGAATACCGAATAAGCAAAGGTCTTTAAAAAAGATAATGCATATTGGTAATGAAAAAGTTTATCGATTTAATTCTAATCCGTAAGGCTGCACGCTTAATTTCTGAAGAGGATTTATCAGCCCGTCAGCAGTTTAATTTATTCCGAACCCTCACGGCAGCTACCTTTTTAATTTCGCTTTCTATAACCTTGCAGGTATTATCTGTTTTGGAGGTGGGATTTGCCTTTTCGGTGTTGTTATGCGGATTAACCTCCGTGCTGGTGTTGAATTATTTTTTGCTAAACATGCACCAGCAATATCGAATCGCCTATGGGATTTCGGTTATTAGCAGTTTAGCGGTTTTGCATGTGGTTACCTATTATTCGGGTGGCATTCGAAATTCGGGTATGATGTATTTGGGCGGATTAATTCTTGCCACATTTATGCTGCTCGGAAATAAAGAGGGGAAAATAATCTCGGTTTTGAGCATTTTGAATCTAATTTTCTTTTATTTCTTTTCAGAATATTTTGGGCGTGATGTAAGAAATATCATTGATTCAGATACATCAGGTTCGATGCTTAATCTAGATTACCTAATTACCTACGTAACCGCAACTGTTTTAATTTACAGCCTATCCAATAATTTATTGAGCAATAAAAATGTGGTTATCAGCAAGGTGATGGAATCAAAAAAAGATTTAGAGCGCATCAACGAGGAACTGCGTAAGCTGTCCTTGGTGGCATCCAAAACCGATAATTTGGTGCTTATAACGGATGCTTCGGGATCAATAGAATGGGTTAACGAAGGCTTCGAACGTAGCACCGGATATAATCTAGAGGAAGTAATAGGTATACAAGCGGGCGAAGTACTTTTTAACGCAGATGATCGCGCTGCAATAGTATTACAGCTCAATCGCTCGCTTGAACAAAACGAATCGTTTAGTGATGAGGTAAATGGGAGCACCAAACACGGTGGCAACATTTGGCTTTCGGTGCAAGCAACACCTATTTTAGATGCGCAGGGAGTTAGAGAACATATAGTTTATGTATGTTCCGATATTACCGCTCGAAAAGAGGCCGACGAACGCACGGCCGAGTATTACCGATATCTCGAAAAGGCCAATAAGGAGCTCGATAAATTTGCTTATGTAGTGTCGCACGACTTAAAGGCACCACTTAGAGCTATTTCTAATTTGTCGACCTGGATAGAAGAAGATCTCGGCGATGCATTTAGTGCCGACACGCGCGAACATTTTAATATGTTAAAGGGTAGGGTAGTTCGTATGGAAGGTTTAATTAATGGAATATTGGAATACTCGAGAGCCGACAGAGTAAAAAGCCCCAATGTTACTTTTGAAGCCCGCGAAGTATTTGATGAGGTTTTTGACTTGCTTATTGAAAATAACAATCTCCAGGTTGAGATTTCTGGTCAATTGCCGAAAATGGAAACTGAACGTATGAAGTTCCAACAGGTGGTTTCAAATCTGGTTAGCAATGCGATCAGACATAACGATAAACATGATGCCTCACTTTCAATCGCAATTCGCGAGGATGAGCAATTTCATGTGTTTTCGTTTGAGGATAATGGTCCCGGCATAGAGGCCCAGTATCACGAAAAGATATTTGTGATTTTTCAAACCCTGAAAGCACGTGATAGTTTTGAAAGTACTGGTGTTGGCCTGGCCATCGTTAAAAAAATTATTGATGAAGTAGGAGGGAAGGTAACGGTTGAATCAGAGGCTGGTAAGTTTACCCGTTTTACCGTGTATTGGCCTAAACATACAGAAGAACGGTATAAGCCCTTCCAATTTAGTTTACATGAAGGAGCCACAATTAATCAACGTCGTGCTCAATCCTTAAAGAGACATACCGCATGAAAAATCAAAAATTAAATACGTCGATACTTATTTCGAAAGGCATTTTAGATGGAACACATGCAATGCAATCCTTTCCAGAAGTCGTTATCGCACCCAATGCCAATGAATTTGAGCAAATGGAACGGGCCGATTATTTGTTGAAATGGCTCGAAAAGCAAATCGGAACATCAGATTCAGAAAACGAATAATGAAAGGGGAAAAACCTGATTGGTCGAGTGGACGATTTACTTTGTGCTTAAATTTTTTGTGCTTTTTTCAAAAAGGAACAATAAAGTGAAAAGCAAATTTCTACTTTGTTGGTGTACTGCTCGTAATAAAAAAGCTGCCTAGCTTCAGAAGTAGATGTTGAAAATACATCGTAAGACCTAAGCGCTCAATATAGATCCCCCAAATTTTTAACACCTAAAACACGACGAACCATAAAGGGTTCGCCGTAATCAAATCCAGCTTGCAGGCCATATTCCAGTGCTCGTGCTCTGATGCCTTCCTTAAATTGGAGTGAAGCAATCATCGTTTGGGGCTCGTTACTGAAAGGATTATAAAATTGAGAAGCATGAGCTAATACAGCTGCTATTTTATCCTCAATAGTTTCGCTGATATCATAAACAAAATCTGGCTTATGATGGTAAAACTGCATATAATGGTAAATGGCTTTGGGGCGCCATGCATTTTCGCCCGAGCCGTTTACGAGGTATTTTCTTAATCCGGCTTTAAAACAGGCTTCGGCCACAAGAGCAGCAGCGTGTCCGTGATCGGGGTGCCGATCTGATGGAGCATTTGCCAATACAATTTCGGGCCGATATTTTCGAATTACGTGTACTACTTTTTCGAGATTTTCGCTATTGGTTTCGAGATATGCATCACGCATGTGCAAATTTTCGCGAAATGCCGCTCCCATAATTTCCAAAGCACGTATGGCCTCGCCATCACGCAGTTCGGCCGAACCTCGGGTGCCCATTTCACCTCGGGTGAGATCAATTAAGCCTATTATTTTCCCTTTTCTGGCCTCCGAAATCAAGGTGCCTGCAGCACTAATTTCAATGTCGTCGGGATGCGCACCAAAAGCCAGAATATCTACTTTCATGAGAATGAGTTGTGTGCAAAAGTAACAAATCATGAGGCAACTGTCTCAACTTTTCGTAGGTTTACTTTTTATTATGAAAGTATCGTTTCACGGAGCCGCACGTATGGTTACAGGCTCTAAACATCTAATCACCCTGCGACACGGCTGCAGAATTCTACTTGATTGCGGCATGTTTCAAGGTATGGGAGTCGAAACCGACGAGCTTAATCGCCATTTCGGGTTCGATCCTGCAACGGTCGACTACCTCATTCTTTCGCATGCGCACATCGATCATTCCGGATTAATCCCGGTGCTCGTACAGCAAGGTTTTAAAGGAAAAATCTTTTGTACGCCAGCAACTTTCGATCTCTGTCGCATTATGCTGTCCGATTCGGCACATATTCAGGAAAGCGATGCACGCTTTATCAACGAACGCCGTAAACGGCAAGGAAAGCCGCCAATAAAACCTCTCTACACCTTGCCTGATGTGCTGATAGCGCTGCGTCAGTTTGAACCCATATCGTATCGAGAGTGGCACAAAATACAGGAAGGTATAGAGCTTATGTTTACCGACGCTGGACATATCTTAGGTTCGGCCGTTGTGAATCTGAAGATTTTTGAAGATTATCATACAAAAACACTTTGCTACACGGGCGATTTGGGGCGCTTGAATCCCCAAATTATTAGTCCGCCCGAAGCTTTTCCGCAGTGCGAATATTTAATTGCCGAGTCCACCTACGGCGACAGAACGCACGAAGAGCAAAGCGAATCGCTCGACCAGCTTTTGCGCATTGTTATTGAGACCTGCGTACTTAAGAAAGGTAAACTAATTATTCCGGCGTTTAGCGTAGGCCGCACTCAAGAAATAGTGTATGCTCTTGACCGATTAGAAAATGAAGGCCGTCTGCCTCGAATTTCGGTATTTGTGGATAGTCCGCTTTCTACCAATGCCACCGAAATCATGCGCGAAAATGCCGATTGCTTCAATGCCGATATTCGCAAGTACATGGAAACCGATCCGGATCCATTTGGGTTTAATAAACTCACCTATATTAGAGATGCTGAAGAGAGTAAACAACTTAATCGCCTGAAGGAACCGTGCATTATTATTTCGGCCTCGGGTATGGCCGAAGCAGGTCGCATCAAGCATCATTTAGCCAATAATATCGATAATCCTGATAATACAGTTCTAATTGTGGGGTATTGCGAGGCCGGCTCACTAGGGGCCAAATTGGCTACCGGCGAAAAACAAGTGCGTATTTTCGGCGAAACACATACCGTTCGCGCAGGTGTAGAGGTATTAGGCTCCTTTTCGGCCCATGGCGATGTTGATGAAATGCTACAGGTGTTGAGTTGTTTAAATGCCCCAAAAGTGAAAAAGGTGTTTTTGGTGCACGGCGATTATGAAGCCCAATTGCGCTACATGATTCGACTTCAAAAAGCAGGATTTAAACATGTAGAAATACCCGAAAAAGGAAGTAGTTTTGACCTGTGAACAATCGATTTATTTTAGAATTCAAACATCTGCTGCTTCGCGACATTGCCTTGGAATTTAAACAGCGCTATGCCCTAAACTCGGTATTGTTATATGTTATTTCTACGGTATTTGTTTGCTATTTGTCGTTCAAAAGTTTAACCGATGTGCCCACATGGAATGCCCTTTTTTGGATAATTCTTTTATTTACATCTGTTAATGCAGCAGGTAAAATATTTGGAACTGAAAGTCGTGGCCGTTTATTGTATTATTATTCCATAGCATCTGCACATGCTTTAATAGCTGCAAAATTGGTGTATAGCACCTTGTTGATTTTACTTTTATCCATAATTGGGGCGCTAATTTATTTTACACTCATTGGCAACCCTGTGCAGGATATGGGCTTTTTTATACTTGCTTTATTGCTGGGTAGTTCAGGTTTTTCGGGTATATTAACTTTAGTATCGGCTATCGCAGCTAAAACACGTCAGAATACCACACTCATGGCCATATTAAGTTTCCCCGTGCTATTGCCTATGCTTCTTGTGGTAATACGTTTTTCAAAAAATGCAGTAGATGGCTTGGATCATTCTGTGCAATATCCTTACTTGTTTGCACTCCTGTCCATGAATGTTATTGTAGTTGCACTTTCGTGGATTTTATTCCCCTTTCTTTGGAGGGACTAAGGGAGGAGATAGAATATGTCAACACCGAATCGAAAAACTGAAATTGCAGAGGTTGCCGCACTACTTTTTCGAAATAAAGGATATTCTGCGGTAACCATGCGCGATTTAGCTGCCGCCATGGATATCAAAGCGGCTAGCCTGTATAACCATATATCCTCCAAACAAGATGTTCTGGCTTTGGTAATTATGGATTTGGCGGCATCATTTACCCAAGGAATTGCTGCGATTGATGGAGCCAATTATTCCGTATCAGAAAAGTTGGGTTACATTATCGAACTGCACATCGACTTAACCATTAAGCATCCGCATGCCATGGCCAGTCTGAACAACGATTGGATGCATCTATCGCCCGAAAACCTTAAAATTTTTACCGAACAACGGGAATATTACGAAGATACCTTGCGTCGCATAATAAGAAATGGAATAGAGGGAAAAATCATACAACCACTCAATGAGGATCTCATCGTATTTACGCTATTGTCCACGCTTCGAACGCTGTATTTGTGGTATGGCCGAAAAACGAATCTGAATGAGCAAAAACTGCGTGTTGACTTAACCGCCGCCTTGCTTCAGGGTATTTTGAAAAATTCTTGAGCAGGTCTAAACTTTTTTTAGTTGAAAATGTTTAATTTTGACCATGAAACTAACAAGTGTTAGTCCGTAAAAATGAAGCAATTTCATAGCCTTCGTCTAAAAGAAGTTTACAAAGAAACAAGCGATTGTGCTGTGCTTTCGTTTGATGTTCCACCCGATTTACATCCAGCCTTTTCCTATCGTGCAGGGCAGTACCTAACTTTACGGGCAAGCATTGGCAATCAGGATGTACGTCGTTCATATTCGCTGTGCAGTAGTCCGCTCGATGGTGAATGGAAAGTAGCCGTTAAGAAAATCGACGGTGGACTTTTTTCAACCTATGCCAACGAACAGCTCAAAACAGGCGATTGGCTGGAAGTCATGATGCCTGAGGGAACGTTCACAGCCGAGTTACATGCCTCCTCTAAAAGCAATTATGTGTTTTTCGCCGCCGGCAGCGGTATTACGCCAATATTGTCCTTAATTAAGACCATACTTGCTTCGGAGCCGCAAAGCACGTGTAAATTATTTTATTTAAATCGCAATGTAAAGTCGGTTATTTTTAAAGAAGAACTCGAAGCATTAAAGAATATGCATTTTCAGCGCTTCGAAACCTATTATTTCCTCACCAAGGAGTTTCGCGATGTTCCTTTGTTTAACGGGCGGTTTACTGAAGAAAAACTCGATGTACTTTGCACGAAATTATTCAAGGCGTCCGAAGCTGATGCAGCGTTTATCTGTGGTCCGGAGTCGATGATTTTCCTTGTTCGTGATGCGCTTCAAAAGCATGGTATGGAGGCTGGAAAAATACACTTCGAATTGTTCGGAACCGCTCCCAATGCCGAAGATGCCGCACGCATCGAAGCGGCAAAAAGCAAGCTTGTTGAAGGTACTGAAGTAACGATTATTGATGGAGGTAAGGAGTTCCACTTTATCATGCCGCACGACATCGATAACGTACTCGATGGAGCACTGGCAGCCGGTGCCGACTTACCCTTTGCCTGCAAAGGTGGAGTTTGTTCAACATGTCGCTGTAAGGTGGTAGAAGGTTCGGTTGAAATGAAACTGAATTACTCGATTGAAGAAGCCGATTTGGCCAGAAACTTCGTGCTGAGCTGCCAAGCTGTGCCCACTTCAAAAAAATTAATTGTGGATTTTGATATTTAATTTATTCACGAAATAACCCGAAACGTCATGTCAGAACTTGAAATTAAATCGCTGGAAGACCGCTTCAACGAACGCATTGCGCGCGACGAAAAGATTGAAGCCAAAGACTGGATGCCCGAAAAATATCGCAAAACGCACATCCGTCAGATTTCGCAACACGCACATTCCGAAATTGTAGGCATGCTACCCGAAGGCAATTGGATTACCCGTTGCCCAACGCTGCGCCGCAAAGTGGCTTTATTGGCCAAAGTACAGGACGAAGGTGGACACGGATTATATCTATACAGTGCCTGCGAAACGCTGGGTATTTCACGCGAAGAATTGCTGGAGCAACTTCACAGCGGCGAAGCCAAATATTCGAGCATCTTCAATTATCCCACACTTACCTGGGCCGACATTGGAGCCATTGGGTGGTTGGTAGATGGCGCTGCCATCATGAATCAGGTGGCGCTCATTAATACATCATACGGCCCGTATTCGCGAGCCATGATTCGCATTTGCAAAGAAGAGAGCTTTCACCAACGTCAGGGCTACGAAATAATGTTAACGCTGATGAATGGAACCCAAGCCCAGAAAGATATGGCGCAGGATGCACTAAACCGCTGGTGGTGGCCTTCGTTAATGATGTTTGGTCCGCGCGATGCCGAATCGCCCAACTCCGAGCAATCGATGCGGTGGAAATTAAAGCGCAAAACCAACGACGAACTGCGTCAGGCTTTTGTTGACCAAACGGTACCACAAGCCGAACTCATCGGATTAAAAGTGCCCGATAAAGATTTGAAATGGAACGAAGCACGCGGTCATTATGATTTTGGCGCTATCGACTGGAATGAGTTCTGGCAGGTGGTAAATGGACATGGGCCTTGCAACAAGCAGCGTTTGGATGCGCGCCGCAAAGCGCACGAAGAAGGGCAGTGGGTGAGGGATGCGGCATCGGCATATGCAAGAAAACAGCAAGAAAATTCATACAAACAAGCAGTTTAATTAAATTCATATTCTATGAACGATTGGCCACTATGGGAGGTATTTATCCGCAGTAAAAACGGTTTGGAACACCGTCATTGTGGAAGTTTGCACGCCGCCGATGCCGCAATGGCACTCGAAAATGCACGCGATGTCTACACACGCCGTAACGAAGGGGTGAGTATTTGGGTAGTGCCCTCAGCCTCTATAACGGCTTCAAATCCTGAGGAAAACGGAGAATTGTTCGAACCTGCAGCCGATAAGGTTTACAGGCATCCTACTTTTTATGATTTGCCTGATGAAATTAAACACATGTAAATGACTATGAAAATTGTTATTAACTGGACTGTTCTTATTCTTCTTTTTGCCCCATTTGCCCAGGCTCAGAAAGAACAGAAGAATGAAAAAAAGGCGGATGGTTACAGCGAGCCAGAATCGTATCTGCTTTTGAGTTCGGGCGGAGGGTATTATCAATACCGCGATTTGGCCACATCACCACTGTTTTACAGCGGTCCAGGTTTGGATTTGAGCTTAGCCTGGCATCGCGAAAAATCTAAAGGCGAGAAAACATTTCTCCTCGCCACTTCTTTTGGTGTACCCAATGCTCAAATGGCTAGTAATACAGGATTTGCAGTTAAATCAAGTGCCATGTTTTCACATTCTACGTTGTCGTATTCACATTTGAGAAATATTTCGAGGTGGAACAAAGGAAAGTGGAAATTTTGGGCCGGAGGCAACTTGACATCTTCATTTAATTTGAGAATGAATAAAAGTCTAGGTAATAATGCTGTGGGCATCGAAGCATTTGTAAATCTTATGGCGAGCTTTAAAGTAGGGTATGACTTAAGCCATGAACGCAGTGGCACCCGTAAATTTTTATTCATTTTCGACCGTGAAATAAGTCCTAAAAAACAATTTGCGCATTTTAAATTAAACGCAGGTTTACTAAATTGGAATTACCGACCGGGCTATGCCTACAAAGAGATGCCCGAACTTGATGGAACAAAAACAAATCCGTTTCAATTTGCTTTTGCCGGTTACGATTGGAGTAGAAACGGATATCGCTTAGGAACAGAGCTGTCGTTTACGAAATTTAATGAATCAGGTAATGCGGTTCAATGGGCCTATTTATGGGACGTAATCCATGCTCCGGGGCGATTCGAGCCTTTCCAAATGGCTATGCACCGTATTAAATTCACTTTATTTTTTAATAGAAAATAATTATGAAAAATATTTTTATTCCGGCAGCCTTTATAGGTCTTTTCATATTTACTTCTTGCGAGAAATTATTGTTCGACGCAGATAAATCCAGTAATGACCCGCGCACCAATTTCGAATATTTGTGGAACGAAGCCGACAAAAAATACAGTTATTTTACGCTCAAAGGCATTGATTGGGATGAGGTAAAGGTGCGTTACAGTGATTCGATAACTGATGGTATGGATGAACAGGCACTATTTCGTGTTTTGGGAAATATGCTCAATGAATTACGCGATGATCACACCAATTTGGTTTCACCGTTTGACGTTTCGGTGTATAATGTGGCCTTAAAAAAAGAACCTAATTATTACGAACGCACTATTCGCGAGCATTATTTGCCTCAAGTAATGCATACGGGCGCATTTACCCACAATTTTATTGAGGGTGATTCTATTGCCTATCTTCGATACAGCAGCTTTATGAATGCGGTTACTAAGGAAGATTTAGATTTTATCCTCAGCCGATATAAAAATACCGAAGGCTTAATTCTGGATTTACGCGAAAATGGTGGAGGTAATGTATTTAACATCCCTTTAATTATGGAGCGTTTTACATCGGAGCGGACCTTAGTGGCTTATTCAAAAACACGCAGCGGGCCAGGCCATGATGAATTTTCTGCCCCCGAGTCGTTCTATTACAATGCACACGATGGTATTCGCTACGATAAACCTGTGATGGTGCTTACAGATCGGGGATCGTATAGTGCGACTACATTTTTTTCGCTCACCACCAAGGCGATGAACAATGTAACTTTAGTAGGCGATACCACAGGCGGTGGAGGAGGTTTGCCCAATGGCGGGCAGTTGCCTAATGGATGGAATTACCGTTTTAGCATAACTCAACTTTTAGATTTACAGGGTAATAATTATGCCGAAAGTGGCGTGCCTCCTGATATTTTAGTTTCGTTTAACTGGAGCGATTTAAGCCGCGATGAAATATTAGATCGTGCTATTGAAGAATTACGTCAATAACCGCATATGGAAAATAAACTGGTACATTATTTATTGGGCATTGCCGATAATAATCTCATTTTAGGGCAACGTTTAGGCGAATTGTGTGGCCATGGACCAACACTTGAAACCGATATTGCTTTAACGAATATCAGCCTTGATTTATTAGGGCAAGTACGCAGTTATTATCAATATGCAGCTACTCTGCTAGGCGATGGTGCCACCGAAGATACCCTTGCATTTTTGCGTAATGAGCGCCAGTATCGTAATGCCTTGCTGTGCGAACAAGCCAATATTAATTTTGCCTTTACCATTGGACGGCAATTTCTATTTGATCAATACCATCTGTTATTTTTGCAAATGTTGACCAATAGTACTGATGCCCAGCTCAAGGCGATTGCTTTAAAGTCGGTTAAAGAAGTTAAATATCACGTGCGTTTCTCGGGTGACTGGTTTTTGCGTTTAGGTGATGGTACCGAGGAAAGTAAACAAAAGATGCAGGAAGCCATTGATGCATTGTATGTATTTACCGATGAGTTGTTTGAAATGGATGAAGACGAATTGGCTATGTGTAATGCAGGAGTTGCGGTTGATGTTAGGAACGTGAAAAATGAATATTTTAACACAATAAATCACGAAATACGTAAAGCAGGGCTTATCGTTCCCGATGTGACGTATTTTCAGCGTGGGGGTAAAGAAGGCCGCCACAGCGAACAAATGGGTTATTTGTTGGCTGAAATGCAATTTATGCAGCGCACGTATCCAAACATGACATGGTAATTTCGCTTCAACAGGAATCAATAGCGTCTCACTTAAGACCCATTTTGGAGGCAGTATCTGACCCCGAGATTCCGGTTTTATCGGTTTTGGATTTGGGCATTGTGCGCAGTGCAACTGAAGAAAATGGCGTTGTTCACGTTAAAATTACGCCTACTTACAGCGGCTGTCCGGCTACTGATGTCATCGGAAGCGATATTAAGAAGGCCCTCGAAAATGCCGGCTACACTGTAAGCATTGAGTCGGTGTTAGAGCCGGCTTGGACAACCGATTGGATCAGCGAGGGAGGCCGCAAAAAACTGGAGGCTTATGGAATTGCATCGCCCCTAGAAGAGAGCGCCGATAAAGCGGCATTATTGCAAAATGTAGGACTGGTGCCCTGCCCGCAATGTGGAAGTAGAAATACCATTATGGTTAGTCAATTTGGATCAACCGCTTGCAAAGCCTTGTTTAAATGCAATGATTGTTTGGAGCCTTTCGACTATTTTAAATGTTTGCGTTGAAACTTTTAAAAACCGAATTATTAAAATCCGATTGTTAGTCTTTAATTAAATTAATTGAAATATAACTTTAATTAATCTCCATTTTTATTCAATATAATTAAAAAATAAGCTTGAGAATAACTTTATTTCGGGTATTCGTTTTCGCGATTTCGATATTCAGTGCTAAAGCCCAGGATAACAAGGCTGAGCGACAAATAGATATGTATCGTTCGGTGCTTGAGCTAGAGGACTTGAAATTTAGTCACGAACCGGGAATCTATCCTAACGCCATATTGCTCTCTATTACGGGCAATACCAATACTTATATTTTTGAGCTTTTAGGCGAAAAAATAAGTCGTGTGTTTACCGATACTATTAGCATTACAAAACCCTCCTATCTTAGAATTAGAAAAAGAAATAATCAGAATTCTGCTACTTATGTAGGCTATTATTTGTCAAATATTCAGCATCGCTTGCCTGTAGTGGCGCTAGTGGTTGAGGACAGTGCGTTTTTTCCGCCTAATGGAATTTATGAGGGAACCGTCGAGGCTGCCGAAGGTGCAGAAGAAACCGTCGGTGGCGAACCCACGGCCATCATTAAAGGCAAGGCATGGGAAAAAAAGGCCATCACGGCCTTTGCTCAATTTATGTTTAACGAAAAAATATGCGACGAATTGCAGCTTGACCTTAAAACCTATGGAGGAATGACATTGGGTTGGAAAGAAAAATCGCTTCAATTATCGGCACGAAAAGAAAAGCATGGTAGAGGAAAAATTAAAGTTAAACTCTTTGAGGATTTGCCTTTCAGGGAATTTCAGCATGTAGTGTTACGAACATCGGGTAACGATCAAGGGGTTACTCGGCTTAAAGATCGCTCTTTGAGCCATTTGGCTGCTGATTTAAAGCTCGATATAAAGGCTTCACGTGCAGCGGTTATTTATATTAATGGAATTTATTGGGGCATTCATAATTTAAGAGAAAAGATTAATGAAGATTATTTTAAGGAGCGATTTAATTGGAAAGAAGGTGAGTTCGTCGAATTGCAAGGATCGGGTTTGGATGATGCAGAATTCGCCAAAACATTTCAGTTTATAGAAAGTAATGTATTGAATGATAGTTTTTTAAGCGAAATCAATCAAAAAGTTGATGTAGAGAATTTATTTAATTTTCAAATCTTCCAAACATTTATTAATAATCCAGATTATAGAGGTAATATCCGATTTTATAAACACAAAAAGGGAACGTGGAAATGGATAGTCTATGATACCGATTTAGGCTGCAATTACGATTTTATGCACCGTAATTTTATAGCCGATCGCTTACAACCTCAAAGCCGTTATTGGTACAATCCACAATACGCTACCATAGTTATGGAAGTGCTGCTTAAAAATGAAACCCTTCGAAAGAGGTTCGTAAATCAATATACATTTTTGATGGCCAGTGTTTTACGCTCTGAAAATTTTCATCAAAAAGTAGCACGTAATAAAATGCAAATTGAACCCGAGATTGAACGTCATTTTTTACGGCGCGGACGTATTTATTGGGAAAAACGCGAAACCTGGGAAAGCAATATCGAAAAATTGAAGCTTTATTTTAATGCTAGGTACGAGAATGTGTATCAGCAACTTGCTTCGGCTTTTAATCTTGAGACAACGTTTTTTATGCTCACTGCAAGTCAGAACTACTCTCATTTTAAGGGTTTAACCATGAATGGTTCATCATTAAAGGTTAATGAAATTAAGGGTTTGTTTTTTCAGCAATTGCCCATTGACTTACTGGCAACTAATTCCAATCATTTATATTCTTTCGTAAAATGGAGCGATGGAAAAACTCAGAATAAACGCGTTATAAATTCTCAAGATAACATAGCGCTTGAGGCTCAATATGTCCACAAAAGTGTATCTCCCTATAAAGGACGAATTTCATTTAGGAAATATTATGTACACAATAATTGGAAAAATCCCTTGTTATTCTGTACGCTTATAAATACTTCAGAAGATACTATTGACATTAGCAATATGAGACTCTATGAGGATGTAACGGGCGATAGTACCACAATAAATGCACTGCGATTGAGTCCGGGTGAAGAAATTGTTTTTGCCAATAATCCTGATTTATTTATGCAGCTAACTGGCAATAAAAAAATTAAAGTACAGTCTTTTCTTTCGGAGCGTTCCTTTATTAATCAAGCTCAGTTTTGCCTTATTGATGCTCGAAATAATTGGGTAGATAGTTTATATTTTTCAATTTCTGATTCCCTGCAAATAGAACATTCCGGTTTTCTGGTCGAAAAAATTAAGGATAAACTCTCCATCAAAGAATTAAAAATTAAAAAGCTAGGTAAATTAAATTTCTCAGATTTACTAGCTAAGGACCGAGCCAATAAATCGTTTATAGCCGTTTATTGGTGGTTAATAGTTCTAATTGGAGCTTTGTTGTTTTTGGTGATTAGAGCGTATCGTAAAAAGTCCAGTTTCTGAATTACCCATTATTTGTAGAAATGTTTACTATCGATATCCCTGTTGATATGCTAGATCTGTTCGGCGCAAGTGCTTTTTCGAACGTTACTCAGCTGCGGAAGTCGAATTTTGAGGTCTCATTTTTTAGGTCCTAAGAGAGCGCGTACCCGATTTCCGCTTAGTACAGTAAATCCCATCAAAAAACCGCCAATTAAGCCTGTTACTAAAATGAGAACGAGGCTGTAGTGGGGGAGGGGAAAAAGTTTGATGATGCGCTCCGACAAAATTCCGTTATTGCGAAAATCGAGATAAGCCGCATATAAAGTCCATTGCACAAATAGGGAAATAAAACCCATTAAAAAGGGTGAAGAGATGTTTTTGGAAAAACCGAAGCCGTAAATAAGTCCAATTGGGATAATGCTCCACCATCTAAAGTAAATTTCTAAAGGCAAGGTTAGCGTGGTAAGAACCAAAACATGAAGCCAGAACAATTTACGGCTGGGGCTCGATTTCGAGTGCATAGGCAATGTCTTTGTGCTGTGAGCCAGGTTTTAAGAATAAGAGAGGATAATATGCGCCTTCGGCCCATTTTTTTATAAATCCGGTATAACCAACGTTGCCCGGATTTCCAGATTGACCGCCTGGATATATACCGTAATAATCACTACTGCTTCCCGGGCTTACTACCATCTTCCAGCTGGCGCCTTTTTTTGCACTGGAATAATTTACAATTTCTTCGCCGCCGCCACAAGCTACATCCATTTCGGAAAGTGCTTCTTGTTGCGTAAGATGCCAGATGCCCGTGTTTTTATAGGCATGCCAGTTAAATTCACGGGTGGGATGTTCATTTTTCCAGGAAGAACAATTTTTTACTGCACGTTTAAAAGAAAGTAAGGCGATGGCTGCAAAATTTTCCCTTTCGGCAGTGGCACGGTTATCTATAAAAGGATTATTTGGCACGCGCTTCAAATAATTCCAGGTTTCGAAATGGTTGGGTTTCGGCAAAACACGATTTTCTATGACCATCTCATCCCAAAGTAGCAGTAAAAACTCGTCGGACCATGCTTTATAATATGCAGCAGCCTCCGAATTGCCGGTGTTTTCGTAATTCCACTGGCCTAGTATGGTTGCCATGGCCGATTCAGCTGCATTGAGTTTGCTTTTAGGTAAGGCCTGCAGCAAAAGCGGTAAAGCTTCTGATGCCCCTAAATTATATACATCGTTTTGCAGCATCATCATATCGGTAATTCGAATGTTTCGGGCTTCCGATAATTTCTGGTGAATCCGTCGTGCTCTGTAGTTGGCATAATAACCATAGAGGTCGTGCGGATAATTTTTTGTAACGGGATGCTGGTTTGCCGAACTTACGAAATGGCGCTCGGGATTAAGTTCATTGGGTAGTTGGTTCAGCGGAATATAGGATTTCCATATCGCTGCCGACTGCGTACCTTCTTGAATGTAACGACCTTGATTTTCAGCTCGAATGGGAAACCTCCCTGTAGGTTGGATGGCAATGGTGTCGCTCATCGAAGCGAAAACAAAATTTTGAGCCGGGCTTTGAAAGTGCGAAGTAGCGTTTTTAAAATCGGCATAAGTCTTTGACGCGTTTAATTTATAAAAGGTCATCATTTCATTGGAGGGGGCATGGGCCGTCCAGCGCATGGCCATATCCTGCATTTCTGACTTTTTGTAAAACCGTTCATCGTAGCATACGGGTCCGTGCTCGGTATAACGAATGGTGTCGTAAAATACGGCACCGTTTCGAACCGAAATTGCTTCGATGCGGAGTTGTACCGCTTTCCATGCAGAGTCGAGCAGGTATTCATTTTTTTTGCTGTTTCGGTAGGTAATGGCATACCAGTCGCGCACATCAACGGCCGTATTGGTAATGCCCCAGGCATTGCGCTCATTGAAACCTATAATTACGCAAGGTGTACCCGGAATAGAAACGCCGTAAACGTTCATACCGGGAGCATGCAGCTGAATCTCGTACCAAATGCTTGGTAAATTAAGGCTCAGATGTGGATCGTTGCACAAAATCGGTTTTCCGTTTGCCGTTATTTTTCCGCTAACCGCCCAATTGTTGCTGCCTAATTCGCGTTCAGTTTGTGCTGCCTTTAACGAAGCTTCAGCCGCTGGTTTACTTTTCTTCTTTTTAGCAATAGTTTTGGTTTTATTCGACTCCGAATTGTTAGATAAATGCTCAACAATAGGGCTAAAAGTATCGGGAAAATAAGGGAAAAGTTCTTCCACAGTCTCACTGCTGTATAGTTTAGCCAGATTGCTTTGTTCAAAGTCGGTATCGTACCCTGTAAGCAAATTGGCCATATATTTAAGTATAAGCGATGTTTTAAGGGGCGTCCAGGCTTCAGGTTTAAAGTCGAGCAGCTTGTATTCCAAGGGATAATCTTTGGGCTGAAGCTGACGAATCCAAGCATTTACCCCTTCTGTATAGCGCTCCAGAATCATGCGGGATTTGGGATCGGCCTGGGTGGCCTGCAAGGCTCTTTCTGCGCCATATAATAAGCCAAGTCGGCGGTTTTCGCGGTCGCGGTCAAGCATTTTGGGACCCAGTACTTCGGCCAGCCGTCCGCCGGCGGCTCGCGACTGCATATCCATTTGCCAAAGCCGGTGCCTTGCAGTAAAATAGCCCTGAAGGAAATACAAATCCTCCTCGTTTTGTGCGAAAATGTGGGGCACATCGCGTTTGTCAAATACTATTCTTGCCTTAGAACGCAAGCCTTTTATGTCTTCCGCCGAGGGTTCGGCATTATCTGTTGCATCGGCATTTTGCCAAAAGCCTTCGAAAGGACTAAAAAACGTACCAAGCGGCGGTAAGCTTCCGGTTTGGAACAGCATTAAACGCAGTAAAGCCATCCAAACGAGGAGTATTACCGTCAAAGAAAGGTGCCTTTTTAGCATAAGGTTGCAAGCTAAATTGAAATAATTCTAAAATTAACACATCTTTTTAAGAAGCATTAACAATTAATAAACAATCCTTGCGGGGAATATATTAGCACCTACATTTGCATTCCGATATAATAGGTTTTATGCCCAAAGACACCTCAATCCGATCCATTTTAATTATTGGAAGCGGTCCCATTATTATCGGTCAGGCCTGCGAATTCGATTATTCGGGCTCACAGGCTGCCCGTTCACTCCGAAGCGAAGGTATCGAAGTTTCGCTCATCAACAGCAATCCGGCTACCATTATGACCGATAAGGTATCTGCTGATCATGTGTATTTGCTGCCTTTAACGGTGCAATCGATTGTTAAAATTCTGGAAGAACGAAAAATAGATGCCGTATTGCCTACCATGGGCGGACAAACCGCACTAAACCTTTGCAAGAAAGCCGATGAAATGGGCATCTGGAAAAAGTACGGCATTCGAATTATTGGGGTGGATATTGATGCCATTGAAAAAACGGAGAATCGCGAGGAATTTCGTCAATTGTGTATTGATTTGGGTATTGGTGTACCTCCTTCTCAGGTGGCCAACTCCTTTTTAGAGGGCAAAGAAATTGCCCAGCGTATTGGCTTTCCGTTGGTAATTCGCCCGTCATACACCCTTGGTGGTACTGGCGGAGCGTTTGTTCACCGCCGCGAAGATTTTGATGAGCTGCTTAACCGTGGATTGCATGCCTCGCCCATACATGAGGTGCTTATAGAAAAGGCTTTATTCGGCTGGAAAGAATTCGAACTGGAGCTTTTGCGCGATGCCAACGATAATGTGATTATTATTTGCTCCATCGAAAATTTCGATCCGATGGGCATACACACCGGTGATTCGATTACCGTAGCACCCGCCATGACACTGAGCGATACTGTGTATCAGCGTATGCGCGATATGGCCATTAAGTTAATGCGCTCCATTGGCACGTTTGCTGGTGGCTGCAACGTACAATTTGCACTCGATCCCGATACCGAAGATATCATTGCCATTGAAATTAATCCGCGGGTAAGCCGTTCTTCGGCATTGGCATCAAAAGCTACCGGATATCCTATTGCAAAAATTGCTGCAAAACTGGCCATCGGCTATCATTTGGATGAGTTGATGAATCCCGTTACCGGAACAACCACCGCCTATTTTGAGCCTACGCTCGATTATGTGATTGTGAAGATACCCCGCTGGAATTTCAATAAATTCAAAAATGCTGATAAAGCACTTGGGCTGCAGATGAAATCGGTAGGTGAAGTGATGGGCATTGGACGTAATTTTCAAGAAGCCCTTCAAAAAGCCTGTCAGAGCTTGGAAATAAGCCGTAATGGTTTAGGGGCAGATGGCAAAGATTTACGCAATCCCGATGCAGTGGTAGAAAGTCTTAAAAATCCGAGCTGGAACCGATTGTTTCATGTTAAGGATGCTTTTACCATGGGCATTCCGTTTAAGACTATTTATAAGCTTACGCGAATCGACCCCTGGTTTTTAAACCAAATTGATGAGATGGTACAGCTGGAGCGTGAAATTGAGCGCTATTCGGTGGACAGTATTCCACATGAGCTGATGTTTGATGCCAAACAAAAAGGATATGCCGATCGGCAGATTGCGCATTTATTGAGGTGCTTGGAAAGTGAAGTGTTTAAGAAACGGCAGGAAATGGGCATTAAGCGCGTGTATAAACAGGTAGATACCTGTGCAGCCGAGTTTCAGGCACAGACAGCCTATTATTATTCAACTTTTGAAGAAGAAAACGAGAGTATTGTAAGCGATAGAAAGAAAATTGTGGTGTTGGGTTCTGGGCCAAACCGAATAGGGCAGGGGATAGAGTTTGATTACAGTTGTGTGCACGGGGTTTTGGCCGCTAAAGAGTGTGGTTATGAAACCATAATGATTAACTGCAACCCCGAAACGGTATCCACCGACCCGGATATTGCCGATAAGCTTTATTTTGAGCCCGTATTCTGGGAGCATATTTACGACATCATTTTGCATGAAAAGCCCGAGGGGGTTATCGTGCAGCTAGGTGGACAAACTGCATTGAAGTTGGCCGAAAAGTTGGATCGTTACGGCATAAAAATTATCGGGACGTCATATAAAAGTTTGGATTTAGCTGAAGATCGCGGTTCGTTTTCAACGCTGTTGAAGGAGTACGGTATACCGTATCCTAAATTCGGGGTCATTGAGCATGCCGATCAAGCCTCTGATTTGGCGCGTGAATTAGGCTTTCCACTATTGGTGCGTCCCAGCTATGTAGTGGGCGGTCACAACATGAAGATTGTCATTAACGAGGAAGAGCTCGAAAATCATGTGGTGGATTTATTGAAAGATATACCGGGCAACAAGGTTTTGCTGGATCACTTCCTCGATAATGCGG
>JBKCHQ010000181.1:0-7067 GCA_046302715.1 Bacteroidia bacterium | reverse complement strand
CGTGAGTATGCATCGGGCGATAGCACCGTTTGCAAAGAGCCGAGATAATCCTGAAAAAATACCCGCTCCGAATCGCTTGGTAAGCCATCCAATCCCACATCTTGCAAAGGTCGCGACTCGGGATTGTTATCGAAGGCATTTACAAGTGGCGGTGACGTAGGGTATTTACCCCAGGTGGTGGTGTCGAAATTGGTATTTTCAGGGGTTACCGGTAAGCCATTTTCGAAGCTCTGTTGCCCGTCGCGCAATACATCCTCCGAAATATTTCCGATGTTGAGGTAAAAGTCGCCGCCGGTTCCGGAATTGATCGCAGTGCCCGGGCCCAATCCTTCAGCAAAGGGATCCATCATCCAAAACTCGATGTAATCGATGTTGGCCGACTCAAAGTCGGTGGTTTCTACTCGGCGCATGATGCCTCCCCAGCGCGTGGTAGGTTTTTTTAGCGTACCATCTGCATTTAAACCGGCAGAGTAAAGATTTTCGGATACGTCGTAGTTGTAAGGCCCACGAACACGTGGATCGAAATGCAGGTCGAGAACAGGCATAATCTGAACCTGGCCGTTAGGACGTGCTTTATTAGGGAAAATTTCGGTTTCAACAATTTGCCGCATAAAATTATTGGATTGCATGGGCGAATCCTGAATGTGCTGCGGTGTGGTGCTTCCGTTTCGGGCAAAAAGCGGGTCGATGGTGTACCAGTTAAGGCGAGCTCGGTTGTAATTGTACGCGCGAGAGTTAAATAAATCGCCTTCGCGCAATAAATTGGGCTGTCCTGCCGGTGTAGAGGCGATAAACCAGTTTCCAAAATTGCGGATATCGATGGTAGATTCAGCGCCTTCAAAATCGTCGATGTAGGACAGACCGTCTTTACCGATAATTTTTGAGTGCCCCGGAATGAGTTTGGCGGTTTCCCAGGTTGCTGTAATGCTCGACATTTCCTTAGTGGAGTAAAACGGCAGTTTATCGAGCATTTGTGTTAACCACCGCGAATCGCGTTTTATGTTTCCATCGAGGCCGATAATGGTATTGGATATGGGTTCGTCGCCAATATTGATCTTTTGTGTCATGGGCCTTTCGGTAAGGTTCATGATGGTACCGCCCAGGCCAAAATTTTTATCAATCATGTAGTCGAAATGCGCACCCATCAAACGTTTACTTTGGATAGCAAACAGTGTGTTTGTTTCGAGCGAAATGTTAATGGGCGTTTGCGAATTGAGTAAGCCCTGGTTGATGATGCGCACGCGGCCTAAGGCATAATCAACGGTATAGTCCACATTTTCTGTAAGCGGCACGCCACCGGCGGTAACGGTTACCGAGCCTTGCGGAACGTTCATGGCGTTAAGCGAAATTTCTGAACCCGATGCCGATTGATAGGAGCCCTGTAAGTAGAAGCGGTTGTGTTGCGCATCGAGCTGTGCCAGCGGTTGCGTAGTGGTATATAGCGAGTCGAAAGCGTATTTATTCGCCAAAGTAAGTTCGGAGGGCACTTCGAATTTGCCGCGCAGGAAATTCCTGAACGGTTCACGCATGGGGAAAATGATGCGCCCCTTATCGGCCTGTATGGTTTTTCCTTCAATAAAATCGAAATATCCATCGGCCTGCGGATCGTTCTGATTGTTGAGTCGATCGAGGTTAAAAAGTTGAAGCAGGATTTTACCGTTTACATTCTGACCTTCGGGGATAACG
The DNA here is from genome assembly GCA_046302715.1 of Bacteroidia bacterium. Taxonomy (GTDB): domain Bacteria; phylum Bacteroidota; class Bacteroidia; order M30B66; family M30B66; genus CAMCXT01. The sequence continues at coordinate 5,381 of JBKCHQ010000181.1, read as the reverse complement.
TTCATCTTCACCGAAGTTTTTTCATCCTGATAGAGAATATTCAGTTTAAAATTGTCCTTGCTAATTTGATATCCGTTTAACGAATACACGTTTTTCATCATCAAGTCCCAAATGGGCTTGCGGGTAAACACCTGGGTACTTTTTAAAAGCTTTAGTACCAGCGAACCCGTTCCTTGCACATCGGTGGAGAATTCGCCCACCTGATACACCTGCTGGCCCTGGCTGGTATTTACGGTGTACTGAAACGCTACGGCAAGCACCTCATCGGCATTGAGCGACTGATTCAACGAAACATAACCCAGTAGTGGGTTTAAGGTATATTCGTTAGGATTGAGGAGTCGGGCATTTTGCAGAAACTCGAAATCCACAGCCGGAATTATTTGCGGAGTAAAACTGTTGGGATTGCTCAGTACATCGTTGGTTTTATTTCTGAAATCAGGATAAGTCGCAATGATTTGAGATGCCTGTAAGTTGTTGTTCTCGTTCCGCGGAAACAATACCGCACCAGGCTGCTGTTGTGTGTATGAATTAACCCCGTTGTTGAAGTAATTGGGGTCTGATTCGCCCAAGTCGGCAAAGGCCGAAATATTGCGCACGTTGGTAGTGGCATAAGTTCGGTTGGTGATGTACACCTCCACGCGTGTTACATTAAAGGGTGAAGTAACGTTGGGTAGGGTAGATAATGATTGGTCGTAACGATCTTTAAACCATTGCGACAGGAAGAAATGGCGATTGGCATCGTAGCTTGATGCCGAAATTTCGAATTGTTGGGTTTGCGCTCCGCCCTGAACGGAGATGTTTTTACGATCGCCTTGTTGTTGCGAAAAAATGGTGGTGGCGGTAAGCCGTCCAAAACGTAATTTGGTCTTTATCCCCATCAGGCTTTGCGAACCTGTGATTAGGGTTCCGGTAAGCGGTAGGTTAACGTTACCGGCCTCAATGAGTTGGATAATTTCGTCTTCTTTACCTTCGTATTTAAGATTTACCTTATTGTCGAAACTAAAGCCGGTTTCAGTATTGTAATTGGTTTGGAGCTGAATTTTATCGCCAATTTTACCGGTGAGGTTCATTTGAATTTTCTGTTGAAAATTGAAAGAACCTACTCTTTGCTGGCGAATAGGTAGTGCAGGATTTTGGGTGCGCACAAAATTACCACCGAAAATGAGCTCGGCAGAGCCCTGTGGGCGGATGTCAATAACGTTACTCCCGAAAATGCCGGCAAATGCCTCGCCGGGAACGATAATACGAGGTTGAAAACCTCTCTGTTTGTTTACATCATCACCCTCAACACGCTCGCGCCAATTGCGCAAAATGGCATTATTAAAATCCTCATCGAGGTATTCCTGAAACGACATGTAATCGGGATACCTGAAATTTAGGCCGCCCATGCGGCTGCTTATATCGTATTCGTTGGTTTCGGTATTCAGATCGATGCTGTTGGTTACATTGGCAGGATCTTTCAGGAAAAACGGATTGGGCGTGGGGTCGGTAGGATCCAGATCTTCATCATCAAACGGAAAGGGGAGTTGGATGAGTGTATCTGTATCTGTAGAATCGCCGGGTCCTTTCAAATCAACCTTTTCGCTGTCGTATGGACGACTGTTGGCGCTCCACACTACAAAGAGCATGAGGGCCAAAGCAACCGTAAAGTAGCGATATGGTGTTGCGGTTTTCAAAAAATCAATAGGCTAAAATACAACGATTTTGTGCAACACAAAGCATATTAAATAAGCTTAAGCGATTGTTTAATGAGCTCTTCAACGGTTAGGTGAGTGTTAGCGTTATTGAGTACTTTGTCGAGCGCCTTTTCTGCGTTTGCTTTTGGGAATCCGAGCAAAGTCAGTGCGGTTAACGCTTCGTGGCGCACTATATTGTGTGGACCCGAAAAAATTTCTGTCTGACCGCCAACACTATCAAATTTACCTTTTAAATCGATGAGGATGCGTTGCGCTGTTTTTTCTCCAATTCCTTTAACGGCTTTAAGTTTGGCCACCTGTCCGTACACCACACATTCGGCAATTTCATCGGCACTGAGCGAGGATAAAATCATACGTGCTGTGCCGGCACCCACGCCCGAAACCGATATGAGTAAGCGGAAGGTCTCGCGCTCAGAACGCTTAAAAAATCCATAAAGCTGGTGTGCGTCCTCTTTGATTACCTGATGGCAGTATAGTTTCGCCGCCTCTTTAGCGCTAATTTCACTAAACGTAGTTAAGCTAATGTTAAGCAAGTATCCAATTCCTCCTACATCAATTACGGCATAGGTTGGCGTTTTCTCAATCAGATTTCCTGAAATATAATCAAACATCAGCTTCGGGTTTGAGCGTCAACAACAGCTAAAGTTACCATATTCACAATTTCACGCACCGAACTACCCAATTGCAGCACGTGCACTGGCTTACGCATGCCCAGCAAAAGCGGACCAATAGCTTCAGAGCCACCAATTTCCTGCATCATTTTATAGGCAATGTTACCTGCAGCGAGATTTGGAAAAATAAGCGTGTTTACTTGTTCTCCCGATAGTTTAGAGAAAGGGAATTGCTCCTGAAGTAAATCACTATTGAGTGCGAAATTGGCCTGTAGTTCGCCATCCACAATTAAATCGGGATGTTTTTCATGTAAAATCCTTACCGCTTCTCGCGATTTGATGGCATCATCACCCTCTGAAGATCCAAAATTAGCATACGAAACCAATGCAATACGTGGAGTGATGTTTAGGTTACGCACCGCCTCGGCAACCAAAACAGTGATCTCGGCCAGCTCTTCGGCACTGGGATTAATGTTAACCGTGGTATCTGCAAAAAAGTATGGCCCCTTTTTGGTCATCATGATATACAGGCCTGCAACCCGATTAACTCCTTTAGCCTTGCCAATTACCTGTAATGCGGGACGAATGGTATCGGGGTATTTACGCGTTAGGCCCGAAACCAATGCATCGGCTTCGCCGCCATGAACCATCATGGATCCAAAATAATTGCGCTCCCGCATGATTTCGCGTGCTTCGAAAATGGTAAATCCTCTTCGTTGACGCATTTTGTAGAATATATCGCCATATTCAAGCACGCGTTCCGCTTGCTCCACACTTCGGGGATTGATAATTTCCATCCCTTCAATTCTAATGGAATTTTCGTGAGCTATACGTTCAATTTTTTCTTTATTACCCAGCAGCACCGGTATGGCAATGCCTTCGTTTCGAACTACCTGCGCAGCTTTTAAGATTTTATAATGGTCGGCTTCGGCAAACACCACCTTCTTGGGAGCTGTCTTGGCTCGCGTTGTGAGGCGTTCCATCAGCTTATTATCCATACCCATGCGGCGCGACAATTCCTCTTTATACACCTCCCAATCCGTAATAGGTGCTTTAGCTACTCCCGACTCCATGGCAGCCTTAGCCACAGCGGGTGCCACGGTGGTAATTAAGCGCGGATCGAGCGGTTTTGGGATAATATACTCGCGTCCAAATTCGAGGTTCGTTTTGTTATAGGCCATATTTACCATTTCAGGTACCGGCTGCTTGGCCAGATCAGCAATAGCATAAACGGCGGCCAACTTCATGGCTTCGTTGATGGTGGTTGCACGTACATCGAGTGCTCCTCTGAATATAAACGGGAAGCCCAACACGTTATTCACCTGATTAGGAAAATCGGATCGGCCAGTGGCCATTATGATATCAGGTCGAGCTTCTAACGCATCAGGGTAGGTAATTTCGGGGTCGGGATTGGCAAGGGCAAAAACAATGGCATTAGGTGCCATAGCCGACACCATTTCTTTCGATACGATATTGCCTTTTGAGAGCCCCACAAAAACATCGGCCCCTACTAGTGCCTCACTGAGTTTAGTAAATGTAACCTGCCGGGCAAAGCGCCGCTTCTGTTCGTCGAGATCGTTTCTGTCTTGAGTAATTACTCCGGTGGAGTCGCACATAATTAAATTTTCGGGCAACACACCAAGCTGTAAGTATAGGCTGGCGCATGAAATGGCCGAGGCTCCTGCACCATTAAACACCACTTTTACTTCTGAAATCTTTTTACCGGCCAGTTCTAGCGCATTGAGTAAAGCTGAACCGGTAATGATTGCCGTTCCATGCTGGTCGTCGTGCATAATGGGGATGGAAAGCGCCTCTTTCAAGCGTCGCTCAATTTCGAAACACTCCGGTGCTTTAATGTCTTCGAGGTTAATCCCCCCAAAAGTGGGCGATATGGCTTTTACCGTGTTAACGAAACCTTCAATATCACTGGCGTCAACCTCAATGTCGAAAACATCAATGTCTGCAAAAATTTTAAAAAGTACACCTTTTCCTTCCATTACGGGTTTTGAGGCTTCGGGCCCAATATTACCCAGCCCAAGTACCGCGGTACCGTTGGAGATAACTGCCACAAGGTTACCTTTTGCCGTGTATTTATATACGTCGTCGGGTTGGGCATGAATTTCAATACAAGGCTCGGCCACACCGGGCGAATAGGCAAGCGAAAGATCGCGTTGGGTGGAAGTTGGCTTGGTGGGAATTACTGCTATTTTACCGGGCTTACCCTTTGAATGGTAATCGAGTGCCTGTCTTTTCCTGTATTCGTCCATAATAGGGAACCTTTATTTTAAGTGTATAGTGTTTTCCTTTATTTTTAGGAAAGCGCAAAAATAACGTAATTCGTTTGGCCTGCTCACCCCTTTTGCGGTAATTTTTCCACCATCAATTTATCCCATATGCGTTCTATATTTGTGAGGGTATGGATAGGCATTTTAAAGCTCGCATAGCTGTATTAACTGGAGCAGGGATTTCGGCAGAGAGTGGTATACGCACCTTTCGTGATTCGAATGGGCTTTGGGAAGAGCATGCTATTGAGGATGTTGCCACACCAGAAGCTTGGCAAAGAAATCCTGAATTAGTAACCCGTTTTTACAATACCAGGCGTATGCAATTGGCAGAAGTACAGCCCAATGCAGCCCATTATGCGCTTGCCAAACTTGAGCAGCACATTCCAACGGTAGTAATTACTCAAAACGTGGATGATTTGCACGAACGTGCGGGCAGCAAAAATCTGGTGCATTTGCATGGTGAATTGGTGAAATTACGCAGTGTAAATGGGAGGGGGAGTTCAGTTAATGTGGGTTACGAAGCGGTTGAATACGGTATAAAAAACGAATACGGCGAATTGCTTCGACCCGATATTGTGTGGTTTGGCGAGGCAGTGCCTTTAATTGAATTGGCGGCTGTACTTTTTTCGAATGCCGAAATGGTATTGGTCGTAGGTACCTCGCTGCAAGTGTATCCTGCGGCTGGGCTTTTGGACGCAGCGCCGTATGGGAGCGAAATTTATTACATCGATCCTTCGGAATATTCGGGGCGGCCCATGGCGAATCTTAAACACCTTAAAGAGCCGGCA
>JBKCHQ010000180.1:0-29523 GCA_046302715.1 Bacteroidia bacterium | reverse complement strand
ATCCACAAATATTTTAACGACCGCCATTTTTATTACATCCATGCACCTATCATTACCGGCTCCGATGCCGAAGGTGCCGGAGAAATGTTCCGGGTAAGTACACTTAATCCCGAAAATTTGCCTAAAAAACCAGACGGTTCCATTGACTACAGTCAAGATTTTTTTGGCAAAGAAGCCAATCTCACCGTTTCTGGCCAGCTCGAAGCCGAACTGGCGGCACTGGCGCTTTCGAGGGTGTACACTTTTGGACCCACCTTTAGGGCTGAAAATTCGAACACAACCCGCCATCTGGCCGAATTCTGGATGATTGAACCCGAAATGGCCTTCTTTGAGCTGGACGATAACATGGATTTGGCCGAAGATTTTTTGAAATATCTTATAGCCTACGTTACCGAGCATAATGCGGATGATTTGGCATTTCTCGAAAAACGCCAGGTCGATGAGGAAAGTCAGATGCCCAAGGAACAACGCAGTGCAATGCCTCTTTTGGAAAAGTTAAATTTCGTGCTGCAACATCCATTTGAACGCTTAACCTATACCGAAGCCATTTCTATACTCGAGCGTTCGGGAAAGAAATTTGAATTCCCTGTAAAATGGGGCATCGATTTACAAAGCGAACACGAGCGCTATTTGGTGGAAAAGCACTTTAAAAAACCGGTAATTCTAACGCATTACCCCAAGGAGATAAAAGCATTTTACATGAAGCAGCACGAGGATGGCAAAACCGTGCGGGCAATGGATGTGTTATTCCCGGGAATCGGCGAAATTATCGGTGGATCGCAACGTGAGGAGGATTACGAAAAACTAAGCCAGCGTGTGGCCGAGGTGGGCATTCACGAAGAAAGTCTGTGGTGGTATCTCGAAACACGAAAGTTTGGAACGGTGCCGCATAGCGGGTTTGGTCTCGGCTTCGAACGCCTTGTGCTTTTTGTAACCGGCATGGGAAACATACGCGATGTGATTCCTTTTCCACGAACACCCAAAAATCTTGAGTTTTAACATTTATTGGGCGTGGCACGATAAATGAATTTGAATTTTTAGAAATCACCTAATATTTAAGGATTATGCTAAGACAGGGCCTCCAACAAAAATTACTACAAAAATTATCGCCGCAGCAAATCCAACTGATGAAATTGCTGCAAGTGCCCACCGTAGCACTTGAACAACGCATAAAGGAAGAACTGGAAATTAATCCGGCACTTGAAGAAGGCGCAGGCGATAACGACGATGACCAGGAAGTTTCTGAAGATCCGTTTGCCTCTGCTGATGATAAAGAGAGCCAGGAAAACGACGAACAAAACCGCGAGGATTTTAACCTCGACGCCTATATTGACGATGACGAAACGCCTGCATATAAGCTACAAACCAATAATTACGGGCCCGACGACGAGCGCAAAGAAATTCCTTTTGCCGGCGGTATAAGCTTTCAGGAACAACTCATCGATCAGCTTCAATTGCGCGATTTGGATGAACGTCAATATCAGATAGCAGAATATTTGGTAGGCAACCTGGACGAAGATGGATATTTGCGCCGGGAGCTGTTTGCTATATCCGACGATTTGGCCTTTTCGCAGAACATCATGGTTGACGAAAAAGAACTTGAGCAGCTTTTATTCGAGGTGCAGCAACTGGATCCCGCTGGTGTAGGCGCACGCGATTTACAAGAGTGTTTATTATTGCAGCTCCGTCGTAAAGAATATCAAACCGTTAGTCTTAAAACAGCGGCTATTATCGTTTCCTCATTTATGGAGGAATTCTCGCGTAAACATTACGATAAAATTGCCCGTAAGCTCGAGCTCGAAGATCAGGATTTAAGAGATGCCATTAAAGAAATATTAAAACTTAACCCACGGCCGGGCAATTCGCAAAGCGACTCGTCAAAAACATCGCAGCATATTATTCCTGATTTTATTTTAGTAAATAACGACGGCAATCTCGAGCTTATGCTCAACTCGCGAAATGCGCCCGATTTAAAAATTAGCCGCACCTATCAGGAAATGCTGGAACATTACAGCAAGACCAAGAAAATATCGGGCAAGGAGCAGAAAGAGGCCGTATTGTTTGTGAAACAAAAAATTGACTCGGCACGCTGGTTTATAGATGCCATAAAACAACGACAGCAAACCTTATTGTTTACGATGCAGGCCATATTAGAGTATCAATACGAGTACTTTCAAACTGGCGACGAAACCAAGTTAAAGCCCATGATTCTTAAGGATATTGCCGAAAGGGTTGGTTTGGATATTTCAACCGTATCGCGTGTGGCCAATAGTAAATACATCCAAACATCTTTTGGAACGCTTCTGTTAAAATCATTCTTTTCTGAAAGCCTTTCTACTGACACCGGAGAGGAGGTTTCGACACGCGAGGTGAAAAAGATTTTAGAAGATGCCATTGCTGCCGAAGATAAGCGAAAGCCCGTAACAGACGATAGGCTGGCTCAAATTCTAAAAGAAAAGGGGTATAACATAGCCCGACGAACGGTGGCTAAATACCGCGAACAGCTAAACATTCCTGTAGCACGCATGCGAAAGGAAGTTTAAACCCGAATTACGCAATAGAGTTGGGGGCTTAGACAAAAAGCTTGAAGAATCTGCGCTTGCTCGGGATTAACCCAGATACATTACGCGAGCCTAACACACTAAGCGTTAGTTCATTTCATTCCTAACGCTTAATCTGGGCTAAATTTAAAGGGTAAAATACGCTAAAAAGAAAAACCCAAGGCTACCGGGCCTTGGGTTTAACGTTGTTTATCAATATTTAAGGGAAGTCGCTTATTAATTTTTAAGGAAACGCAAGGTGCGCATTGTTGCCTCGCTGCTTCCCACCTGTATAAAATATAGGCCTGCATTCAGCTCTTCTACGCTTATGGGCGCATTGTATTGCAGTGCACCTGAGGCAACATTCCTTCCATCCACCGAGAAAATAGAATAAAAGGTTGGCAAGTTAGAATTTCCGCTAATGGTAATTTGGTTGCTGGTTGGATTGGGATACACCAACGTAGCCTCTGCATCTATACTAGACACCGAATTGGGGAAGTCAGAATAAATAGCAAACACTCCGCCCAGGCTATTAAAAAGGCCTGTAGAATACGACTCATTTATTGAGGAATTTGTTGCAGCAAACCATGTATTGCCATCATTGCGATACGCCGCTCTATTTTGGGCAGCTACCCAGTTGTTGAGTTCATTAGCTCCGGTATAATCAAAACGAATGGTGGCATTGTTTGAACCAGGAACCGATTCTTCGAGTACCCACTCTAAACCTACAAAACTGTTTACGCCTGCAGGTAAATCGGGATTAAATGAATTGGTGTTAAGCGCTTCACGCACACGTGCTTTCACCATGTCGGTGGGGGTGCCATTGTCGCTAATGGTAAGTGGCGCAAATGTAGAACCAGAGCCTACAGGGAAGTACATAGACTCATTTTGAAACGACTGCACTAAAGAGCCTGTTCCGCTTGTTTTAACAAAAGAAGATGCATTGCCTCCTATAAGTGTAGCTCCAGGCGATATCACCAAATTATATGCGCTCAGTTCAACGTATCCCCCATTAGGCTGATTAAGCTGCAATGAAGACGAAAGCAAAACATTGCCGCCTAAGGTTAGCGTTCCGCCATTCGCGTTCATCCGTATGGCATCGAGCTGCACGTTTCCGATGGTAAATAATGCTAAGTTCTTTTTAACTTCAAGAAGTTCGGCATAAGCGCCCGACTGCAGAATTAGGGCTCCCCCATTGGCTGTGAGCAAATAGCCATCTGCGGCCTGAGCTCCGTTCTGCACAGATACCGTGGCGGCCTGGAAGGCTAAATCTAGAGGCGCATTACCAATAATATCGCCATTGGCGGTTAAGGTAGCCTCATCCATAATTACCGATCCGGTACCCGTTTTGAGCAATTGAAACGATTGATCAAAGGTTACACTCTCGTTATAAACTCCGGACTGAACAGAAAGAATATCGCCGGCTGCGATAAGCGAAAGACCTGCTGAAATAGACTTTTTGGGCCCTGCGCCAGTGGAAGCATTTACTGTAGCAGAAAAACCGTTCAAGGTATCATTCCCAAGAGCCGCATCAACGAAAACAACGTTTTGAGCCGAGGCCATAAAGCCCATAGAAAGCATTAGAAGCGTAAAAGATTTTTTCATACGCGGTATAGATTATGAAGAACAAATAAACGGATAATAATCAAAATAAAAAAGGGAGCCCCGGTTAAGGGCCCCCTTTTTTATTTGAGGATTCTAAAAGGCTTATTTAGCAATTGTTAAACGGCCAACATTTTTAAAGTTGGTACCTTCAACAGTTACTTGATAAACTCCATTAGATAGGGTTTCAACATCTAAACCTACAACTGCTCCTGAACGAACATCGTTAACCTCTTTCGTGCTTACCAAGCGGCCTGCAGCATCGTGGATGCTTACAACAACTGATGATTCAGAACGATCAAGATTTAACAATAGGTTCGCTACGTTAGCAGCAGGATTCGGGAAGATGGAGAATCCACTTGTAGTGGCCACATTGTTGGTACCGGTAAGATCTGCACCTACAGTAATTGTAGTAGTTGCTGATGAACCACATCCATTGTTCATTGCTGTAAATGTTACGGTGTAAACACCTAAGGCATTGTATGCATGAACAGGGTTAAGGTCGCCGGTAACGATAGTACCATCTCCGAAATCCCAAGTGTATTCACTAGCTCCTTGTGCAGTGCCCTGGAACTCGATAATGGCATCAGCAATTGAAACAGTAGTAGCACTTGCAATAAAGCTTGCAGGCGAAGTCATACCATTGTTTTCAACAGCAGTTGTGCGATTAATAGTTCCTCCATCCGTGTAGCTCATAGCTAATGAATAGTTTCCGGAAGCAAGGTTTACAAATTCGTGCTCACCTACGAAAGGAGCAGCCGTAGCCACAACCTCGTTGTTTGCATTCTTAAGTTCTACTGCTACAGGTGTTGTGTTAGGGTTACCCACAAGGATTTTACCTGACTCAGTACCTGAACAATCCATTACTGAAGACACACCGATTGGAGCACGGAAGTGTAGACGGAAACGAACAGCATCTCCGTTCAATCCTGAATTTTCAAACTCGTAGCTGTTATCCTGAGTTAAATTGTGGAAGATTCCCAATTCGGTATCCTCAAGATAAACTACTGTGGTAGGATCGAAATTCTCAAACATATTCATAGAGATAGTAGAAGCTCCTGCAACCGTGTTAACAGTACCCAGATCAATTACACGTTCGTTGGTTAATGTTGGCCATGCTTGAATAGCATACTCCATATCACCGTTGAAGGTATAAAGGCTCAAATCAGCATTACCCTGCAAGCGCAATGCATCATATGAATTATCCGGACCATCAGTAGCGTCATCAATGAAAGCAACTAGCGCTTCAGCACCAACACCATTTACATTCTCCATACGTAAACGGAGGCGATTGGCTGTAGTGATGTCGAAGAACTCACTGTTAGTACCATAGGTCTTCATTGCATTGTCGAAGGTAAAGTTAACTCCACCCGCAGGGTTGTAGTTTACGAAGAACCCTTGACACGCTCCAATATTACCAGAGAACGGCGCACCTGAGTTTGGTCCATTAACCGTACCTAAACCGCTGTAGATAATAAAGTCGCCAGCTGCGTAATTTAAACCACCTGTGGCGTCGTCATCCCATATATACATTGCACCACCCGTAATGCGAGATGCATTCGTGGTAAGGAATGTATTGGCAGAAATCGGCGCCGGATACGGATTACCAATGAGGTTGAAATTATTGCCGCCACCACCAGTCATACCGGCAATATTAACATTGCCTTGCTGAGGCAAACCAGTAAAGTTTGCTAAACCAGCACCCGTTGCAATGTAGCCTTTACCTTGAACCATGCTGGTTGAAGGTGTAAGCGCCTGCCATCCTGCCTGTGTACCTAAATAGTCTAAGCCTGTTGCAGTAGCTGTGTTGTACTGGTACAAGTTTGGAACGTATCCAGGAGCAGCCAATGATGACAGCAGACCATTGGTTAATGGTGAAGACCAGAAGTTGTAAACAAACGCACTTGTGTTACCCTGACGACGATACGTAATGTTACCGTTTACTAAAGAGTTAGGCCCAGCCTGACCCGAGTAAAGCGAAGCAGCATTGTCGAAAATCATGTTGCCGTTAGACTGAACATTTGCCGTGGCCAAAGCAGTAGTAGCCAAGCGGAAGCGGGTAGGTGTATTGATGATAACGGTTTGACCCGCAGTTTGTGCACCAATATCTAAACGACCACCACCTTCGAAACGACCACCAGCACCCGTTCCGGTAACACCACGTCCAGTACCTGCAAATGTGGTTCCGTTCAAGGTAAGTATCGAACCAGCATTCACCGTGATTTTAGTCTGCGTCAATACTGAACCGATGAATTTAACACCTCCAATAGTAGCATTGGACGTAAACAACGGCGTGTTTGTTACTGCAGGTATATTAATTACTGTAGTACCCGGTGTTGTAGACCATTGGCCCGAAGCACCTGTAACGGTGTTGGCAGTTAACGGATTAGGTGTTGTTTCGCCTACACCTAAGTTAACCCAGTTCTGAGCACCTGTAGGATTAAACCCAGTTGTACCGGTCCATAACCAACCATCGTTCACATTTAGACGGAAGGTACCAAAGTTGGCGGCGCTGAAACCATCAACTGCAAAGAACAAGGTGTTGCCAGGCGTTAAACCCGAATTATAAACAAACGAACCAAAGGCAGGACCAGAATCATCATCAGCTCCCACCAATGTTAGTGTACCATTACACGTATTGTCTGATGAGGTGTATGCACGAATCTTTGTATCTGGGAAACCTATACCCGTTACTGTTAGAGCCACAACACCATTAGAAGGTACGGTACACTTAAACCATACATCGTTATTCCAATCTGTAAATGGCGCTGCAGGCACAATAGTGTTGTTTGTGGCACCTAAATTCGATGTGTTAATGTTAACTAAGTTACTCGAAACCGTTACGTTTTGAGCCCCGCAAATATTATCGTTTGCAGGAGGTACACCTGTGTAACAAATGGTAAAGTTCGGATTGGGTGCCGTTGTAGTTGTACCCGGACCTTCATTTGACCATGTAAACAATCGAACATAATAGGTTGTTCCTGGTGTTAAACCATTTACAACCAAGTTCTCAGTACCCGGTGCAGGATCTGCATCAACACAGCCAACAGAGGTTAATGCTCCACAACTAGCACCTGAGTACATCTGCACTACCATATCCGCGGGCACCGCAGGCGTACCACCTACAACCGTGATGGTTGCCTGAGGCGAAGATGCAATAAATTTATACCAAACATCATCATCTGCTGTACCTGAACAAGGAGACGGAACAGCACTTGCTGTAGCACCGGTTAAATACCCTTCAACAACAGCACAAGGAGAAGCATTCGGTAAATTAATGGCACCTGCACAATTGTCGTTTGGTGGCGGAGCCGCAGGACCATAAACACAGATGGTAAATGTACCCCAACCGGCTGGATTTGCTCCAACACCCATTACCTGAATTTTATAGGTCGCCCCGATGGTTAAGCCTGTGGCATTGATGGTTTCGGTACCGTTGGCTCCAGTTGCATTAACGCACTGAATAGAAGTACCTACACCAGCTCCACCACGAAAATCAACAGCAGGATCGAAGTTTTGTGTACCCGTTACATTAATGGTAGCCGTTGTATTCGTCGCTACAAACTCATACCACACGTTATCGTCGTTGGTACCGCAGGTTGCGGATGCATCCCCTAATGTAGCATTAACCGTGTAACCCGCTGTTTGACCCGGACAAGTAACCGAGTTGAACATGGTTAAAAGTTGTGCGTTTTGGAATAAATCGTTTGGTGGAGCAGGAACTTTAGACACACAAATGGTAAAGAATCCACTTGAAGGCACAACATTAAAGTCGTGAACACGCACCATACACAAGGTGTTAACCGGTAGGTTAAACACAATCTGTTCCTCTAAACCATCAGCACCCGTTGCATTTAAAGGTGCAGCAGTTAGATTTATTGTTTTACAATCTGTAAAGGTGTAAAGCTGGATTACCGGATTGTAACCGCCACCGCCTTGAACCTTGATAGATACAGAAGTAGATACATTGTCGGTTGTAAACTTAAACCAAACATCGTCGCTTGGATCGCCAAAACCAACACCTTCAACCGCAGGCCATGTTAGGGTGCGTGTTGCAGTCTGTGATTCATATGGTCCTTGCGTAACACACTCACCCTCAACAACTACTGGAATAGCATCGCAGGTATTGTCGTTTTCAGGTGCAATTGGAGGAGTTGTATTAGTTACGCAAATGGTATGGCCACCGCCACCACCAGTTCCAGCACCGTAGTGATACACACGAACATAGTATTCGCCAGGAGGCACCGTGCGCGATAAACGCTCAAAGCCACCTCGAAGTGAATTATCGGCGCAATCTACTGAGGTAAGTGCACACGAATTACCCGAGAATAATTGAACTACCGGATCGAATGTATTTACCGTTGGCGTTACCTGAATATTAAGCAATGTGTTAGCCGCTAGGGTAAAGGAGTACCAAACGTCATCATCAGCATTGCCGGTGAATCCGTTGCATGCAACAGCAGGCTGCGATTGTGTTGCTGAAATAGTTAACCCAGCAGTTGGCGTGCATGTAGCACCTACCGCAAGCACGGTAGCTCCAGCACAGTTGTCGTTTGCTGGCGGAGGAGGAGGCGTAACACAAATGGAGATATTACCATTTGCCGAACCGTAGCCCGCACCCTTATCGTAAACACGCACATAGTATGTGGTTCCTACGGTTAGACCCGAGGCAATAGTAGCAGTTTCAGCCACACCACGCGATGCACTGTTATTGTAGCACGATGGAGCAAGCGCTGTTAAACCAGCACAAGTACCGGTGTACACTTCGAATGCTACATCAGCTCCTGACTCAACTACACCATTATTGGCTGTTTGAAGATCAATTACTGCCGCTTCAGAAGTGGCTGAGAACGAATACCAAATATCGTCGTCGGCATTACCGCCGGCACAAATTACCGGTGTAGCACTCGCTGTTGCACCCGCCATAGAACCCGCAGTTGGAGTACATGGTGTTGCTTGAGTTAGCGAGATGGCTCCCGAACAATTGTCGTTTGCAGGTGCTGCAGGTACTTTACGTACACGAACAAACACATTCGAAGACGTTATCGGAGCACGATAATCAACGATTAAGAAATAGGTACCCGGTGCGGTAATGTTGTGAATACCATGTGCCGAGTTAAACTGTCCATCCGTTGATGTGGCAGAAGCTAAAGAAAGACTTGCGGCATCGCAGGTTGATTTAAGGAACCAACCAATAAAACGGCTGTTTGAGGTATTAACTACAGAAAATTCATAATTACCTACATCGCCTGCACCCACTGTAAATCGGAAAATCAAATCCTCGCCCGCTGCACCATAATTGGTATTGCTTGCTTGTGCCAAGATATCGTTACCCGCACCGTTCGATGAAAGGTTAAGCGAGAATGGCGTAGCCGGATTGGTAAATGTTGCAGGTATATCAAACGGTGCGGCGCAGGTTGCACCCCCAATGGTAGTAATCTGAATACCATTTGTTGCAGCAGACAAGCCACTGTTGGTACAGGTTAAATTTAAACGGTACCAGATTGTACCCGGAGCGATTGATGGTGTGGTGTACACTCCAGCATTAGCACCTGTTCCACCTACTACCGGCGACCAAGTAATACCATTTGGAGATTGCTCCCACTGGTACACCAGATCCTGAGCTACCTGTAAGCCGGTAGGCTGCAGGGTAGTAGTGGTGTTCTGTATTACCGATAAGGTTGGAGGCAAAGTACCCGGCGTTGGGGTACCCGAACATACCGGTGGCGCTACGATGTTGATCGAATAATCTTCGGTCTCACCCCATGTATAGGTACCGCAAGAGCTTTGGAAAGCACTGTTATATACGGCTATTACACGCATGCCTACAACACCGGTTACGGCACCCGCAGGAACGGTAAAGTTAAAGTTGGAATTGGTTGCACCCGACTGGAACCAGGTAAGTCCCGGAGACGGTGTACGATACACAAGTTCTGTTGCATCTGAATACGTTCCATCGCCGTTATAGTCAATCCATACATGGATGTACTCGCCCGGGAATTGGGTAAGAGATGCTGGATTTATAGGACACAAACCTGCACCCACATTCATGCTGTAAGTTGCGGTTTTGGTAAGGGTTGTTTGCTGTGCTGTGTAATTATTATACAAGCTGGCTACCGAACCTGCACCACCAACCGAACCACACGTGGTGGTGTTGTTAATGGAGCCTAACGTTACATTGAAAATTTCTTCATCGGCGGTGCTGGTGGCCGATGATGCACAATAACAAGCTAACAAGGTGTTTTGTGTTACCTGAACAGGAGTTGAAGTGGTGCTTAAACCACTGCTTGTACAGGTAATGATGCACTGATAAAATGTGGTAACGGTTTGCGCGCTTACCGCCAGTGTACCTACCAAGGAGGGTGCTCCGAAGTTTGAGTAGGTTACGCCACCATCAACGGAACGCTGCCACTGGAAAGTAAAGTCGCAACCCGGATAACTAGCAGACAAGCTAAGCGTGAAATTAGTTGAAGGGCACGCATTGGCAACACTAGACAAGGTGTTTGACGAAGCAGGTGTTCCTACACACGCTCCAAGATCTGGTGAAATGTTTACCAAATAATCTTCGGTTTCGCCATAAAAATAGGTACCGCAAGCCGGTATAGTATTACTTGTCTGTTCAGAAATTACTACACGCATACCTGTAAGCCCAAGCAGAGCGTTACACGGAACGGTAAACGAACCGGCAAGGGATTGTGTTGTAGCACCACCGGATGTTGTTTGCGAAGCAGGAGTAAACACATCCTCACCAGCGTCTGTGAAATCACCATCCTGATTGTAATCGATAAACACACGGGCGCCTGTGGCATACATAAAGCCACTACATCCTGTAATACCCACAGATACCGGAATGGTACTATTTAGGGCTAAATTAGGCGCGGCAACAGTGGTACGATAGTTATTGTATAAACTCGACACCGAACCCGGGCCACTTGCCACAGCATTACATGCCGTGCTGTTGTTTAAGGTACCTACCGTTACGTTGGTGATATCTTCATCGCCAGCAATAGTTGCACCAGAAGCACAATACGCACAATTGTAGAACGGCGCCATGGTAACCTGAATAGCATTAGAAGTACCTGTTTGTCCAGAGGCCGTACAAGTAACCTCACAACGATACCAAGTAGCTGCCGTTTGTGATTGAGAGCGGCTAGGCAAAGTTGCCCCTGCTATATTTGTCCAAGTAACGTTATCGGGTGAGGACTGCCACTGATACGTAACACCGGAACCCGAAATAGCGTTTTGCAAACTTAAATTAAAAGGTACACTAGCGCATGCCGAAGCTACGCTACTTACTGTATTACCAGGAGCAGGTGTACCGGCACAGGGTGGCGGTACCGTTACCGTAAAGCAGTAGTCTTCCGTTTCGCCCCATGTATAACCCGAATGCGCATAGTTTGTTGTAGAAGCTGTGTTTTCGATATTTACCACACGCATACGTGTGGCACCTGGCGTTGCTGTTGCTGGAACAGTAAACGAACCAGTAACGGTTTGATTTCCGGTGGCATTGACCGGCTGTGAATACACCTGGTCTCCGGCGTCTAAGAAAGAACCGTTCTGGTTCCAATCGACATACAATTGAAAGAAATTACCATATGGCCCACCACAAGAAGTTTGCGTTAAGCTAAAGTTTACAGAAGAACCTTGCGGTGCCGATGGCCCCGCTAATGAAGCCGTATAGTTGGCATAACGATTCAAAATAGAGCCTGGCCCGGTAGCCGCTACAGCACACGTTGAGCTGTTGTTTAACGTACCTACCGTTACGTTTGAGATGTCCTCATCGGCAGTACTCGATGCAAAAACAGCAGGATACGCCGCACACTGGCAAGCACCGGTAAGCATAGGAACTATTACCGCCGAGGAAGTATTGCTCAAGCCACTAAAAGAACATAAACTCACTACACGATATTGTGTTTCCACAGTTTGGTTTACAACTGCCGAAACGCCTGTTGCGCCGGTAATGTTGTTCCAAGTAACACCGCCATCGGTAGAATTCTGCCATTGGCGTGTAATACCCGCTGTAGTTGAAAGGCCTGTTGCCGAAACCGTAAAGTTAGCCCCCGAACAGGCTGCGGTTGCCGAACTGGTTGCCGTACCGGCATTGGGCGTGCCTGCGCAGTTTGCACCTGCTGCCTGTGAAACGTTAATATTATCGAGGTATATCCAATTATCACCACCATTATACGTTCCTCTTATTCTGATGTAAAAGGCAGCCGTTGCAGCCGGTGTAAACGTAACCGTACGTGTGGTGCAAGTAGTAGCTGGCACGTGCTGGGTAAATGGCGACGGATTAATTATTGTACCACTCGAGGTCCAAGGCCCTGCAGTAGATGTAGCCCACTGCACATCAAGGCTACCCCAATTGGACGCAGCGGCTGCAGTACCAGCACTCCAAACCGTTACTTTGTAACTGAAGCTCACTGTTACCAAAGCGCCATTGCTGGCGCCCAGATTAGGCGAAATAAAACTAGATACGGTACCCGAAGTATACGTATTTACACGCACCGATGCCGTTCCGGCACAGGGCAATGAAGTGGTGCGTGCCATAGTTCCACCACCCAAGTTGGTCCAACCTTGAGTGGTTGTAGGCAAGGTAGTTTCAAAATTATACGTTGAGGCGGTAATCTGAGCGTATGCTTCAGACAAAACACCCGTTAAAAACAGGGCTGTTAGCAGGAGCATAGGCCCCGACCGCAGCCAGTTGCCCGTTCGCCGAGCCAGATGGCCCATTCGGGCAGCGTGTGTAAGTGATTGATTCATATTAATTGAGTTTTGGTTGTTTACAAAAGAAAAATTTGAAGTGTTGGTTTTTACGGTCATTTACTATCTTTTTTAGGTAATACCGAAGGCATTAAACAGGTAACATTGGGATGTTGCTGCGAACACAAGGTGTATTGAACATCCACGGCGAGCATAAATGCCATAAGCCTATTGCTTAATGCGGGCAATTTTTTTACTTCATTAATCAATACTTCCCTATCGGCAACATAAGCTTGCCAAAGCTCCCAATCGGAATATTGAAGGCCCAGGTAATGGAGGCAGAATTGAACATCGGCATATAACGCATCGCCCATCACATCCACCAATTTATTTTTGTAATCGGTCTTGCTGTTAGGTTTAGCATCAGCCAGCAATGTAGCCGATAAATCGTCGCACTTGGCCGAGCTGGTGGCTTTGTCGCTAAACATTAAATCGCGTGTTTTTTCCCAAAGCGAGGTGGCATTGTGGTTCGTACCGTAAAACACACGCAGGTTTCCCATTTGGGTATAGGCATCTCTTAGTTCTGCGGCCGTAAAGAGCTGCTGCGCTGGGTCGAGGTAATAGCGCTTTTGCATAGACGGGGACGAAGCATTGCTTGCGACCACGGTCTCGGGCAGCTCAGACACTTTTGTGGCATTGTCGAAATTAAAAACTGCAGGCGACTGAGCCTGCAATGCACACGAAACGGTAAATGCTGCCACCAGCAAAAACTGCTTAACTAACAAATGCGCCATGTGTAAAAATCTATACATATATAATAGGTGCATTAATTGTTAGAGGAATTTCTAAGAGGTGAATCACTTGAAAGGATGGCCTCGTAGGTGAAATTATTGAGGGCGAATCGGTGCTGTGCAAAATAGCTTAACAAACGCATGTCTTTATCGAGCAGGGTTTGCCGCAAAGCACTATTTTTTAATTCGTAAAACAACCAAGGGTAAGCAGCCGCCCAATAATAGATAGCTGAATGGTATTCGGTAAGTTCGTCGTTAAAATTAAACTCAGGGGCATAGGTGCCGCCTTGAATCATGAGCGGAAATTTTGTACCACCATCTACCACCAGCACATTGCCGTGAATTATCTGATGTTTGTAGAGCGCATCCATACCCGAAAAATCTTTGCCCAACAGCTCCATAACCGCAGCCGAAAGTGGAACATTGCCTTGTCCATTTTCGTTGGCAAATTTCGTTTCGGCATCATAGCCCATTATATGAAACATAATGGCTTGCTTAAAGAGCGCCTTGGATTGATCGGCGGTTAATTCTATGCTTGCCAGCACAGGTACCGAAACCATAAGGCTTAAATCTTTATCGTTTTTAGCGATGCGCCTGGCCTCGCTGCGGAATATACCCGCCGATGCATATGAATTATAATAGCCGGGCAATGCAGCCACGGCATCGACTTTCTTGGGCGCTTCGCGCTGCTCTGTTTTTGCAGCGCTCTTATCTTTAGCGGCCTTATCTGTAGGCGCTGTTTTCTGCGCCAATAAAGCCGTATAGCCGGTTATTAACAGGGCTACAAGCGATGAAATGAAGTGTTTACGTATCAAAAAATCCATAGGCAATAATGCTCTTACACTCTTTTCGGAAACATAAAAGTAATAATTAATTGCAAATATCAAAACCTTGAGATGCAAAATTGTTAATAAATATTTTGAGGGGTTTACCCAAGAAGAACATAGGTTGCACAGAAGCCTTAGAAAAATTAATGGATTTAAGTCCCGAAATTATTGGCTACAGAGAATATGATTTATTAAACTCACGTATAAATCGCTGCATTATAGAACTTGCAACTTTAATTGGAAGTTTTTCTCTTTTCTTTTTCCTTAATGAGAAAGGAACAAAAATCAAGGTTAGGGTATATCGCTTACCTGATGGGTCTGAGGTTCATGAATTGACAAACAGATTTTTTTATAATTTCGTAAGGAAATACTCCAAAAGATGAAACAACGTGCCGTTGTATTGTTGAGTTTACTATTTGTTCTTGCGGCTGCAGGCTGCCTTCGGGCACAAGAGGAGCCCTTCAATCCCGACTTACCACAAAAATATACCATATATATATGTACGGCCGACACCACGGAGTTGGCCTTTGCCCCTATTGAAAATGTGCAGCGCGTATGGCCATCTGATCTTGCTCCCCTACTCGATATATATGGCGATACTGTGAGGGCTTACTATAACAATACCACCGAAGATGCAATTGTTTTTCAATCGGTTATTACCCGCGTGTATTTCGATACTTTAACTCCGCCCGGTATAACCGGTATCGTTAACGACACGCTGGTGCTGGTGGTATTGCCCGCCATACAGGAAACGCTGCCGGAGGTAATGAGCTACTCGGTATGCCCGGGCGATACGGTTACCTTTTATTATCCGAACGTGCCATATGGTTACATGAGCATAAGCCCCGAAGAAACCAGCATTTGGGATACCCTAAGTGGGGCACCCCGATTCTACTTGTTTCCGGATACCTCAACGGTGTACGATTTGTACATCAATAACAAAGCGGGCTGCCAAATAGGCCCTTTCCCATTAAGCGTTAGCCTCGATGCCGTACCCGACTTTTTGCAAATACTAAGTTACGATGAGGTTTGCTTGAATTCCGATTCGTTTATAGTAGAATACAGTCCGCCGAATGCCCTATTAAGCGGTCCGGGTTTAGGCAGCGATGGCTTTTTTAGGCCATGGCAGGTTGGTGCCGGCGAACATACGCTTACCTTAAGCAGCAATTCGGGTTTTTGTAATGTGAGCACCACAAAAACCATTAACATCATAAATGAAAATGATGTTGTTTTCGGCGATATTGAAAACCCATGCCAAAACGATCCGCGTATTTTCTTAAATACCGGATTGCCGATAGGTGGAATTTACACTGGAACTTGCATAACAGAAGATACGGTTATAACACCCGCACTTTATCCACCAGGACCATACGAACTTATGTATTCCTATGCGGGAGATGATGGCTGCCGATACGATAAATTTCAAACCATCTTTATTAAAGCTGCACCCCCAAAACCCGATTTATTGGTTTTTGGCGACACTTCTGCCTGTGCCGGCGATACGGTAATTTTGGGCGCTTCTATTTTTGCCATTCGTTACGCTTGGAGCAATGGCGATACCACACAGTATCTTAAAGCTTTTAACTACGGCGATTATTTCGTGAGTATTGCCGCTGCCAACGGATGCCGCAATAACTCCGACACGCTGTTTCTGGGTTTTAATCCACCCGCCAGCATAACATTAAGTAGCCCTTTGCAAACAAACGGTTATAATGTGAGTGCTGTTGGCGCTGCCGATGGGAGTATCGACCTAAGCGCCGATGGCGGCATACCGCCTTACAGTTTTATTTGGTCGAACGGAGCAAATACCGAAGACCTTAGCGAACTCAATTCGGGCTGGTATTTTGTTACGCTTAGCGACTCGGGCCGCTGCACCACACGTGATAGTATTTTCCTAAGCGATCCGGTAAACACCTCCATTGGCAGTATAGTTGGTAGTGGTGAATTTAGTGGATTGAAAATTCCCAATGGTTTTACGCCCAATGGCGATGGCTTTAACGACACCTGGCGCATCGCAGGTCTCTCTCCTGCCCTGGAACGCAACGAGATGTTGGTATTTGATGTGCGCGGCAAGCTCGTGTACCGAAATCAAAATTACCGCGCACAATGGGACGGTCTTGATACCAATGGCAACATGTTGCCCGAAGGCGATTATTTCTGGGTGTTTAAAGCAGCGAATGGGTCGCTGAAGGGGAATGTGAATTTGAGGCGATAAACCGGATTATTCATCCTCCCATTTGGGATTACCGTCCATATCCAACACGCTCCACGACATTACCGGTGCGGCATCATTTAATTGCCAGAATAGATTCCCCATGCACTTGCCATCTTCGTCGCGCAGTACGCTGCGCATTTTTCTGTAATGCCCGGCCTGCAATTTTCGTGTGGAACTACTTAAAGCCTCATACGAATCGAAAGGCAGGTTTGCCTGGATGAGGTATTTTTGCACTAAACCGATGCCTTTGTAGCTGAGCACTAGTTTTTCGGCAGACATGGAATCACTGTTTACGCCCCAGTATTTTTCAATAATGGCAGCAGATGGAAATGAGGGCAGCCCATATTCGCTCATAAATCGAGGGGTGCGCGTGTATGATAATTTTAGCGGCATCTCGCCATGCCAGACCGCCCAATCATGATTATCGCCACGGTTAAAATCTTCGGGCTTTCCCCAATTAGAAACCGGCGAAGAATGCATATAGCTTATGTTAGGGCATATTTGTGCAACGATATTGGGCAATAATTTCATAAACAACTGCGAGTATTGGCTATCGAGGAGCGCCATTTGTGCCGTGTTCCAGCGGTATTTTATGGGCCAGCCCCAGTTTTTACGGGCTACATCCACTTCATTATTTCCGCAAAAAAGTGCCAAACATGGGTGTTTCGCAAGGCGAGCCGTTTGATAGTGTGTTTCGCGTTCAATGTTCTTCTCCATCTTTATAGATAGAGGGTAATAACTGCAGGCAAACATATAGTCTTGCCAAACCATTATGCCATTTCTATCGGCCCATTGGTAGAATGCGTCAGGAAAATAGGTGCCGCCACCCCAAATACGGAGCATATTAAACTTCATCTTTTCGACGTATTGAAGTTCTTTATTGGAAAGGCCAGCCATCCGATCATTTTCAAAGGGTTCGTTAGGCATAATCACGTTAGCGCCTTCCATAAATACGGGCATGCCGTTAACCTTAAAGTAAAAGCTCTCGCCCAAGGCATCGGGTTCCTGAATAAGTTCAACGGTGCGTACCCCAAACTCGATAGTTATGGTATCGGCAAAAGGCAATTTTTTGGGGGAATCGCTTTGCCCTTTAACCTGAATACGGGCTTGATATAAATGGGCTGTTCCATAATTCTGAGGCCACCAGAGCTGGGGCTTAAGGATGTAAAACGGAACAATAAATTTTGCTTTACCTGATTTTTCAATTTTACGCTTGTCAATAAATAGGGCGGGATTGCCCAAAAATTGAACGTTGTTGATACTGCATGACGTATTCATTGTAAAAACAAGTTCCATGTGTGCCGTATCGCCCTTTATCTTTAGTGTTTGGATGCGGGCATCAGAAACAAAGTAATCATCCGCAAAAATTAGTTGCGGACATTTTCTAAAGCCCGTATAAATTTCGGCGAAGGTAAAATCCCAGCCAAACTCCTGTTGCGGTGCTCTAATATATGGCGCCGTTTTAATGCTGTCGGTTTGATTGTCGGCCGGGTACATGGCAAAACCCATGTCGCCCGAATGCATGACCGTTTCACGAGGTGGCGAAAAGACAATTTCCAGAAGATTGCCATTTTCTTTTAAAATCTTGGCATTTAGAGAAAACGACCATAATATAAACGCGTTATCGGTTCTACCCAGTTGATAGCCGTTTAAATATAGGGTAGCAAAAGTTTGAAGGTAGTCGAGTTCCAATCGAATACTGCCCTTGTTAAGCTGCTTTTTGCTGAGGTCGAAATAACACTTTATAGTGTGTGCACACGAAGCTACCGAATCGTGATACTGGCGAGCAGGCTCCGAAAATCTTGCGGAATTCTTAAGTTGGGGTTCGGCTTCGCGTAAAACGTGTAAAATATTTCGTGCTCCGTAAAAAGGAATCCACTCGGTGCTTTCGCCCTTACGCAAGGCCCAATCGCGCAGCTGCAAGGTGTCAGCGCCTCGGGCAATAAGCGCAAAAAACAGCCCTATAATTAAAGCGAAGTGGCGCATTGTTGAATGGTTTCTGCCATGGTTTTAATGTGCGCTCCATTTGCTTGCACTACACTAAATTCCTCAAGTGGATGGTCTTTCGACATGTTAATGGCCTCGTTTCGGTAGTGCATCGCCGAAGGGATTAGAGTAGCCGCTGAAGCATGAAAGTGCCGAATACCGGCCTTCCAAAAAGAAGGAATCTGTTCGGCTTTTACACCGCTTCCGGCCATAATTTCAATGCTCGTGCCCGCTGTCTCCTGCATATTCTGCAGCATTTCAATTCCTTCGATGGCTGTGTTTTTACGGCCCGAACTCAATATCCGCTTAACGCCCAATTCCTTGAGCACCGCTATGGCTTCGATGCTGTTTCGGCACATATCAATGGCGCGGTGCACACATAATTCCAAGGTTGGAGCTTCTGCTTTTATTTTGAGCATCCGCTGGTAATCGAAATCGCCGTTGGGCAATAAAATGCCCGTAACACATCCTTTAACACCCATTTTTGCATACCAAACAACGTCATGCAACATTTCATCGAACTCACTATGGCTGTAGCAAAAATCGCCTCCACGAGGCCGTAATATTGGGAATACTTCTATATTTTTTACTTCGAGTGCAGCCAGCAACATGCCTGTCGAGGGGCTTGTACCGCCTTCCAATCGGCCAGAACATAACTCCACCCTTTGCGCTCCATTTGCTGCGGCGGTTATAACACTTTCGGAGCTGTAGCAGCAGATTTCGAGCGATGGCATCATATGTTTTATTGCCTTATTTAAGGATTTTTAATAGCCTAACGCTGGGTTTCGCGCCCTGTCCAAATGTCGAGTTTTTTAAGTTCGATTTCGCCGGGAAAAAAATTGTGAGCGCTGGAAGAAAAAGACTCCGTAAGATCCGAAACGTAGAATTCCAGCTTTGGCTTTTTGGCTTCTCTAATAAGATTTTGCTCCGTTAAAAGCCCTTTTACAGCATGCGCCACCATTTCGGCCGAATCAAATACCTTGACTTTTCCTTTGTAATACTCCTCCACTTCTTTGCGAATGAGGGGGTAGTGCGTACAACCCAGAATAATGGCTTCGATATTTTTTAACGACTTTTTCTCGAGGTAAGATTGAATAATGGTACGCGAAATCTTATTATTATAAAACCCTTCTTCGATCATTGGCGCCAGTAAAGGTGTGGCTAAAGAGGTTACCTCGGTATGTTTTGAGCGCTTTTTTATTTTACGGGGATAAATGCCCGATGCAACCGTGCCCCGGGTAGCAATAACGCCCACTTTGGCCTTGGGAAACAAGGCGGCGATGGCATCGGCGGCAGGATCAATAACATTAACCACCAATGCATGATCGCCTGCAAGCGTTTTAACGGTTTTGTATGCATAGGCCGATGCCGTATTGCAGGCAATAACAATCATCTTACAGTTTCGGCTCAAGAGGTATTGCGTAATGCCAGCGCCATAAGCATCAATTAAGCCTGCCGATTTATCGCCATAGGGAAAATGGGCGGTATCGCCAAAGTAAATCAGGTTTTCGTTTGGCAAAAGCCTATGGATGGCGGCGGCTACGGTAAGTCCACCGATGCCCGAATCAAAAATCCCAATAGGATCGCTCGCTTTTGCCATAATGCAAGAATAAAAAAAGCACCCGAAAATGTGGGTGCTTTCAATTAAATTTTTTAAACCGCTTACAGGCCAAGCTTCTTCTTCACTAGGGCGAGGATGTTATCGCTTTCTTCCCAATAAACGAAAGCACCCGAAGATGTATCCACAATATAAGTGTAACCGTTTTCCTTAGCTACTTGTTCAATGGTTTTTCTGGCTTTATTTAAAATGGGCTCTAAAAGTTTATTTTCTTCATTTTGAAGCGTTTCCTGCGCCTGCTGTTGAAAATTTTGAATACGTGTTCCGTCAGACATAAGCTTCTCTTCAGCTGTTTTTCGCGCAAGCTCTGACATTTTAGCGCTTTCGTTCTTGTACTTGTCTTCCAAAATACGATATTCGGTCATCATCTCCTCGAGAAGCTTTTGAGCTTCTTTAGTAACCGAATCCATTTTTGCAATAGCAGTCTTATACTCAGGCATTATTATTAATAATTCCTTCTGATTAATATGTCCAAATTTAGGCCCCTTTTGAGCCAATGAAATGCCTCCTGCCAATACGGCAACAAATAGAAAAACAACCTTTAAATGGTTCATGATATTGTGATTTAACAATTTACTTTTTTGGGGTGTCTGAATCACCGGATCCACCGGGATTGGTGTCATCGGCGCCTTTTATAGGCGAGTAGCCCATTTCTTCAAGCACCGCATCGCTAATGTCGTATTTGGGATTGGTGTATAAGATGGTTAAGTCGCTCGATTTATCGAATACCGCCGCATAGTTTTTGGTGGTCGATATTTCTTTAATCGCATTATACACCTTATCCTGTATGGGTTTAATCAATTCCTGACGACGTTTCAATAAATCGCCCCCTTTCCCAAAACGCTGCTTCTGTAATTCCTTGGCCGCTTTTTCCTTGTCAATAATTTCATCCTCACGCTTTTTCTTCATGTCGTCAGACAATAGAATAGCCTCGGCCTGAAAATCTTTGTACATTTTATCAATCTCGGCAAATTTTGCTTCGATTTCTTTCTGCCACTGCAACGAAATTTTATCTAATTGCTGTTGGGCTGATTTATATTCGGGTATATTTTCGAGAATATACTGCGAATCAACAAAGCCAAATTTTTGTGCCGACAAAGCCATGTTCATCCCGAACAGCAGCATAAGTCCTATGAGGATTTTTTTCATAATCGGCAATTTAGAGGGTGCAAAAGTAATCATTTTGATGAGTTTTATTTTGCCGTTTCAACAATCGTGCAAAAAACAAAAATACACAAGAGCGAATTTTTCCACTAGTTGAAATTCTGTCCAATTATAAAATGGAAAATTCCCTTTTGCATGCCCGGATAGCCTTTTATGTTGTCGAACCGATAGCCGTAATCCAAACCTAAGAGCCCAAACATGGGCAGAAACACCCGAACGCCAATACCGGCCGAGCGTTTTAACGTGAAGGGATCAAAATCTCTGAACGAGCCCCATGCATTGCCGCCCTCCAAAAAGGCAAGCCCGAAAACAGTGGCCGATGGATTTAACGATACCGGATATCTAAGCTCCATGGTTAAACGATTGTAAATGGGAGCATCACCCGCCGACTGAAGTCCAGTCTGATTCGAAATAGAGCCGTCTTCATATCCTCTCAAGCCTACAATCTCGGCACCTAAAAACTGCGCACCCCAAGTTAAACCCGTAAGTCCGGTGCCTCCAAAACGAAAGCGCTCGAATGGAGAAATACCCTTAGCATCAGTGTAAGAGCCCAAAAACCCGAAATTGGCACGCGTCATTAGCACCAGTTTGTTATTCTTCGTTAATGGGGTAAACCACTGCGCATCGAATTTCCATTTGTGGTATTCAATCCACTTGTAACGTTGCTGATCGGTTATAAAATCGGCAGCAGTATTTTTATTAATGAGCGAATAAGGAGGGGTGAACTGAAGCGAAATGCTAATGGACGAGCCGCTGGCAGGATAAATGGGCTGATCCACCGAGTTGCGCGAAAAAGTGGTGCTTACACTAAAATTGTTGGCAAAACCGTTGGTAAACGTACCAAATGCCGACGAATTAATGAGCTCGTAGTAGGAGTAATTAATGGAGTGCTGCAGACTAAAAAAGTCGTCGGGCCAACGTAATCTGCGGCCAAAGCCAATTACAGCCCCGCTGGTTTTGGTGGCACTGCGGGTAGGATCTGTTTTGGCGGCCCCGTTTCCAAAAACCGAGTGAAACCCGGTAATGGTCAAGGAATTGGGCTTACGTCCACCTAACCAGGGCTCGGTAAACGAAAGATTATAGCTTTGAAAGGCCCTTCCGGTTGATGAAGCGTTAATGGAGAGTCGCTGCCCGTCACCAGAGGGTAAAGGAGTCCAGGCGCTTTTCTTGAAGAAACTGCGTGCGCTAAAGTTGTTAAAGGCAAGACCGAGATTACCAATAAGCCTACCGGCGCCCCATCCACCAGAGAGCTGCAATTGATCGGACGGTTTTTCTTCAACTCTGTATTCGATATCCACCGTTCCGTCTTGTGGGTTGGGCATGGGATTAACTCCCATTTTCTCAGGGTCGAAATAGCCTAGTTGCGAAAGTTCGCGTTGGGTGCGCACAATATCAGAACGGCGGAATAGCTGACCGGGCCGCGTGCGTATCTCACGTAAAATAACGTGGTCGTTGGTTTTGTCGTTCCCAACCACGGTTACTTTGTTAATGGTAGCTTGTTTGCCCTCATAAATGCGCATTTCGATGTCCACCGAGTCTTTACCTATTATTTTTTCGACCGGGGTAATCTGGAAGAACAAATGGCCATCATTCATGTAAAGCGAAGTGATGTCTGTTTCGGAGGCATTCATAAATAGATTCTGCTCCAAATTGGCCTGATTAAACACCTCACCCTTTTTAATTCCCAAACGCGCGCCCAACTCTTTGGAAGTGTATTTGGTATTGCCTACCCACGAAATATTGCGGAAATAATACGGGTTACCTTCATCAATTATAATTTTAATAGCCAGATGTTTTTCATCGAATCGATACACCGAGTCTTCAACAATTCGGGCGTCTTTATATCCCTTTTCGAAATACACTGCAAGCACTTTATCGAGGTCTTCGCGATAATTATCCTCAATAAATTTTGAGGTGGTAAAAATGCTCCACCAGGGGTTTTCCTTGGTATTCTTCATTTTTCGTTTCAGCTTACCGGCCTTCACATGTTCGTTGCCTTCAAACTGAATCGTTTTTATTTTAATGCGTTTGTTTTTATTAACTGCCAGTAACAAAATCTGCCCGCCTTTGGTGGCGGTATCGGGATAGGTCGAAACTTCGGCATCGGCATTCATATAGCCTTTGTCGAGGTAGTATTCTCTTACCTTATTTCGACACTGCACCAATAAATTTTCGCTGATGGCTTTGCCAGTCATTAGCTCAAGGCTTTCGCGGAGTTCATCGGCATCGCTCTTTTTAACCCCGGTTATTCTAAAGCGAGAGAGTTTGGGTTTTTCTTCCAGAATAAATTCAATCCAGATTTTGTCTTCCGAAACACGTGGTGCCACTACTTCGATATGCGAAAAAAGCCCCTGCTTCCATAACGCCTGAATGGCTTTAGAAATCTGCTCGCCCGGCACCATAATTTTATCGCCCTCATTGAGGCCGGTAAGCATTTTTAAAATGGTATTATCGAGCAAGCTCCCTCCTGATGTTTTAAAGGAAACATCGGCTATAGTAAATTCCTTGGGGCTTGTGTAATTGATTTCAAGGATTTCTTCACCCAATTTAATCTGAGCGCTAAGTCTTGTAAAGGCGGCAAGACACCATAAAATTAAAAGGAGACGCTTCATTTCAATGACTCAGTTGTTCGGATGTTTTGCCAAATCTACGTTCGCGACCTTGATATTCCAAAATTGCCTCATAAAAATGTTCGCGATTAAAATCGGGCCACAACACGGGGGTAAAATAAAGTTCGGCGTAAGAAATCTGCCAAAGCAAAAAATTACTGATTCGATGTTCGCCCGATGTACGTATGAGCAATTCGGGATCGGGAATAGCATGTGTGGTTAAGTACTTCGAAAAAAGGCTTTCGTTTATATCCTGCTCCGATAAGGTTCCGCTGGCCGTTTCTTTGGCTATTTGTTTTACGGCATTAATAATTTCCCAGCGGGCGCTATAGCTTAATGCCAGAACGAGCGTCATGCCTTTGTTGTTGGCTGTTTTTTCGATCGACGCGGCAAGGCTTTTCTGACAATTTTCGGGGAGTGCAGCCATATCACCTATGGTAGATAGCCGTATATTATTCTCGATGAGTGTTTTTGTCTCACGGGCTATGGTATTGACTAAAAGCTCCATCAAGGCGGTTATTTCGCGCTGTGGTCTATTCCAGTTTTCGGTAGAAAAGGCGTACAGCGTTAAATATTTAATTCCCAGTTCGGCAGCTGCTTCGATGGTTTCGCGAACGGCTTTAACGCCGTTTTGATGCCCAAAAATGCGCAGCTTTCCCTTGCTTTTTGCCCAACGGCCATTACCGTCCATAATTATGGCAATGTGTTTGGGTAATCTATCCGTATTGATTGATGTGCGTAACTCCGACATTCTTCTTGGCCTTAGCTCCAGAAACGGCAAAGATAAACGATTATCGGTAGGCCTGACAAACTCGTTCGGGCTTTCGAAGCTTTACAGTAAGTGTAAGACCGGCAAAAGCATACCAATCTTTATTGGTAGGATTGCCTCTTTGACGGTTAATATTGCTGTTTCCGGGCGCATTTAACGAGCGATCGGCCAACTTTACGGCATCTACTCCATGCGCATAGTAAAGCGAAAAGGGATCGACGTAAGTGGTGCTTACGTCGTCGAGATAATCGGTAAATGTTTTACGCAGGCCCCATTCCACTCCAACGCCTATAATTTTCAGAAAATGAAACTTAACGCCAAAGCCAAAGGGGAAGGTAGCTCCAAGTAAGGAGTAGGGATTTCGGCCACGGTATTGCGCCGTGCCCTGTCCTTCGGTGCCAAGCGGCTGAAGTTCACGCCACTCTCCTTTATACTCGGCTTTTGGATTAAACCTAAAAAGCGCAAAGCCCCAAAAAACATAAGGTGTGGCAGGATACACTACATTACCAACTTCGTAGGGAAAGAAATTAAATTCGATTTGGGGCGAAAATTCGTAAACAGACGATCGAAAAGACAGATTTCGGTTTCGCTGGTTTAAACTTTTACTTTCGGCATCATCGGCCTGAATGCTCATATAACTGGCCTGTATTTTCCAGGCCCATCGGGGATGATAATTGTATCGATAAATAAGGCCTCCGCCAAAACGCGGCATAAAAAATTGCCTTCCCGGATTTAAATCGCCCATGTAATAGCTTACTCCAGCAACTGGCCCCAATTCTGAATAATTGCGCATTTTTTGCGCCACACTCAATTGGACCAAAATACAAGAGATAAGCAGAAGTAAATACCTCAACTGATTCATACCCAAACAACGTTTACTTCTAATAACGCAAAAAGGTTATCTAAATTTTGGAAGAACAGACCGTCCTGATTTTAGACGATAGGTGAGCGTAATGGTTCCTAGCATGTAGGCGTCACGATCGGTGGGGTCGCCGCGCTGTTCGCCGGTAAATGCAGAGCCAGGAATAACCTCCTGACCGTTTTCGCCTGCCCTGTTTGAAAGACGTTGCGCCACCGGACCGTATTTAGCACCAATTAAAGTAGGTGAGAAATAGGTGGTACTTACATCATCGATATAATCGGTAGTGGTAAGACGCATGCCATATTCAAAACCAATGGTCCAGTTTTTATCCGAAAGCGGTAAACGGAAACCCATGCCAATTGGGAAACATGCCTGAATTCTTTTGTAAGGCGTGCGCGAAGCAGCAATACCCTGACCTTCGGTACCCAGTGGCTGTAGGGCCCACCATGTACCTTCAATTTTTGCTTTTGGATTAAAGAAAAACGCCCCTACCCCACCAAAAAGATATAAGTTTAAATCGATGCCCGATTTGCTGCGCACCCCACGAAGTACATAACGGCTTTTAGTTGATTTAAGCTGTAAAATTGAGACTTCAGCCTGAAAGGAAGATTCGAAAATTGGCGATCTGAAACTTAGGTTCCTGTTTCTTCTGAACTCCTCCTTGGTAAGCGAATCACGACCCGAAACTACTGTGTAGTGTAGATTATATTTCAACGATATCGTGGGATTAAAGCGATAACGTAAGCCTAAGTGCAATGAAGGGCGTGTTAAAATAAACTCCAAATCCTTTATGCCGTTTGTTCCAATGGCATCACGTCCGCCCAATTCTCCTAAAAAATTAGAAAATCCAATACCATAAACCGTTTCGCAACGATCGAGAAAACGCGTTTTCTTGCGCTGAGCTTGTAAGGCCGGAATACTAAACCCTATCAATAAAACAAAAAATACTACCTTTTTCATTGGCCGAATTTTCTCTCGGAACACGCAAAAATAGATTTTTTTTCCACACCTCAAAATGTTAATAACGATATTGAAATAAAATTAATCTGGCATTAATACATCAAATTAAAACATCGTTTGTTCAATTTACAATGAGCATTAATCGTTTTAAAATGCCGTGAAGCATGTTAATTGCGTTTGTCTATACCCCACATTAATTTTTCGCGAATGGTCTGCAAAAAATCCTGATTTTTCCTTCTGATTAAGTTCAATGTAAATGGGGCCTTTCGTATTTCTATTTCCTGCAGCGCATTTACCGCCGCCGAACGCGAGTCCAGCGACACCATCATTTCTTTTCCGCGCACTTCTGCCTTAATATTAAGTAAATCTTCGTCGGAAATTACCAGCGGCCTCACGTTTAAGTTATGAGGCGCAATGGGGGTAATTATCAGGTTTTCGGATGTGGGCAGAATGATGGGCCCACCGCAGGAAAGTGAATAGCCCGTGGAGCCTGTAGCTGTACTTATTATCAATCCATCTGCCCAGTAATGATTTAACATGGCCCCGTTACGCATTACCTTTAAGGTTATCATCGAAGAATTATCCTTTTTATGCAGCGTTATTTCGTTGAGGGCAAAAGGGAATTGGGCAAACGGATTGGGCTCGGTATGCAAGGCGAGCATGGTTCTTTTTTCGATATGCCAGTTTTGGTTTAACAATGCATCAACAGCTGCCTCCACTTCATCCTTCGAAAAGGCTGTTAAAAATCCAAGTCGACCCGTATTTATTCCCATTAAGGGGATGCCCGAATCGCCTACGTAAGTGAGTGCTTCCAGTAAGGTGCCATCCCCTCCGATGCTTACCATGGCATCACATCGCAGGGGCGGACGTACCGAATTAAAGATTTCAGGCTCATATCCCACGGGTAGAAGAGCCTTGATTTTTTGGTAAAACAAATCATAAATACACAACTTAACAGTGCCAGATATTAAGCCTTCGATAAGCGTGCTTACAGCTTCTGCTCTTCCCTGGTCAAATGTGCGTCCAAATAGAGCAATGCGTTTCATATTTGAAAATTATTTCAGGGCTAAAGTAAGAAGTAAACATACATGGAGCCCCAAAGGACAATTACATGTTTATGAAATTCATTAGCTGGTCGAACCGATTGCGCATGTCTTCGGAAAATTCAGACTGCTGGAAAGTGGCCTTCACATCAATATTAAAGCGGGTAAACGAAGCCACAATGGCACGAATATCTTCGCGATTTACTTTAAGTGTAAGCTCTACGCGGGTTGAATCTTCAAGATTATTTAGACTTAGACTTAAAATTTTAGTGTCATTTTCTTCAACAATACGTGCAATCTGACTTAAGCTGTAGTCGTTTTGATTGAGTTCCAGAACGATAACCCCACCCGGATTGTCAACGGCCAGCGATGCTGCAAATTTATCGACCAGTGTTTTTAGTGAAATGGTGCCCAAATACTGATCTTGTTCGTCAAGCACAGGAATTACCGTGAGATTAAGCTTCGAAATCAGTTTTAGCACATCGTAAATATGCTGATTGCGGTAAACAAAAGGCCTGATAAGCGATAAACTGTGATTACCAAGTGCTTCTTCGGGCGTATTTAGATCCAAAATATCTGCATCTGAAATAAGACCCAACAACTCCTGATGGTTTACTATGGGAAGATGCGATACTCTGAGCTCATCCATCCAATGCAATGCTTTAATGCCTGTATCAGAGGTTTTTAATGGCGGTATGGTTTCAGATATAAGTGCTTCGGCAAGCATGATTGTATGGGTATTTTACCTTAAGTAACGGTGATTTGGATGCTTTGTTTCGCGATGAATGCGACAAACCTATGTAAAATCAGCAAACGCACAAATGTTTTTGAGAATATTTAGCTTTGCTGTATCAATTAAACGATGAAATGGTAAAACTGAGTGTTAACATTAACAAAATTGCACTTATCCGAAACGCACGAGGTGGAGGCATACCCAACTTGCTGGAAGCGGCCTTGCATATTGAATCTTTTGGAGCGCATGGAATAACCGTTCATCCACGGCCCGACCAACGGCACATAACATTTGCCGATGTACGGGTGTTGAAACGCGAAATAAAAACCGAACTTAATGTTGAGGGCTTTCCGTCGGAAGAATTTATTGATTTGGTGTGTGAGGTTAGGCCCCATCAGGTAACGCTGGTGCCCGATGCTCCTGAGGCGCTCACCTCTAATGCCGGTTGGGATTGCCTTAAACATGAGCTGTTTCTTAAACCCATTATTGCAAAACTCCGTTCAGAGGGCATACGAACCTCTCTATTTATGGACACCGATGTTCGGCAATACCAGGCCGCTAAGCGCATTGGTGCCGATCGTATCGAACTTTACACCGAAGCCTATGCGCAACGCTACCCTGCCGATAAAGAAGAGGCCATAAAACCCTACATCGAAGCTGCTCGTATGGCAGGCGAATTAGCGCTTGGCCTCAACGCAGGACACGATCTTAACAGCCAAAATCTGGCTTATTTTGCGCATCAGGTTCCAGGACTTTTAGAAGTTTCTATTGGACATGCGCTTGTTTCAGAAGCGCTTTATCTCGGCCTAGAAAAAACCGTACAGCTTTACCTCAAACAATTGCCATGATTTTATTCTGCCGCCATTACGGGAACCATCCCCAAACACTGATTGTTTTACACGGACTGTTTGGGCAGTCTGACAATTGGACAAGCCTTGCACGCCGATGGTCTGATATGTTTACGGTAATTACCCCCGACCAGCGCAACCACGGGCAATCGCCACAAAGCGATGATTTTAATTATTCATTGATGGCCGACGATTTAAAAGAAACGGTGGATGCTTTGGGTATACGCTCTTTTGCACTCCTCGGTCATTCCATGGG
>JBKCHQ010000179.1:0-22750 GCA_046302715.1 Bacteroidia bacterium | reverse complement strand
CGGTTTCACTGCTTTAGGCTTCGACGCTTTTTTTACACCTGTTTTTGCTTTTGGAGCTTTTGTTGATTTTTTGGCTGACGTTTTAGCAGTACTTTCAGTGTTGCCATTGGCTTTATTTTTATCAACTGAAGCTGGAGCGGTATTTTTCTTGCGACCTCTGGTTTTCTTCTCAGGCGTTACTTCGTTGCTGGCAGATGCCGCAGCTGATTTAGCAGCCCTAGGCTTGCGTCCTCTGGTTTTTTGTGCAACAATTACATTGTTAGTTGCCTCCGCTGTTGCAGCCTTTTTCCCTGAGCCTGGTTTGCGACCACGCTTCTTGGCACCTGAATCGTTATTGATGGAAATTACTGACTTTAAACCTGGTTTTCTGCCTCTTTTTTTAGCAGTAGGCGCAGCCGCATTCGTATCATTATTAATTAGGTTCTCAATGCCAACTAAAGCTTTTTTCACTCTTGGACCACGGCGTTTCCCCGTTTTGGCAGGAACTACCGAATTATCAACGTTTTTTGTCGAAGGCCTACCACGGCGTTTCCCCGAAGGCTTTACCGCAGCGTCTGCATTTTTCTTTGGACGACCTCTGCGCTTTGGAGCCGATTGTAAAGAAGATGTTTGAATTTCTGAAGCTAAATTTGAAGCTTTTGCCTTCCTGCCTCTTTTTTTGGCAGGAGCAGTTCCAATTTTTGATAAGATAGCACGAATGTTCTTCACTCTGTCTTCAGCCAAATTTAATTCATTAATGTAGAAATTCCTGAGTTCATTAATTTCTGCATCAGAAAACGCAATGTTTTGTGTCATTTTTTCAGATTTAATTCAGCAAAAATAAATTTATTTTTAATACTTACAAAAATACCAGCAAATAAATTTACGTTTTTAAATAAAAAAACGCGTTTCGTATTTTATAAAATACTTTAAATATGATTTTTATGAAATTTAATTTCTATAAATACATAATTAAACAAAACTCTATGTTTAAGTATTTTTTTCATGATAAACAATTTTATAATGATCGTGTTACATTCAGTTGGTCTAATTTATTTTTACTGTTGAAATATGTGACTATATTTGGAAAAATAAAATACGTGTAACATGACGCCTTCGCATTATCATTTAGTTTTAAATCATTTTCCAGTAGTTACTAGTGTAATTGCATTTCTTATACTTTCCGTTGGATTAATTTTAAAAAACAAAAC
Organism: Bacteroidia bacterium; assembly: GCA_046302715.1. Classification (GTDB taxonomy): domain Bacteria; phylum Bacteroidota; class Bacteroidia; order M30B66; family M30B66; genus CAMCXT01. Next base: position 21,560 of record JBKCHQ010000179.1, on the reverse strand, counting down.
GATTAATGTTTGTGGATTATCCTTAACGCTGCTTGGAGGCATCTTTACTATACCTGCTTTTGTTACCGGCGAAGGTGCTGAAGAACAAATTGAAACATTTGCTGACGTTTCGCATAATCTCATTCATGAGCACGAAGAAATGGCCGAATTACTCATTTGGTTGGTCTCGTTTCATGCATTATTTGCCGCATGCATCCTTTACTTTATTTGGCGTAGCAGGGTAATTTCAACTTATATACACCTGCTCAATCTTGTTTTTAGTCTCGTGATTTGCTTCTTTTTTTTCAGGACAGCACATTCGGGAGGACATATCAGGCACCCCGAAATGGAGGCAACAACGCCATTATCGGTTCCATCAAATGATCAAAATACCGAAAGGTCTCACGATGAAGATTAAAAATTTGCCGACTATTAAAGTTTAGCGCTTGACGGCTACCTCTTTTTAATGTAGGTTTGACGTCGAAAAACAATCATTATGAAATTACTCGAGAACAAAATAGTACTTATTACCGGCGCTACGCGGGGTATCGGAAAAGGGATTGCCTTAAAATTTGCCGAACAAGGCGCAAACGTTGCATTTACTTATGTTTCGTCGGCCAATAAGGCGCTTGAACTCGAAAACGAATTAAAATCATTTGGGGTAAATGCTAAAGCTTATGCCTCCGATGCCGCTTCCTTTGCTGCTGCCGATCAGCTCATTAATTCCATAATTACTGAATTTGGCGATTTACACATTGTGGTAAACAATGCCGGAATTACCAAAGATGGCTTATTAATGCGAATGAGCGAAGAACAATGGGATACTGTTATTCAAACTAATCTTAAATCGGTTTTTAATATTACGAAAGCGTCACTTAAGCCCATGCTAAAAAACCGCTTTGGAGTATTCATAAATATGAGTTCTGTGGTAGGCGGTAGTGGAAATGCCGGACAGGCCAATTATGCCGCATCGAAGGCAGGCATCGAAGGATTTACTAAATCGGTAGCGCAAGAATTGGGTTCGCGTAACATACGATGCAACGCCATTGCCCCCGGATTTATAGAAACCGAAATGACGGCCGAACTCAGCGAAGAAGTTCGCAAAGGTTGGACCGATGCCATTCCGCTTAAGCGTGGTGGCAGTCCCTTGGATGTTGCCAATACGGCTCTTTTTCTAGCTTCTGACCTTTCGGCATACGTTACTGGTCAAATCATTAATGTTTGCGGTGGCATGCGAATGTAATTATTCAAGCACTTGCCTTATTTTCCATGAAATTTGAAGTTGTTAGTCAGTATCCGTTTTGGTATTTCATGGCCTGCTTGCTTGTGGGTGCGGGATATGCCTTTATGCTGTATCGCAAAGACCGGATCTTAGGAGATGCTGGTAAAACCATAGTTAGAATTCTTTTTCTAACACGTTTTATTTTTGTTAGCCTTATTTGTTTTTTACTATTCGCTCCCCTACTTAGATTTATCCAACGTACTGTTGAAAAGCCCATCATTGTTTTACTGCAGGATAATTCGGCTTCCATCACCGCTACTAAAGACAGTGCTTATTATAAAAAACAATATACACAACAGATCGAAACTCTTGAGAAAGAGCTGGGTTCGGAGTTTGAATTTCGTAAGTTTAGTTTTTCAAACCGAGTAGATGCCAATTATTCCCTTAAGTTTAACGGGAAAGAATCAGACATAGCAGGCGCTTTAAAAGAGCTCAACAATCAATTTGTAAACCGAAATGTGGGCGCTGTAATTTTAGCCACCGATGGCATATACAATAAAGGTATAAGCCCTTTGTATGTGCGCAATGACCTAAAAGCACCCATTTACACGGTGGCTTTGGGCGATACATCCATTCAAAAAGATTTGAGGATTAGCAAAGTAGTGCATAATCAAATCACCTATTTGGGGAATACATTTCCGGTTGAAGTTCACATACATGCCGATAAATTAGGAGGAGCTCGATCATCCTTACAACTTTTTAAGGACGCTCAAATGCTTGAATCTCGAGAGATTTCAATTATCGGAAATTCATTTTACCAGCAGAACAATTTCCAGATAAAGGCTGATGCTCCCGGTGTACATCGCTATCGGGCTGTTCTTACAAGTGTTTCGGGCGAAACCACCACTATAAATAATGCCTTTGATTTTTATGTTGAAGTGCTCGATGGGCGTCAAAAAGTGCTCATTGTAGCTGATGCGCCGCATCCTGATGTGGCTGCCATACGAAGCGCTCTGCAACTCACCGGTAAATATGAAGCTGATGTTAACCTTGCCTCAGATTTTAAAGGTAGCGTTAAAGGATACAGCTTGATAATATTGCACCAGCTTCCTTCGCGTACCCAAAATATTTCAACCCTAATTAATCAGAGCAGAGAAGAAAATATATCGTTGTGGTTTGTTGTTGGGCAAAACAATCAACTGCAGGAATTAAATAAGATTCAGAATCTTGTACAGTTTAATCCTTCAAGAGGGGGCAGCAACGATGTTTCGGCACGTTTTAAAAACGATTTTTCGCTGTTTACCCAACCGACCGAATGGACCGAAATTCAAGATAGACTTGATCCGCTTCAGGCGCCCAATGCGTCTGTAAATTCCAGTAATTTATCGGCTATCTGGATGCAGCAAAAAATTGGTTCGGTAGAAACCAATTACCCACTATTTGCATTTAGCACGGCGCCAGGACAAAAAATTGCAGTGATGTGTGCTGAAGGCATTTGGCGTTGGAAATTAAATATCTTCCAACAGAAACAAAGCCATCTCATATTTACTGATTTTATTTCGCGCATTGTTAATTATCTCAGCATCCGAAATGAGAAGAAGAATCTTAGAGTGATTACTAAAAATTCGTTTGCCGAAAATGAACCTATTACCTTCGAGGCTGAAGTTTACAATGCATCCTACGAATTAATCAATACACCGGATGTTTCGTTAAATGTATTTGATGAAAAAGGAAAAAAATTCCCATTTACCTTTAGCAGAACGGCGCAAGCCTATAGATTGGATATTGGTATGTTTCCGGCGGGTGAATATCGTTACGAAGCCAGCACCAATGTTGGGGGGGTAACCTATAAAGAATCGGGTAAATTTATGGTTCGTGCCATTGTTGCCGAATTCGCTCAAACTACAGCCGACCATACCCTATTAAATACCTTAGCCACACGCAACAGCGGAAAAATGGTAATGCCATCAGCTATGGCATCACTTGTTGACTTAATTCGTAAAAACGAAGACATTAAACCCGTATCGCACAGCGAAAACAGGCTTGAAGAACCTATTAGTCTAGCATGGGTGTTTTTCCTGCTGCTCGCCTTAATTACCCTCGAATGGGCGTTAAGACGCAGATTTGGTTCGTATTAAAAGCGTGAAAAATACTTCATTACCCGCACACTGAGGTCATTGGCGCGAATTGCCACCAGCTTACCTGTAGGATCAAAATAATAAAGCGTGGCACTCATCTGAACCAAATTTTGAGATTGGTCCTGAGGTACATATACCTGCACGTCGTAAATCAAAGTATCCATCATCGGAAACTCGAGCCAGCTCACCGTGGCTTTCGTTCCTTTTTGATCAATACGAACAAAATCATTTAGGTAATATTTTTCGAGTTGCCAATCCTTTGGTAAATCAACAACGCAGCGTACCGGCCCCGAAATGTTGTTACGTACAATTTTTAGGCTTAATACAGAACTCAGTCCGGGACGCATAACTTTTCCGGCGTCCAATTTTAACTGCTGGCTCATCGTGGTACTTACCAATGAGGTAAAAAACAGAATAACAAGTATCCAATGCCTATTGCTTTTCAAGCACATATTTTTTAGCCTTTTGGTATATTTCAAGTTTTTCCTTAGCGTTGTTAGGTTGATCAAAAACATCATCAATGTAAAGTTCCAACTCCGCAATCGTTATTTTCCGATCATTATTAATATCAAACACTTTTAATTCTTGAGGCAAATCTGCTTTTGCCCGAATAACGGGAGGTTCCCATTCTGGATGCATCAACAATAAATCTTCGTAGCGCTTGTAATTTTCGAGTGGAATGTATTTGCGAATGGGATAAGGTCTAGACTTTTTATGCACCTTGCGCAAAACCGAACCAAACAAGCCAATTGAATCACGATATTGCGCCTGAAGCTCGGCATCGGTATAGGCCTTACCATTGCTCCTAACTTTTGCGTTGGGGGCACTGTTGACCTCTGCATCTTTATAATCCGCCACGCCGTCAGCATCGGTATCGGGTGCACAACCAAATGCATCTACAGCAATTCCGGCAGGGGTGCCATAACATTGATCTATTCGATCTGTAACACCATCGCCATCTTCGTCGGTGTTCCAAAGCGAATTGAAATCAACATCGGCATAACGTTCGTTGGCTTTTTGATTCTGCTTTTTATAAACTCCGTTAAATGTGTAACCCAGTCCAAACGACACCGATGTCATATAATCCCAACCCGAGTTTTGGGTAGAATTATCGACATAATCGGATTGAAGAAATAAGGTCGAAAATGCCGCATTACAACTAACATGAGCGTTCATTTTAAACGTAAATCCAAGTGAAACCGGAAAATACACAGTATTCTTATTCGACAAAACTTTAGTTTCGTAGCGGTAATCTCGCTTTAATAGCTGAGCTGTTTCAATATTCGCTACATTTTCGGGCAAAGACCGTAAGCTACCGTCGTTCCAATAATAATAAGGCATGCCAAGTCTATCTTGAACATCGGTATAGGTCGAAAAAAGCGCATAACCCGCACCCAGCGAAGGAACTACATCTAATTTATCATTTGAATATGCAAGGTACCCGCACATAAAGTCGCCACCACCCAACTGAGTTTTAAAGTTAAAACGCCCTGATGCAGCGGGTGAACTCACCTCTATATTTGAATACCGAAATGAAACTTGTGGTAAAAACCGGCCCATTCGGTATCCCAAACCTAAGGAATATAGTACATGCGATGCCGAGAGCGACTGCCGAATATTATCGCCTTTGAAAGCAATAAAATCACCTGACGCAGATAAAAACAAAGCCTGATTATTTATTGCTTCCTGCGCATTAAGCAGTATTGAAGCATTAAACACTAAAATTAATGCAATACATTGTGCTCTAAATTTCACAGGGTAAATTTGCACAATATTTTTTACTATTCTACTTCGCACCCAAAAAGCCAAATGCGCAACGAAATACTCATCATTGATAATTACGATTCGTTCACCTACAATCTTTTTCACTATGTGTATAGCATAACAGGCATAAAACCCGTAGTTGCGCGTAACGATTCCATTTCTGCAGCCGACGCAATGAAGCATCAAAAAATTATACTTTCACCCGGGCCGGGGCTTCCACACGAATCGGGCAGGTTGATGGAGCTTATCGCTGCATTATGGGAAAATGCAGCCATTTTAGGAGTATGTCTCGGACATCAGGCACTGGCCTTGCATAGCGGGGCGAATTTAACCTGTTTTGATGAACCCTTTCATGGAATTTCGCGGCAAGGGTTTGTGCGTGTAGCAGAACCGCTTTACACCGGACTTGCTGATCAATTCCTGGCGGGATCTTACCATTCGTGGACGGTGGATGCCTCTACCCTGCCCGACTGTTGGCACATTGCCGCTGAAGACCAAACGGGCGAAATTCTTGCCTTGCAACATAAAGTACTGCCAATTTTTGGCGTGCAATACCATCCTGAGTCAATTTTGAGTACTCAAGGACGAGAACTTATGCAAAACTGGATTACCCATGAAGTGTAAAATGATTTGATAAATCGCATAAATGGAGCAAGATTATATACATCGATTTACTATATTGGCTACATTCTTATATCAACAATGAATGTATTGAATTTTAAAGTGTTACATTTTACTTTAACACTTATTATATCATGCCTCTGCATGCTTTCGCAGGCTCAGGTTATCATGCCCGATTTGCCATTTGATGCGAAACGATTTCCGGGAAGGGAAAAAGAATGTGCAGAGGCTATTAAGCAAATCGAAAAAGGAGATGCTTATTTTATGAAGGGTCCGGCTTATTTTGGCGAAGCGCTACAATATTATCTCAAGGCACAAGAGTTTAATACGCATAACGCTGATTTAAATTATCAGATTGGCTTGTGTTATCTGAACATGAGTAAAGATCGACTCAAAGCGCTACCTTTTTTTGAGCGTGCCTTGCAGCTTAAAAGTGATATGGGCAACGATTTCCTTTTCGACTTGGGCATTGCGTATCAATACAGCTTAGAATTTGATAAAGCCATTAAAGTATTTACAACGTATTTAAGCGCCATTGGTCCCGATGCAAAGCCGGCCCTCCTTAAAAAAGTGAACAAAGCCATTAAGGAATGTGAATCGGGTATTGAACTGGTAAAAAAACCAATTCGGGTGCGGATTGAGAATTTAGGCCCCAATATCAATTCAAAATTTGCCGATTACGCTCCTGTACTGAGTGAGGACGAAACCAAAATTATGTTTACCTCTCGAAGAGAAGGCACCACCGGAAATTTAGTAGATCCGGTAGATTCAATGTATCTCGAGGATATTTACCTCTCTTACAAACTCGATGACGAATGGGCCCCAGCTAAAAACGCCGGGAGTCCGATTAACTCCACCGAACACGATGGCACCATTAATCTTTCGCCCGATGGAAAACGATTAATTATCTACCGAACGGTAGGTGGAGGTGATATTTTTGAATCTACCATGAACGGTATATCGTGGTCGGAACCCAGGCCGTTAAATGAGATTAATTCAAGGGACTACGAAAATCATGCGGCCTATTCGATAGATGGAAAAACGCTATTTTTTGTTTCGAACCGATCGAACAAAGATGCGCAAGGTTCAAAAGATATTTACCTGGCTGATGTGGCCGAGGATGGCACCATTAGTAACATTAGAAATGCAGGCCCCATAATTAATACTGCTTATGAAGAAGATGGTGTTTTTTGTCATCCCGACGGGAAATCAGTTTTCTTCAGCTCACGCGGCCACAATACCATGGGCGGTTTTGACATATTTAAAACTACATTCGAAAATGGTGTGTTTACGGCACCGGTTAATGTGGGCTATCCCATAAATTCGCCCGAGGATGATGTATTTTTTATTCTATCCAAAGACGGCAAACGCGGTTACTTTGCAAGTTATCGTGAAGAGGGATATGGAGAAAAGGATATTTATGTAATGAATTTTCTTGAAGAGGTTGAAGCATTAGCCTCTATACAGGTGAGCATTGTGGATACGGTTAAAAATGAAAAAATAAAGGCACTGGTTGAGATAACCGATGCTTCGGGAAATGTAATCGTTTCACGTACAGCCGAAAACGGCGAAACTATGGCCAACGTGCCCGCTGGCAAGCTTTATACGTTAAAAGTGAGTGCAGAACCCTATGCACCATATGAAGAAAACCTTAACATTCCGTTTGAAGCCAGCAATCAAATCATCCGCCGAACTGTTGAACTATCAACTGAAAAGCCTTCACTATTAACAGGAATTATTGTTGACAATGTGTCCCGAATTCCCCTTCAGGGAGAAATAGAAGTGCACGATTTGGTGACCGGCGAAATTATTAAAACCACAAATTCCAATAAATACGGGGAGTATAATGTAAAATTACCCGCCGATAAAAAGTACCAACTTCAAACACGCTCACTCGATTACCGCACCTATTCAGATACCTTAAGAATTGACAAAGGCATGGAAGGCAAAGACATGCAAATAGATTATGGTTTGTATAAGTTGGATCGTGTAAATGTCGTCGCCTTAAAAGGCCTCATAAAAGACAGCGAAAGTGGCCAATTACTCAATGGGGAAGTTAAGATTACAGAGTATGGGGGCATTCCATTAATCGTGTATTCAAAAGATGGCAATTACGATGCGGTAGTATCAAATGGTGCCACCTACACCATAACAGTAGAAAAGGAGGGATATCTGAGTTATACCAATCGAGTTGAAATTCCTGACTCAACCTATGGTAAAGATGTAGTTTTAGATATAAACCTCTTAAAAGCAGAAAAGGGATCGAGAATGGTGTTGAAGAATATTTTCTTTGATTTTAATAAATCTACACTTCGCCCAGAATCCTATGCATCGCTCCGATTGTTGCTTTCTGCCATGAAAAATTACCCCACCATGCAAATCGAAGTATCGGGTCATACCGATAATGTGGGATCAATGAACTATAATCAAGTGCTTTCGGAGTCGCGAGCGGCAGTTGTTAAAGAATATTTGGTTCAAAACGGAATCGCATCAAAAAGAATTATTTCGGTGGGTAAGTCGTTCAAACAGCCTATTGCCAGCAACGAAACCGATCAAGGTCGCCAGCTTAACCGACGTACCGAGATAAAGATAATTTCGATGGAATAAGGGCTTTAGCTGCATATTGCTAAATTTGCGCTCCTTTTAAGCCCCATGAGTCAGATTAAAGAAGAAATTGGCAAGCGCCGCACCTTTGGAATTATCTCGCATCCCGATGCCGGAAAAACTACCCTAACCGAGAAGCTATTGCTTTTTGGAGGCGCCATTCAAACCGCCGGTGCCGTGAAATCGAACAAGATTAAGAACACTGCGGCATCCGACTTTATGGAGATTGAAAAGCAACGGGGAATTTCGGTGGCCACCTCGGTAATGGCCTTTCATTATGGAGGCGTTCAGATTAATCTCCTGGATACACCGGGCCACAAAGATTTCGCCGAAGATACATATCGCACCCTCACAGCTGTGGATAGCGTAATTCTGGTGATTGACTGCGTAAAGGGTGTTGAGGAGCAAACCGAAAAACTAATGGAGGTGTGCCGGATGCGCGACACGCCCGTAATTGTGTTCATCAATAAGATGGACCGCGAAGGGCAGAACCCGTTTGATTTGCTCGATGAACTGGAACAAAAGCTTAACATTAAAGTAAGGCCGTTAAGCTGGCCCATTAGTATTGGCCAAACATTTAAAGGTGTGTATAATCTATACGACCGTTCGCTTAACCTGTTTAACCCTAACAAAACAAAAATTGAGGAAGACGTGGTTTCGATAAATGATTTGCAGGATCCCGAACTTGAACGCCATATAGGAGCTAAGGATGCCGAGCAGCTCAGGCAGGACGTAGAATTAGTAGAAGGAGTTTACGATACCTTCGACAATCAAAAGTTTTTGGATGGTAAATTAGCCCCTGTATTTTTTGGTTCGGCCATTAATAATTTCGGGGTAAAAGAATTGCTCGATACCTTTATAAGACTTGCGCCCTACCCTCGCCCGCGTATGGCCGACAAGCGCGAGGTAACGCCCGACGAAGCCAAATTCAGCGGTTTTGTATTTAAGATACACGCCAATATTGATCCGCGGCACCGAGATCGTATCGCATTTCTGCGAGTGTGCTCGGGTAAATTTGAGCGCAATAAGTTTTTTCATCATGTGCGCTTGAATAAAGACTTTAGATTTAGCAGTCCGGCAACCTTTATGGCGCAGGAAAAAAATATAATTGACGAAGCCTGGCCGGGCGATGTGATTGGCTTATACGATACGGGGAATTTCAAGATTGGCGATACCCTCACTGAGGGCGAAGAATTACAATTTAAAGGTATCCCAAGCTTTTCGCCCGAACTGTTTAAGGAAGTGGTAAATACCGATCCTATGAAATCGAAGCAGCTCGAAAAGGGGGTGCAGCAGCTTACCGAAGAAGGTGTGGCTCAGCTCTTTATTCAGAATATGGGAACTAAAAAGATTATTGGTACTGTGGGCGAACTTCAGTTTGAGGTGATCCAATACCGTCTTAAACATGAATATGGGGCATCGTGTAATTTTCATACCATGAACGTGTATAAAGCCTGCTGGATTACCTATGATGATAAGGCAGAGTTTGAAAAGTTCATCAAATACCGTGGACATCAGATTGCATACGATAAAGAGCAAAATCCGGTATTTTTAGCAGAATCATCGTGGATGTTAAATACCTTAATTGCCGATTTTCCGAAATTGAAATTCCATTTTAACTCAGAATTTAAAACAGGTCATTGATACCTTCTGTAGAAACGGATTTTATTAAGAAACATCGGGCGTTTTTCAATTAAAGGGTGACGCTAGTTTTAAAATGGGAGGTCTGACTAAGGCCTTATGGTTCATTATTACCGATAAAAATTTAAGTTTGCGCTATGAAGCACCTATTTACTATCACCTCAATTTTAATTTTAGCTGTAACGATTAATGCTCAATCGCTTAGTGGCCCTGAAAGTATTGAATACGATGCAGCAAACAACCGCTATCTTGTTTCGAATACATCAAGCGGACAAATCCTGGCCCGATCGGCCAATGGATCGCTGTCGGTATTTAAAAGCGGGATTAGTCCAGCACCTTATGGCCTGGAAATTTTAGGGAATAGAGTGTATGCTTGTTGCGGTGGATTTATCAAAGGATTTAATTTACAAACAGGCGCTCAAGAATTTAACCTAAATCTGGGAGGCACCTTTTTAAACGGAATTACTACCGATGGTTTAGGTAATTTGTTTGCCACCGATTTTTCTGCTAAAAAGATCTTTAGAATTAAGACAAATACAAACAGTTTTACTACCATGGCCAGCAATCTGGGGCAAAGTCCAAATGGTATTTGTTACGACCAGGCCAATAATCGGTTGGTTTTCGTGAATTGGGGTTCGAATGCACCTGTAAAGGCTCTTTCGCTTGTTGATTCGACCGTTTCCACCATTGCTACCACTACCCTTCAAAACTGCGATGGTATTGTTTGGAATGGACTCGATACCTGGTATGTTACCGCTTGGGGCGGGCAAAAAGCCGTTAAATTCAACGCAAATTTCAGCGGTGGGCCAACTAATGTTACCACCTCTTTAGCCAATCCGGCGGATATTGACTACAACGAAAATGGCGACACGTTAGCCATTCCTAACTCCAGCAATAACAGCTTGACGTTTATTGGTTTGTCTGCTATTGTTAATGTAAACTGTAATTTGTTGCCCTTAGAAGTGGTTGAAAATGAAATTTCGTTTGGAGCTTCTGTCATTTCGTTAGGCGATTCGGTATTGCGAGTTCCCCTTTTGAATAGTTCGGGTTTAGGCTTTGCCTATCCCCTTGCCCGTATAAATGTTATTGGTGATTTACCTGCCGGTATGAGCTTTGGCACCAATCAAAATGATTTTAATGTGTTTGCCTCGGCCTGGAATCCCGACAGTATTGCCACTGCTGAGTTTTATTTTAATGTTACCGAGGCATTACCTGTTAATACACCGCTCAATTTTGAGATTGAAATTACCAATTTAACACCATCATCGGCTGATACCTGTTTCTTTGCAACGCAGTTTACCGTAAATCTAAATCCAGATAGCCCGCTGAATTTGCACTTTGCAGAACGTGAAGAATTAAGAATTTATCCCAATCCTGCCCACGATAAGATATTTATTTCACTGCCAGATGGAGCTACTTTCGATTATTTAGATATCATTGCTTTGGATGGAAGAAGTGTATTTGCATCAACATTTACTACTGAAACGCCTATTGATATAAGATTTTTGGAACGTGGTATTTACACGTTAAGGGTATGGCACAACAATACATGCCTAAACAGAAAGATCATTAAATTTTAAGAAATTATTTCATTAATTTTAGTGCAGGTAGCAACATTAGTTGAATTATAGCCATGTCCGACTTTATTGTTATTGGGGGGCCAAATGGCGCAGGGAAATCAACTATTTTCCCTGCTATTAACAGTGTTTCAAGAGAGCCGGGATCGTTTGAGCCAGAAATAATTCCTCCTGATAACTTTGTAAATGCAGACAATATCGCAAAGGAATTTAATATTGACGAAATTGCAGCAGCACGTATCACTTTAGATAGGGTAAATCAATTATTAGAAGAAAAAAAAAGTATAGCCATTGAAAGTACTTTGTCTGGAAAATGGTTATTAAATACCATTAAAAATGCACGCTTAAATGGCTATAGAATTTATATTTTTTACATTATAGTTGAAAGTGCTGAATTATCCATGACACGAGTTACTCAACGTGCTCTTTTAGGAAAGCATTATATTCCTTTAAACAACGTCTTATTGCGCTATCAAAGATCTGTTCATAATTTTTTCAAACTTTACAAACCATTAGCTGACTTTTGGGTAATATCAAACAATTCACATATTTTAACTAAACCTCTGACCTGGGGTGGTAAAATTTTCAATTCTGAAGAATATTTTGCTCAAAATATAGAAGATTTTAAAACTCTCATCGAAATAATTAATTTTAATAAAATTGATTTTTCAATTGATGATAGCCTGCTGAATTTAAATGACACCTTCACCCCTATTGTAATAAGGAATGTAAAAGATATAGTAGAAAGCGAGCTTGCAAACCGGCCCTCAGGAAACTACATTTCTGTATCCGAAAATTTTAAAATTAAATTTATCCGTTTTGCACCATAAAGAAATTCATTTTTCAGCAAAATCAATTCATATCCACTACTTCGCATCCATCCTTTAGGTGTAAATTGATGCTCGAAATAGTAAAATCATCTTCGTTACCTAAATTATTCTCCACCATTTCGAGTGTTTGATTGCGATATGGAATAGGTTCAAAATATAATCTAAAATACAACCAATCGGTATGGGCTTCGAAATGATGATGTTTGGGGGCATAGGGTATAAAGTAGCTGCAGCGGATTTTTAGACTCGGATGAAAAAAGCTGCGTTTGTTGCGAAATGTTCACCCATTAATTTATGCGTATGGGGCGACGGACTTTTTAACTGTAAATTCAACATCCATTAATACCCTTTTTTATGTATAGTACGGTTTTGTACTTTTTTTGTCTCTTTATTTTCTAAGCCTCGAACAAAAAATCTCGGATTTGCAAATTGAACCCATGGAAGCGTCCTATCCAATCAGGCACAAAAACTCAATTTAGTACATAACAGATATAGGTTTTTAAATTGTATGAGAATGGAATTTACACGATAACAATAAACCCAATTTTGTTTTCGTTACTCAAAAAACACATTTAAATTGGACACATCATGCTACGATTGTTTTTAATCTGTATAAGTTTAATTGGATTGACAAATTCTATTTCTGCTCAAAAAAACAAAGGTCTTGGCGGTATCGAAGTTGTGAAGGCCGCCACGCAAAATACCTTGGGAATTAATGCGGGTTATTATGTAAAATTTAAAAATAACACGGATAAGGAAGTAGATGGTGTGAAATGGAAGGCTTATTTTTACGATAATTTCGAAACCTATAAGGATAAAAGAGACGGTAAATGGCAGTCCGGCAACTTTATTATTCCTGTAAAACCGGGTTTAGTTTTCGAAGATATTGAAGGCGTTTGGGTTGAGGGCGGCACTAAAGTATTTGTAAGAATTACAGAAGTGCATTTTACAGACGGGTCTTCTGCAAAAGCTGGGAGTTATAATTAATCCTGTAAACGGTACGATTTCCTAATGAATTAAATATATCGGAAAAACATACGTATATGTAAAAAATGAATATACACTAATGGGTTACATGTGAATATTGACCCAAAATTCTCTCTCAACATCATTACGGATTGCACACTGAACAACTACCCGGATCGGCGCCAGACTCTGTTACAATTTGCTCCTCGATTGAAAATCGACAATGCGGACAGCTTAAAATACGTTTAAGCGGTAAATGTGTGGGCGTATTACAATGTATACATCTCAAACCGGGAACATACATCACCTTTCCAAAACCCGGAAGATTACACACCTTGCAATTGTTCAACATGCGTTTAATCAACAATTCGCAGGCTTGCTCGATCACCGCCATGCGTTTGGGATTATTCATGGCACGCATATCGGTTTCGGCATAAACACTTCCAAAATTTGCCTTGATATTACGATAAGCCTCTAGCAAAGCGTGTTCCTGCATCAATCCCTTATAACAGGATTTAAACTCGTAATGTTGATCTTTTAAAATTAATGCGTGTTGTGGAAATCCTATATTATGTGCAAATTTAAGCAGCCCCTCCTCATTTTCGATAAAAGTTCCTGCGTAATTGGTATCTGAGCTGTTTTGGGTAACCCAAATTTCCAGATTACGACTAAAATCCTGTAAGAGGAGCAATTCCTGATTAAACGGTACAAAAAAAAGCTGAGGGTGGGGGCCAAAAGATCCCTCGCTACTCAGCACCAATTCGGCATTAGACAATCTTGCTGCTTCACGACCTTTCAAACGAGCCGCCTCAAGCGCATCAGCGCCTCGCTCTACTTCGCCGCTAAACGTTCCAAAAGCATCCGAATTAAAATGGGCAGGCGTTATACACGACAAAGAAAAGGACTGCTCCATTAAAGGAGCAATAACCTTTTCTTTACCATGTTGTGTTGCAATTAAAAGTGTGCGATTCTCGAATCCGGTCATAGTGCCTTTACGGCAATTTCGGCATGCAATTGAACTTTTTCGCCCGATTGTAAATAAGAACGCAAATTACTTAGTTGTAACTGCAGCTGCTTTATTTTCTCCTCTCGTTGTTTAATGTCCTCTTCTGAGTCGGAATTATTAATTTTCGACTCGTGATAACGGAGTTTTTGCTGATAAAGTCCTGTCAGCAGTTCTACGGCATCGGCCACATCAAAAATGCCATCAATAAGCACTGCGTTGTTCATACCCAATGATTATTGACCTTGACCGAGCGAGTATGCGGCCTTTCCATCAAATGAGTAGAGGTTTTCGGTTTTGATGGTATCTATGCCTAAAGAATCGGCTTTAGATAATAAACCAATAATCTCCTCTTTAGTTAACGCGCGCTCTGCAGTAGGCTTAAAGCGGCATCTCCAATGGTCGGTGCAAAATGTTTCAGGAAAACCATCGGGATACACTTTAACCCCACGGTTGGTGATCATTGATAATTTTAAGCCTTCGGTATCCAAGCGATGAATATCCTGTGCTAGGGCATTGGCATCTTCACCGTTCCAATGTACAAACACATCCACTCCTACCAATTCTTTTTTTGCAGGTGCCTTGCGGATATATTTCGGTAGCACAAAGGCATCGCGGGTGTTGTACGTAACAACTGGCAAAGTGGCTGGTTTTTGACCCAAACGGGCGATAACCGCTTCGGCAAATTCGCGGGTTCCTACTTTTTGAGTACTTACCCCTTCTTTGAATATATCGTAGGTGTGAATGCCTTCTTCAATGGTTTTAAGCCATGCGTTCTGAATTTTCTCAGCTATGTCTGCCTGACCAATATGATTGAGCATTAAAATGGCACCTTGCAGTAAGCCCGAAGGATTGGCCATGTTTTGACCTGCACGTCGTGGAGCCGATCCGTGAATTGCCTCAAACATCGCACATTCAGCTCCGATATTGGCAGAACCGGCTAGTCCAACCGAGCCCGCAATTTGAGCAGCCACGTCCGAAAGTACATCGCCATATAAATTGGGCATTACAATTACGTCGAATGCTTCAGGGGTATCGGCCATTTTAGCCGCACCAATATCAATAATCCAGTGCTCATTTTCAATTTCTGGATATTCCTTAGCAATTTCATCAAATACCTGATGGAACAATCCATCTGTCTGCTTCATGATGTTGTCTTTAGTGAAGCAGGTTACCTTTTTACGCTGGTATTGACGGGCGTACTCAAAAGCATAACGTACTATTTTTTCGCACCCTGGGCGGCTGATTAACTTAAGGCACTGAATTACCTCATCGGTTTGCTGATGTTCAATGCCTGCATATAAATCTTCCTCATTCTCACGCACAATGACAATATCCATTTTCGGGTGTTTGGTTGCAACAAATGGATGCAAACTCACACACGGACGAATATTGGCATACAGTCCTAAAAATTTACGTGTGGTTACGTTTAAGCTTTTATACCCACCACCTTGTGGTGTGGTTATGGGCGCTTTTAAAAATACTTTATTGCGGCGAATTACATCCCAGCTTTCCTTGGCAATGCCCGAAGTGTTTCCTGAAAGGTACACTTTTTCGCCTACCTCAATTTCATCAACTTCGATTTTTGCCCCCGCGGCATAAAGAACTTTTAACGTGGCATCCATTATTTCAGGTCCGATACCATCACCTTTAGCAACTGTTATACGAGTCATAATTATTTTTTTTGCAAAAATTGAAACTTTGAATCATTAGTTTTTATTTATATTCGATATAGTCTTCATAATTTTGCTTTATTAATTACACCTTGAATCAGTTGCGCATTTTTACGCAAATAGCTCGACACGGTAGTATTACAAAGGCTGCAGAAGAATTACATCTCACTCAACCTGCGGTTTCAATACAGCTCAAAAATTTCCAGAATCAATTCGAAATACCCTTAACCGAGTTGGTGGGTCGCAAAATCTTCATCACCGATTTTGGTCGCGAAATCGTTCGTGCCGCCGAAGTTATTCTTAATGAGATGGCACATATTCAATACCGATCTAAGCTTCACAGGGGGGTGCTAGCTGGTAAAATAAATATCTCGGTAGTATCAACCGGCAAATATGTAATGCCCTATTTTATTGCCGATTTTCTGAAGTTACATCCCAATGTGGAGTTAAGCATGGATGTGACCAATAAATCCCGAGTTATTGAAAACCTAGAGCGAAATGAAGTTGATTTTTCGTTGGTTTCGGTAATACCAGAAAATTTGAGCATAAAAAAACTACCATTACTCAAAAACAAGCTATATCTGGTAGGTAAAAACAATGATTTGGGCGAACAAAAAATAGAAATCGAAATATTTAAATCGCTCCCCTTAATCTTTAGAGAGCAAGGATCAGGAACCCGACACACCGTTGAGGCCTATTTTAACACGCATAATATTGACTATATCAAAAGCATGGAACTTACAAGTAATGAAGCGGTTAAGCAGGCAATAATTGCCGGAATGGGATATTCAATAATGCCACTTATCGGTATCAAAAACGAACTTTTGCTTAAACAAGTTGAAGTAATTGATGTGGATAAATTCAAATTAGAATCAGAATGGAATATGGTTTGGCTCAGTGCTAAAAATCTCTCGCCGCAGGCCGCAGCACTGATTCAATTTGTAGAAGAACAAAAAACAAGAATTGCCCAGCAGGAGTTTGGCTGGACCAATACGTTTAAGCCTAAGGATTTAAACCATTTACCCGACGATAATTTACCGACATCCTAACTCAATTATTTGCCCATCTGGACCATCATGGCCTACGGTTTCAACAGTGGGCTATGAATAATAAAAATAGCATGCCCACTCCTGAATTTACACTTATTGACCTCTGCACCATTATGGGCTACGAGCTCATCATCGCCTTTCAGTTGGTGTACATTTTTTTTCAATGGATTTTTATTCGTCAGCGCGAATACTTGTATTACATGGCATTTATGACGGTATGTATGATGTTTGGCCTTTTAAAATACCATCATGTACCGTTACCGGGAATCAATCAAGGAATGCTTGCGGCTGCCGAACCCTTGTTCGACAAGGCATTGCCCATGCTTTCGTATTTCTTCTATTTTCGATTTTCCCGACATTTTGCCGGCATACCTTTTAAATTGCCCCGTCTTGATCGACGTATCCGACTGCTCGAAACTATACTGGTATTATACGCATTAAGCGATATTATATTGGCCTTTTCCAATGTATCACCGCACATTCGTGAATTTGCTTTTCAGATAATTGCATTTACATTGTTTGTTTGCACGGTTTATTTTGTGATTTCCTTTTTACGGTTGGGCGATACTCTTGCCAATTTTGTAGTAGCGGGAGGTTCGGTACTTACGTTGGGTTCGGTTGGCGCCATGGTCTTGCTCATCTTACAACAATCGGGCGCGCATTTTTCATTTAATCCGCTCATTTTTAACCTGGGAACCTGCATTTTTGAATTGCTCGCCTTTACTACCGGCCTAGCTTACAAAGCTAATTTACTCGAAAAAGAAAAAACACAGGCAGGCTCAGAACTCATCGAAAAATTAAATGAAAACATCAGGCTTCAGCAAAAAATGAACAGCATAAGACACGATGCTGCGAAAGAATTGCATGATGAGGTAGCCGGAGGCTTGAGTGACATAAATATCTACTCTGATATCGTATTCAATGGCTTGCCCGAATCAAAAGAAAAAGAACGCCAGCTGATGCGGCAAATTCATCTCAGGGCGATAGAAATGATGGACTCCATACATGATCTGATCTGGGCCCTAAATCCCGCGCATCAAAAAATAACCGATCTGCAGCAGAAATTGCTCACCGTATCGCGCGAAAATCTGAGCCCCGTAAATGCCGAATGGATTATAAATTTCACACACTTACCTCCTTCATTCGAACTCGAAACCGATGCCATGCGGCGCATTGTAGCTCTCTACAGAAATCTTACAGAAAGTGCTGCTAATATTGGATTACGCAAGGCCGTAATATCTGATACCATGCTTACCCAGCTAGAAATTACCCTGTATTTTAATCAATCTGTTTCGGCCGCCGATTTCAATGAGCGTTTGCTGCATTTAATATACAAATACCGCTGCGAGCATACCGTATCCGAACAACGTATCAACCTGCACATTCCGCTCACTATAATTAGGGATTGAACATCCCCCAATAATTGTTGTTTTTTGTAGCATGACAAGCATTGTAATTTTTGACGATAACCCTGGACGCCGCGAAAGTCTTCGCATGCTACTCGAGTCGCATAAAGAATTTATCGTAACCGGCGATTTCGAAGACTGCAGTAAGGTAAAAGCCCAAATTGAGCAGCTACAGCCCGACGTTGTGTTGATGGACATACAGATGCCCCTGGTGGACGGTCTGGAAGGTGTGCGTATTATAAAGGAGTACTTTCCCAACATCCATGTAATTATGCAAACCGTATTCGAAGACGACGAAAAAATCTTTGATGCTATGCGTTATGGAGCCTCGGGATACATCCTCAAAAAAACCGACCCACGTCAAATCATACAGGCCATAGAGGAAGTGCGAAATGGGGGCTCACCCATGACGCCAAGCATTGCTACACGGGTTTTACATTTTTTCAGACAACAACATGAAAGTAAACCCGAAACCTACGGCCTTTCGGAGCGTGAGAGGGAAATTCTGCAGTATTTGGTAAACGGATTAAGCTATAAAATGATTGCTGATAAGCTCGAAATTAGCTATAACACCGTAAATTCACACATTAAAAAAATTTACGATAAATTACAGGTACATTCCGTTAGTGAAGCCGTTTCAAAAGCCATACGCAGTAATATTATTCGCTAAAAAAGTACTCGTTGGGGTATTCATTTCGGTATTCGCAGCTTCGTGCCAAAACGAAAGCAGCAGCCGCAATTCCATAGTTTCTGCGCAGGCCGATTCTATTCTTAACTCCGTAGGTAGCCTCATGGATAAGGGTAACTTAGAATTGGCACAAAGCATTATCCTAAAAGCACTCGATAAACCTGCAGAAACCTATCCCCCGCAAAGCTGTTACTTATTTCACAGCCTGCTGGCCGAAATCATGTACTATAGCGCGCTTAATGAACAAGGTCTACAAAGCGCCCGTACCTCGCTTCGATTGGCCGAAAACTTGAAGAATGATACATTAAAAGGAAACTCCTATAATTTAATTGGACTCATTCACCTCAATGCCGAACGTTACGACTCGGCAATGCATTATTTTAACCATGCCGCATCACTAATTCCCGATGCACTTAATAAAAAGGAATTGTCACGCAAGGATCAGATTTATGGTAATATTTCTGAAACCTATTTAAAAAAAGGCAATTACCCACAAGCTATAGAATTTGCCCGAAAAGCGCAGTCTATTTCACTAAAATTAAATGCCTCACGGGCCCAAATTTTAAATCATTGGGTACTTGCCGAAACATTTACAAGGTTATCATACAACGACTCAGCGGTATTTCATATTAAAAAAGCATTACAACATCCCCATTTGAATAAATATGCCGATGTGCGCTTGTTTGTATTATCTACCGCCATTAATAGTGAAGCAACCGATATTTCTGAAAATTATTTGGCAAAGGGTATATCACTTTGCGACAGTTTAAAACAAAATGATTTCGCCGTAACCAGCTTCCTGAAAACGGCTGTATTATTTCTTATTAAAAAAGAACGGTTTAAAGAGGCTTCGCAATTGCAGCAAAAACTGGAAATACTGCAAGAAAACATAAGAAATAACCGCGAGGTACTCAACATGAAGCTTTTGGACTCGTATTATAAAAAAGAAAACGAGGCCGCTGTAAACAAAGCGATTTTGGCTCAAAAGGATAAGGAACTCAGCCTTAATCGAGTTGTACAAGTTAGTCTGGCCGCGCTTATCTTTTTGCTGATAATTGCAATCATGTATTATCGACGCTGGGTTAGATTAAGTCGTAAAACCGAAAAACTCGAATTTGAGCAAGAAAAAAACAGCATACGCCAGGAACAGGAATTAAAACTCATGCAGGAGCGCTACACTTCTGTAGAGGCCGAACGTAACCGAATTGCCCGTGAGCTGCACGATGATATTGGCAGCTCGATGAGTAGCATCAGTATATTTGCCGATTTGGCACAAACCGAGCTAAACCCAAGTGGAGGTAAGGCTTTGGAGCTTGTAGTCCGCATCAAGCAAAAAACGCAGGAAGTTTCGGAGAATATATCTGATTTGATCTGGGCCATATACTCAAAAAACGACACCTGGCGAAGCCTCATTGAACGAGTGCGAAATGTGGGCTTCGAATTGCTCACAGCAAAAGGAATTGAAGTAAAAATAAGCGACGATTTTAGGCTGCATGAGATCAATTTGCCCATTGAATACAAGAAAAACTTATTGCTATTTTTCAAAGAGGCCTTCAATAATATTGCGAAGTATAGCGAGGCCAAACGTGTTGAAATTTTAATAAAACACGAAAACAACGCGCTAAACATAAGCATCAGCGATAACGGCATAGGCTTCGATATAAACACAGTGCGAAAAGGTAACGGATTAAGCGGGTTTCAGGCAAGGGCGGCAAGCGTTAACGGCAAATTCAACTTGCAATCAACGCTCGGAAAAGGTACCACTTTAAGTCTCGAAATTCCTTATACATTGGGATAATGCTATGGAGGATTTTGTGCGCCTTTATCTCGAAGTGGACCAAAATAACTCGGTAAAATCTAAAACCGAGGCGTTGGTGAGGTACTTTAGAACTGCCAACGACCATGATGCCACCTGGGCGTTTGCTCTTTTAGCAGGTCGTACCTCCAAAAGACATGTTTCTTCGGCCTTACTTCGCCAGTGGGCAGCAATCAAAAGTGGCCTTCCAGACTGGCTTGTAGATGAAAGCTACCACATTGTGGGCGATTTGGCCGAAACACTCGCCCTTATTCTGCCCATGGGGCAAAAATCTGAAATTAACAATAGCTTGAATACTTGGATGCTTTTGTTGGTTGACCTTCGAAAAAAGGAACCCGTAGCCCAGAAAGAACTGATTTTAGATGCCTGGCAAAGCATGGATTTTAATACGCGTTTTGTCTTTAACAAATTAATTACGGGCGGTTTTAGAATGGGGGTTTCACAAAGCATTTGTATCAAAGCTTTGGCAGAAGCTTATTCTATGAGGCTCGAAACCGTGGCTCATCGTTTAATGGGCAATTGGAATCCAGCCGATACGAGCCTTCGCAAGCTTCTCAACGACAATGATGGCTCCGAAACTCAG
>JBKCHQ010000178.1:0-3318 GCA_046302715.1 Bacteroidia bacterium | reverse complement strand
CCCCTGCTACAGGCTGATTATCGGCTGCGCTGCTTACACGTCCACGCACCGTTTGCTGGGCACCTAATATGCCCGACAATAAAAGCAAAAAGCTCAGAATTGAGTTGGTTTTTATCATAAATAATGATTTTCTATAAAGGGCATCTTCAATAATATCTTTTACAATTAGAAATATTTAAACATGTAAATCCTAAAAATAAAATCAAGCGTTTAACTCTAAAAAATAATTAAAGCCAAAAATAATCAATTTTTTAAGAATTTTAAATCTACATTATTATAAATGGAATCACAATTTGAAAGAAATGAAAATATTACTAAACATGTTTTCATTTTCAAAACCGCAAGGCTTTATATCAAAAATATGCAAAATAACTTGATTTTTATTAAGCGGATTTAAAAACCATCCATTAATTTTTAACGATTCGTCACAATCATAAAAAAACCCATAATGATAAAAGCTAGTGAGTTTCTTTTCAAATAATTTTCTTTTTCGACCCAAATTATCCAATAAATAAAGGGCGCCTTTTTTATTTGTTATTTCAATAAATATTTTATTATTCTCAATAATCAAATAATCATCTTTACTGTCAAAAAAAATCCAATCCAACTTACTTATGTCAGTCAAATCAAAAGTATTATATGAATGTAATCTGTCACTTATAATCTGATTTAACATTTGCTGCTCTTCGAATGCGTCCTGATGAACTATGCCACTCTGAAAATCATATTTTATTCTCAATACTTCTCTTCGATTATTCAAATCTTCAACAACATAGTCTGCACCACAAAATCCACAAACATCATGTGGAACTATGTAATACGCAAAACAACCATCTTTATTCCAAGCAACAGGCAATACAACATCTTGAGAATAATTAGTCTCTTGGTACGGACCTGGGATATTATCATTTGTTTCCCTATTAAAATAATCAAAAATAGTATGAGAATTTAAATTTCCAGTTTTAGAAAGAGTATACGGTATTTCATTAGTATTCTTCAATAGGCTATCATATTTCAAAGTTAGCGCATCTAACTTTGCCTTTAAACCTAAATTTTCAGATTCTAATTTCTTCTGCAGACTATCCGATTTGAACTTTAATTTCAACATTTCGCCCCTTTCCCTTTTAATTTCGGCTAAATTTATATCATACAAATTTTGAATTTCCTTTAGGACATGTTGAATACTATCTAATTTTTGATTTAAATTTTCAATTATTTTCTTTCTTGACTGTCCGAAAGAAAAATTACATATCAGTATTAAAAATAGAAAAGTACTGTAGCGTCTATATTTCATAAATCCTCTTCAATCGAAAGTAAATTAAAAATTTGATACGAAATTAATTAAAAACAATGTGATTATTTTCCCAATTGTAATTATCATTTCAACCTGATATATTAAACAAAAATAAAAGTCGATTTATTCAATATCCAGATATATTTCTAACACTATATAATTAAACTTATTATTTGTCACCCACCTGTTATAAGTGCTAACGACAAACTAATTGCATAATACCTGCGAACGAAAATAGTTTTAGGTATTTTTTGTTTCGGGGAAAACGATGGCAATAATTCGCTCGCTTAAGATCTGCGCCATTTTTTCGTTGGATTCAAAGGTCCAGCCGGCAATGTGCGGACTCAGCACCACACGTGGATGCTGCACCAATCGCTGAAAAACATGCGACTGGGTTTCGGTGTTCTCGAAGCTCAAGGCCTCGAATTCCAGAACATCGAGCGCTGCACCTTTCACTTTGTCTTGGTCTAGAGCATCGAGCAGCGCCAGAGTATCCACACATTTACCACGGGCGGTGTTAATAAACCAGATCTTTTTCCTAAAACGCGACAACCAATGTTCATTAACCAGATAATGCGTTTCTTCGTTTAAGGGCACATGCAGGCTCACCACATCCGCCTGCTCAAAAACCGTATCCATGGAACATAAGGTAACGCTATCAACCGAGCTTCTTTCTAAATATGGATCGTAAGCTAAAATGCGGCAATTAAAGCCTTTCAGTAAGCGGGCCAAGGCGCTTCCATTATTCCCCAAACCAATAATACCAATGGTTTTACCACTAATTTCCCAACCGCGGTTTGGTTCTCTAATCCATTTGCCCTGCCGTACCTCAGCATCGGCTTTTAATAAATTATTGGTGAGCGCCAACAACATTCCCAAAGCATGTTCGGCCACTGCATCGCGATTGCCTTCGGGAGCACTTAAACACGCAATGCCTTTTTGTTGGGCATATGCCACATCAATATTCTCCATGCCGGCACCAACACGGGCAATAAATTTGGCATTACGGGCAGCATCAATCATTTCGCAATCGAATTTAAAACGGCTTCGAATTACGATTCCATCGTATTGATAGATGTTTTTCAGGGCCGTTGCACGATCCCAGTCGGGTTCCACGCAATGCACACCGGCACGAATTAAATTTTCTTTAAGCGAGGGATGCGCCGAATCGGCAAATAATACCTTCATGAAGCAAAGTTACACATACCAATTATGATAGCATTACGGAAGTTATAAACGCTGTTTTCACATTAATATTAACGATTGCGGTGAATTAAAATACCGATATCGACCAAAAAGTAAGTCATTTATTAAGCACCTTGCCGGCATGATTCAGTGGTTCATTTATTGGCAAATGCTTCAATCGCCCTCGGCATTCACGTTTAATAATGTGTCGCCCGATTGGATGTTGCGGCAGATGATACATGGCGATTTCCCCGAACCTGATGCAAAAACCGTTTGGTACGCCTACCCTGATGGAGGCCGAATTAAAGTGTCGAAATCAGAAACGGAATATGAATCGGGCCGACATACCCTTTGCATTGAATGGTATCCGCCCGATAGCATCAGGGATTGAAAAACCACGTTGCTTTAATGGTGTCTTTTGATAAATAAAATATATTTGACTGCATAACGAATTCCAAAATGAGAAAAATTGTAGCCGGCAACTGGAAAATGAATCTTAATAAAGCCGAATGCCTTAAACTGGCCGATGAACTTATTGCCCAAAAAACAAAACAACCAACTGCCGAAGTGATTATTTGCCCACCCTTCCCCTGGATTTCGATGTTGGCCGATAAATTAACACCGCACGGATTTATCCTTGGAGCACAAAATTGTGCTGCACATACTTCTGGTGCCTACACAGGAGAAGTTTCGGCACAGATGCTGGCCTCGGCGGGTGCATCATGTGTAATTTTAGGCCATAGCGAACGGCGCTCGCTCTTTGGCGATAGCGATGCCATCATTTTGGAAAAATGTAAACAAGCGTTAAATGCCGGATTACATGTAATTCTATGTTGCGG
>JBKCHQ010000177.1:0-2188 GCA_046302715.1 Bacteroidia bacterium | reverse complement strand
ATGTGCATAGGTGTTGGACAAGGATATGCTGCTGTGCTGGAAAGGGTTTAAAGAATTAGGGCAATAAAATATCTTTTGTAAAAAATAGATTGATACGGAAAGTTCTTTCTATTTAGATGCAGTAATAAGCACCATCTTTTTGAACCTGTTAATATCAAAAAACAGGTTCTATAACTATTATTCTAAATTAAGATTCTTGGATTAAGGCATAAATTAATAATCTCTAAATATGCCTTGACTCGGCAATTACCTTAGGGCCTCCCCATGTTTTTCAAATGATTCACATGAGATGCCAATGCATAGCGCATTTTAGGATGCTCGATGTATGGAATACCAAACTCCTGACATGCGTTACGTATTATTTTACTTATTTCGGGATAATGCACATGGGATATTTTCGGGAACAAGTGATGCTCGATTTGAAAGTTTAAGCCTCCTACCCACCAAGAAATAAGCTTGTTGCGCGTAGCGAAATTGGCAGTAGTTTTAAGTTGATGTACGGCCCATTCATCGCTTAATTTACCCGCAACCGGTTCAGGAAAACTGGTTTCTTCAATGGTATGAGCCAATTGAAATACAATACTTAAGACAACGCCTGCAAATAGCGTTAGGGATGCAAAACCAATCAACCAATTCACAAATCCAACACTCCATATAGGTATTGCCACAAATAAAATTATGTGAAGGAATTTGAATAACCAAAACGAAAAATGCTCATTAAAACTCATCTTCTTGATAGGCACACTTCCTATTTTCCCAGAAAAATATTTACGATAGTCGGTGAAGAAAATCCAGTAGATATAAAGCAAAGAATAGGCAAACCAAACATATCGATGCTGATATCGATGCATCTTTCTAAATTTTTGAGTGCTGCAAAGCCTTAAAAATGGTCGCGCCTCAATATCATCGTCAATGCCATCCACATTGGTGTAGGCATGATGTATTACATTGTGTTTGGTCATCCACATAAAGAGATTGGCCCCCAAAACATTAAGCGATAAGCCCGCTGCTTTATTTAACCAACCATGTTGACTAAATGAACCATGGGCGCCATCGTGCATCACATTAAATCCAATAGCGGCAGTAAGCCCACCCAGAACTATACACTCTGGTATGGCTATCCAAATAATGGGAGTAAAAAATACAAGATGCACATACAATGCAATGTAGGCTGCCGTTAATAAAAATGCTTTGAGATAAAGACGATAATCACCGGTGGGTGTTTTTCCGGTACTTTCGAAATAGTGGTTTATCCTGCTCTTCAGCTCTGCGTGAAATCCTTCCTGCACGGAGGTAAACTTTGGTAATGCCATAAGGTGGTTTGCCAGGGAGGGTAGATCCCTAAACAGGGGCTAAATTAAGGGTTAATTTTTGACAATAAACCAACACGCAAAGTGAAACAAACGTTTTTATCAACATTTAACTTTTGAAAGACTCATGTTGCGCTTTTAGTTTCTTTATAAAAAGTACTTAAGGAAAGGCTGAAATAATGCCCCCCATAATGCCTAAACTCACCACCCAATAGCCGCCGTGAATGGCTATATATTTCCAAGAACGGCGTTCAAATAGAGATGAAATAGCAACTATGGGCAGCGCCAACATTAAGCCTGTAAAACTTCCATGAAAGGCACCATGCTTGAACGTCCTAAATTCCATTCCATAAGTTTTCATGGTCTCTTTGTAAAAAATGTTAATCTCAGATCCTTCAATTGGCAATTCAGGCGAATTAGCCAGCATCGAATAAAAATGAAACTGATGAACTACTATAAATTGGAGAATGAACCCCACTACTATCGAACACAATGCTACAAGCAGCATCACACGAGGCATTCTCTTTTTATCTTCGGGTCCAGGAACAATACCTGTTTCTTGCATCCAAACCGTACCCAAAACCTTGGGATGATACCAAATAAACCCCAGTAACAAGGGCACAAGCGAAGAAAGTAGCACTACAGGAAAATTAATGGAAATCATACGCAGTTTGTAGTATTTGCTATTTTAGTGGAAATCCCCTCTTACGCATCAACGCCTTGCTATCTGCTGCTTTTCCCCTAAATGCTTTATACCCAAGCTCCGGATCAATGGTATTGCCAACCGAAAATACATTGTTGAATAAGGCTTGTGCTACATTTTTATCGTAAGGACCACCGGCTGATGTAAACGCCTCATAGGCATCGGCAGTGAGCAC
>JBKCHQ010000176.1:0-8058 GCA_046302715.1 Bacteroidia bacterium | reverse complement strand
AACATACGTAACGCTACCCTTGAACAATTACTAGAGGCAGAGGAAATCGGTGAAATAATTGCGCAATCGGTATTAGATTATTTGCATAATACCGAGCATTTAGAAATGATTGGAGCTTTGCGGCATGCCGGCATTAAGATGGAACTGGATGCGGATGCATTTAGGCCTAAAAGCAATGTGTTAGCCGGAAAGACCTTTGTGGTATCTGGAGTTTTTAGCTTATTTTCGCGCGACGAATTGAAAAAGAAAATTGAAGAAAACGGCGGAAAAGTATTGTCATCGGTTAGTGGCGCCACCCAATTTCTGGTTGCAGGTGAAAACATGGGCCCCGAAAAGCGAAAAAAAGCAGAGAAATTGGGCGTTCCCATACTCAGCGAACAAGAATTTAACCAAATGATTTCCCATTAAATATGGTTGATTTTTTCAAAAAACAAATGGGGCTTTTTAAGATGCGTCAAGACGCCAAAAAGCTTAATCGACAAATTAAAGATCCTAACATACACCGTAATTCACGCATCGGCATTTTGTACGATGCCACCGAACGCGAAACCTTTGAAGAAGTGCGTGAGTTTTTTCGCGATCTGCGAAACGATGGTCATAAACCGCATTTATTGGGATATGTAGATTTTAAGGAGATTACTTTCCACCCCTTAGCAAGACCCGAAAACGATTATTTCTTAAAAAGCCAGCTCAACTGGATGAATATTCCGGGTGGCATCGTGGTGGATAATTTTATACGCGATCCGTTTGATATGCTTATTAACCTAACGGTGAACGATTTTTTTCCTATCGATTATATCGCTGCCACCTCTCATGCCGGACTTAAAATAGGACGGGCAGAGAGTGCGGTGGCATATTGTTATGATTTGAGTTTTTACATGGGCGATACGGCAGATATTAAGTCGTTTGCTTACACCATTATTCATTATCTGAGCCAAATTAACCATGAAGAAACAGTCTGAATTTACCGGAACGGGTGTGGCCATCGTAACTCCTTTTGATGCGCAAGGAAAACCTGATACGTATGCATTGTCGCATTTGGTAAGTCATCTTGCCGAAAACGGGATTGATTTTATTGTGGTAATGGGCACTACCGGCGAATCAGTTAGTTTAAGTGACGAAGAACAAGTTCTTGTAAAAGAAACTGTTGTAGCTGCAAATGCCGGTCGTTGTGCTTTGATGTTGGGCCTTGGCGGTAACAATACGGCTGAGTTGGAACGCAAACTTTCACGAAGCGATTTTAGCGGCTATCAAGCCATTCTTTCGGTGTCGCCCTATTATAATAAACCCAGCCAGGAAGGCATATACAGGCATTACGAAGTGCTGGCATCTGCCGCTCCCTTGCCGATAATGTTATACAATGTTCCGGGGCGCACAGGGAGCAATATGCTTGTCGATACCACACTGCGGCTATCGGCTATCTCCAACATCATGGGTATAAAAGAAGCATCGGGCAATATGGAACAAATTAGCACTATCATTCGCGATAAACCGCAACATTTTACGGTGCTTTCGGGCGATGATGCGCTCACCTTACCCATCTTAGCCAGCGGCGGCGATGGCGTTATTTCGGTGGTGGCCAACGCCTTTCCTAAAATGGTTTCGCTCATGGTTCGAAGATGCATGAATAATGACGTAGCGGCAGCGCTGCCCCTTCATCTCGATTTATTGGAATTTACCCGCTTACTTTTTGCCGATGGAAACCCTGGTGGTATTAAGGCCGCATTAAAAATTCTCGGCCTTTGCGGGGAATACCTAAGATTGCCCTTAGTAAATATTAAACCAGAGCTTTATCAGCAACTTGTATTGGAAACCGAACGTTTGAATCAACGTTCCATCTCATTGAATTAAATTTATCTACATGACATTAATTAAATCAATTTCAGGCATTCGTGGCACTATTGGCGGTAAACAAGGCGACGGACTTTCGCCCGGCGATTGTGTTAAATACACTTCGGCATTTGCACAATGGGTTAAATTGCGTAATCCACAGGGAAGAATAACCATTGTAATTGGTCGCGACGCACGCATTTCGGGAGAAATGTTTCGAAACTTAGTAGTAGGCACCTTACAGGGCATGGGGGTTGACGTTATCGATTTAGGTTTAAGCACCACGCCCACCGTTGAAATGGCGGTGATGATGGAAAATGCACAGGCCGGTATAATTCTCACGGCAAGCCATAATCCCAAACAGTGGAATGCGCTGAAGCTGTTGAATGAAAAGGGCGAATTTATTTCGGCCGAGGATGGACAATTGGTTTTGGATTTGGCAGAAAAGGCCGAATTTGAATACAGTGATGTGATGAGTTTGGGCAACCATCTGCTCATGGACGGTTATATCCAGAAACACATTGATAGAATTCTGCAATTGCCTTTAGTTGATAGGGATGCCATAGAAAAGGCAAACTTCAAAATTGCGGTTGATGCGGTAAATTCAACCGGAGGAATTGCCGTACCACTGTTACTAAAGGCATTGGGCGTTGAAAACATCATTGAGTTGTATTGCACACCCGACGGAAAATTTCCTCACAATCCAGAGCCCTTGCCCGAACACCTGCGCGATTTAAGTGATGTGGTAAAAAAGCAAAAAGCACATCTGGGTATTTCAGTAGATCCGGATGTTGATCGTTTGGCGCTTGTTTGCGAAGATGGGGAGATGTTTGGCGAAGAATACACGCTCGTTGCTGTGGCTGATTATGTGTTAAAATCAACGCCAGGCAATACGATATCTAATTTAAGTTCGACACGTGCTTTGAGAGAAGTTACCGAAAAATATAAGTGCAAGCATTTTGCTTCGGCGGTTGGCGAAGTAAACGTGGTTGAAATGATGAAGAAAGAACAAGCTGTAATTGGTGGCGAAGGCAACGGAGGTATTATTTATCCCGAATTGCATTACGGGCGCGATGCTTTAGTGGGAATAGCCTTATTTTTATCTCATTTGGCTAAATTCGGAAAATCGGCATCACGGTTACGGGCCACCTATCCCAATTATTTTATCTCTAAAAATAAAATTGAGTTGACCCCCGAAATTAATGTAGATGAAGTATTGAATTTGGTGCAGAAAAAATACGCCAAACAGCAAATCAATACTATCGACGGGGTAAAAATAGATTTTGAAAAGGAGTGGGTTCATCTACGCAGATCGAATACCGAGCCCATTATCAGAATTTACAGCGAAGCCGAGAATGTGGCCACAGCCAATAATCTGGCCAAAAAAATAATTTCAGACATCAAGGAGTTTACCTCCGATATGATTATAAATAAACGATAAGCATGAGGCTGGTATATTTAGATAATGCGGCTACTACACAAGTCGATCCTGAAGTAGTTCAGGCCATGATGCCGTTTTTAACAGAGCATTACGGCAATCCGTCTTCTATTCATTCCTTGGGAAGAATAACCCGCACCGCCATTGAGCAAGCACGTAAAACGGTGGCATCTCTTATAAATGCTGCACCTTCGGAAATATTCTTCACCTCGGGTGGAACCGAAGCCAATAATATGGCTATTTGCCGAAGTATTGAAGATTTGAACATTAAGCACGCCATCACCTCGGGAATCGAACATCATGCAGTATTGCACACGCTTGAGGCGCTTAGTAAGGAAGGAAAAATAAAACTCAGTCTCGTGGCTTTAGATGAACAAGGCAAGGTGGATCTGGCACATTTACGCTATCTCCTAGAAACAAACGAACGTAGTTTGGTGTCGTTAATGCACGCTAACAATGAAATTGCCACCCGTTTGCCTATCCACGAAGCTGCACGTTTAGTAAAAGAATTTAACGGCATTTTTCATAGCGATACAGTGCAGACTATGGGCCATTTTAAAATTGATGTTCAGCAAACGCCCGTTGATTTTCTAAACTGCGCAGCCCATAAATTTCATGGGCCTAAAGGAGTCGGCTTCATTTACATTCGTTCGGGTACGGGCATTCATCCGTTTATTCACGGCGGGGCACAAGAGCGAAACATGCGAGGTGGCACCGAAAATCTGGCGGGCATTGTAGGCCTTTCTAAAGCGCTCGAAATTTCCTGCCAACATATGGATGAACACGCACAGCATATTCGCGGAATTAAGTCGTATATGATGGAGCAGCTTCAACATACCTTTTCCGATTTACGTTTTAATGGCGACGTGTCGGATGATTCGCTGTACACGGTGTTAAACGTAAGTTTTGCGCCAAGTGATGCCGGTGAGATGTTGCTGTTTAGCTTGGATATTAACGGAATTGCTGCTTCGGGTGGCAGCGCCTGTTCGTCGGGATCAGAAGTGGGTTCGCATGTGTTGGCTGCCATTGGCGCCACCGCGGGACGCAATAACGTTCGTTTTTCGTTCAGCAAATACACCACGCGCGACGATATTGATTACACCATTGAAACGCTAAAGAAACTCTTACCTGAACTGGTAAGCACTGCACATGTCTAAAGCTCCCGATTCTGTTAAAATCGCCGTTATCGGCGCCGGTAGCTGGGCTACAGCATTGGTAAAGATACTTTCGGAAAACAATGCGGTATCTATTCATTGGTGGATGCGCTCGGAAGACCAAATGAATCACATCAAAACCTACAGACATAATCCGAAATACCTGTCTGATATTGAAATTGATTTATCAAAAGTACATCCCACCAATGATTGCGAAGCATGCATTCGTAGTGCCGAAATGGTGGTGTTAGCTCTGCCTGCTGCATTTATTTCGGCTTGTTTTGAAAGTATAGATGCCGCTGCACTGGAAGGGAAAATCGTATTTTCGGCAGTTAAGGGTATGTTGCCCGAAAGTGGATTGCTTCCTTCTGAATTTTTAAACCAGCATTTAAAGGTGGATCAAAAGGACATTGGTATTATTGCGGGGCCTTGTCATTCGGAGGAAGTAGCGCTTGAACGTCAGTCATTTTTAACCGTATCGAGCGGTACGGATACGCACAGCCAAAAAATGGCGAAACTACTCACCTGTCGCTATATCAAAACGCATGTAATAGCCAATGATGTGCAGGGAATTGAATACGGCGCAGTGATGAAAAATATTTTCGCACTTGCCGTTGGGATTGGCAGAGGATTAAATTTTGGCGATAATTTTCAGTCGGTGCTAGTATCAAACGCTATGCGCGAAATGAAGCGGTTTTTGGATTATTCTGTTCCTAAGCGTGAGCGCGATATGAATGAAAGTGCATACTTAGGTGACCTTTTGGTTACGGCATATTCGCCCTTTTCGAGAAACCGAATTTTCGGCCAAATGATTGGGAAAGGATATACGGTTAAAGCAGCGCAAGTAGAAATGAATATGATTGCCGAAGGCTATTATGCGGTTAAATCTTTAATTAAAAAGAACGAAAGCCTGGGTTTGGAATTGCCGGTGTGCGAATTTGTATATGAGGTAGTTTATAAGCAAAGTAGCCCCAAAAAATCGATTCAGAAATTAATTCACCATTTACGATAGGCTTAATAAGCTTTGATTATCCATTTTTATAATTTTGTTAGTAAAGTATTTTTAAATGAAAGCCCTAAACTATTTATTTATCATAAGTATTTCATTCTTGCTGGGTGCGTGCAACATTGCCACCCAAAGCGATTTTGATCGTGCCTCCAAAGATTTGTGCGATTGCACAGCAAAGCATTTCGATCAAATTTCGCCTGAGTTAAAGAAAGACTTTATAGAAGCGTCTAAAAAAAAATTAACCTTGGAAGAAACATTTGCTGTAATCCTTAATAAAAGAAAAGCAGAAGGCAACGACACGAAAAATCTAGCAGATGGACTAATGATATTGCAGATGCCCGAAAAGGTTAATACGTGCTTAACGGAATTAGAGTCGAAATACAAAGACTTAAAAACGCTGGGCAATGAAACAGAAACGATTGACAAATTCATGCAATCTATTGAAAAACAAGAAGATTGCGAGTTTCTGTATTCATTAATAACCATTATGAAGGCCTCCACCGCCCAGCAATAACTCGTTTAAACCTCCCGTGCAATTTTTAATGCAGCACACGCCATTATTGCAGCAGTTTCGGTGCGTAATCGTGAATTGCCTAGAGAAACTGACAAATATCCTTTTGATTCTGCCAAGGTTATTTCATTTGTAGTAAAATCGCCTTCAGGCCCAATTAAAATCACCGTATTTTCCTCGATAAAATTCAATTTTAAAAAGTTGGTTCGTTCACTTTCTCCACAATGGGCAATGCATTTCAAACCATCTAACGGCCATTCTAAAACCTCATTTAATTTTACTAATTCATCGAGCTGAGGCATCCATCCTTGCCTACTTTGTTTCATAGCCGAAAGAATTATTTTCTCCATTCGAGGCTGTTTCAATATCACACGCTCGCTTCGTTGAGAGATGAGCGGAGTTATTCGATCGATGCCCAGCTCAACAGCTTTTTCCAAAAACCATTCGAAACGTTCCATGCTCTTTGTGGGAGCAATAGCTACATGAAGTTTATGCTTTCGCTCCTGCTTTTCGAGAAGCTTTTCTATTTTAAGTTTGCTGTGTTTGTTATGGCTCAGTTCTACACGAGCTTCGTACAAACCTCCCTTACCATCAATAAGCCCCACCGATTCCCCTGATTTAAGACGCAGAACTTTATTCAGATGTAGGCTTTCTTCTTCATCTAAAAATACTTCGGCTCCAATAATATGTGACGAATAAAATACCTGCATTACACCGTGCTATGTTCGGGTTGAATTTGTTGTATAAACTGATGTAATGCTTCAACTGCGGCATGCACCCCGTTAATATTTTCAATGACTAAGGTAAGTTTATTGTTGCGTTCCTTGAGACGCGCTTTTTGCGGATATTTCGTCAAATACTGCATCAGTTGAGCAAAAAAGGCACTGCCGTAAAAGTTACTGTTCGGATTATTGACGAAATATCCTACAAATGTTTTCTGTTTTAACACCACCTTTTCAAAAGCCAATTCCTTTGCGGCTTTTCTGAGTCGGATAGCATCCATAAGCTCTCGTGTAGCTTTAGGAACAGGACCAAATCTATCGCGCAGTTTTACCTCGTACGCCGCCAAATCTTCCTCTGACTCTAAGTTGTCTAGTTCTTTATAAAGCAGCAGACGTTCCGTAATATTAGTCACATAAGAATCGGGAAGCAACAATTCCAAATCAGTATCAATCTGACAATCGTTAACCCAAACACGTTTTTTCTCTTCCAATTCTTCCTGAAACACGTTTTTAAAATCGCTCTCCTTTAATTCCTGAATAGCTTCATCAAGAATTTTGTGATACATTTCAAAACCTATTTCGGCAATAAAACCGCTTTGTTCTGCACCAAGTAAATCACCTGCACCGCGTATATCTAAATCGCGCATAGCAATATTAAATCCGCTGCCCAATTCGGCAAATTCTTCAATAGCCCTCAAACGTTTACGTGCATCGGCGGTGAGTAAGGATACCGGTGTGGTGAGCAAATAACAGAATGCTTTCTTATTGCTCCTCCCTACCCTGCCTCGCATTTGATGCAAATCACTTAATCCAAATAGGTGCGCATTATTTATAATGATGGTATTCGCATTGGGTATATCGAGCCCCGATTCAATTATTGTTGTCGCTACCAGCACATCGGCTAGACCTTCTATAAATTCCATCATGACATCTTCCAATGCCTCAGGATCCATTTGTCCATGACCGGTTAGCACTTTTATGCCGGGAACCAAACGCCGAACCATATCTGCTACCTCCTGAATATTTTGCACCCTATTGTGCACCAAAAACACCTGGCCGCCCCGATCGGTTTCAAAAGAGATAGCTTCTTTAATTATTTCCTCGTTAAAGCTGTGCAATTCAGTTTGTACCGGATAACGATTAGGTGGAGGCGTATTGATAACGCTTAGGTCGCGCGCGCCCATCAAACTAAAATGAAGGGTACGCGGAATGGGAGTAGCCGTTAGTGTAAGCGTGTCAACGTTCACTTTTATCTGCTTTAGTTTTTCTTTTGCCGAAACACCAAACTTTTGTTCTTCATCCACAATCATGAGCCCCAAATCCTTGAATTTAACATCCTTACTCAATAAACGATGCGTTCCAATTAGGATGTCAATTTCGCCCCGCTCCAACCG
>JBKCHQ010000175.1:0-10783 GCA_046302715.1 Bacteroidia bacterium | reverse complement strand
TAAAAGGAAGGAATTCAAAACATCCGCATTCGATAGCATCACTTCCAATGGTATCTTCGAAAGTCGCAGCGATAAAGCACTGAAAGAACCATCAGGATTAATGATTCTTGACATCGACCATCAGAGCAATGCACCAAGCATCAAAGATCGCATTGCAAAGGATAAAGAACTTAATCCTGTGTTGATGTTCATCAGTCCCAGTGGGGATGGGTTGAAAGTCCTTTTACCGATTGATTCGACATTGATCAGGACAGGACAAAAGAAAGCCATGAGTTCGATCTGGGATGCCGTTAATGGGTACATGCAGAAAAACTATTGCGACATCATTACACCGGACGAAAAGGGGAATTACATCGATGCCAGTGGGGTTGATATCAGTCGAGCGTGTTTTATCTGCCATGATCCTGATGCTTATTTTAATCCCAATGTTGAGGTGACCATCAATGCGAATTTCTTGGAGCGATATACATCAACCTCAACCATACCCAATCGAAAGCCGTTGAAAGCTGATCACATAACAAGGTATTCAGATAAGCACTTTTTGAAGGAGAATAATCGCAATACGCAAGTAGTTTCGTTTGTTGGAGCTTGTGTGAATGATTACACCATCACGGAAGAAAGAGCGATTGAGTTCATCAATACCAATGTATCATTCGCACCCGATAGCTCCCATTTCAATAATCCGCAAAAGACTCAATCGACAGTTCGGGATATCTTCCAGAGGTATCGCAATCAAGTTCTATCAGAGCCAATCTACTTGGACAAGGACAAATTTGCAGTCGATATATTTCTGTTTAAATATTCCCCCAAAATCGGGTACGTTCTGCATGGACTTTATCGCACAGGGATTGCAGATTACTTGAGTTCGCAAGGATTTTATAAGAAATACATCAATGGTAAGAGTTCATTGCTTATTCATGCAGATGGAAATGTTATAGACGAAATGACGATTGAGAAAGTCAAGGATGTGCTTTCAAGCCACGTTGAGAGGTTGGGGGATCTTACTTTTATTTATCAAGAATCATCTTACAACATCCCCCATCAAGCACTCAGAAATGTTTATCTAAGTCAAAGTCACTTAATATTCAATGATAAATGGTTGCAGCATCTCAATGCTCACACCATGCCGTTTTTAAAGGACACAGAAAGGAGTTCGTTTTATGCTTTCCAAAATGGGTTGGTTGAGGTTACAAGTGACGCAATAAGCGATCCAGTACCTTATCAGACGATAGGAGATAAGTGCATCTGGAAAAGCCAGATTATTAAGAGGGACTTCATTAACAAGTCCCATGAAGACGATACCCAATCGGAATTCTCAAAGTTCATTTCTAATGTCTGTGATAGGGACGAAAAAAGAGTATACTCACTCACATCTGCAATCGGGTATCTTATGCATGCGTATTCAATTCCAAGTCGGACAAAAGCAGTGATATTGAATGATGAAGAAGTGACCACGAAAGATAAACCGGAAGGAGGAACGGGTAAGGGATTAATTGCCAATGCAATCAAGCAGTTGAAACCATTAGTTGTAATTAATGGCAAGCAGTTCGATAACACGGATAAGTTTCAATTCCAACAAATAGAACCAAGCACACAAGTTGCATGGCTTGATGATCCCAGACCAGACTTCGAATTTAGCAGTCTTTTTAGCGCAATAACGGACGGACTGACAGTCGAACGCAAGTACTTGCCTAAAGTATATTTCGAGCCGTCTGAGAGTCCGAAATGGATCATTACAAGCAATACAGTTTTAAGCAATGAAGGGAACTCGAATAAAAGAAGACAATACGTTGTTGAATTCTCAAACCACTATGTCAAGAAGTACATAAAAGGCAATAAAGAACCCATCGTTGAAGAACACAATGGAAATTTCTTTACTGATGATTGGTCGAAGGAAGAATGGAATTTGTTTTATAACTGGATGTTGCTCGCAGTGGGTTTTTATCTAAAAAGGGGATTGGTTGATCAACCTGTGATTAATTCATTAAAGAATCGATTAATGCAAACCACAGAACCGGAATTCATCCAATGGGTTGATGCTCAAAATTTCATTACCAATAAGGAATATCAGACAAAAGCCATGTTCCATGATTACGTCTCAACCTACTATGGAGATTCAAGCAAGTTCCCTCAAAAGAGATTCAGTAAATGGGTAAAACTGTATGCAGCATCAGTGAATTGGCAGTATGAATCGATCAGGTCGAATGGAATTGATTACTTTATATTCAAGCCTATTTTTTAA
Organism: Bacteroidia bacterium; assembly: GCA_046302715.1. Lineage (GTDB taxonomy): Bacteria > Bacteroidota > Bacteroidia > M30B66 > M30B66 > CAMCXT01. Next base: position 8,541 of record JBKCHQ010000175.1, on the reverse strand, counting down.
TATCAGTGCACAAGTGCAAAAAAATCCATTGTAAAAGGGTATGTCTATTTTTCTGATATGTGACGTGATTAATAATATAAACATGATATATATATATATATATATATACCCCCAGAGGAAGAAAAATAATGCACTTGTGCACTTTTCCAGTTTTGAAAAGTCTGAAAACAACAAAATCCATAAGCCATGCCACACAGAAAAGGAGTTACAAATAATCCCTATGGAAGACCGAAAGGGGTTGCGAATAAGAGCACTCAGGAAATGAGAGCCGTCCTACAGGAATTCGTTGAGCGCAACATCATTCATCTGCAAGCTGAATTCGACCAGTTGGATAGTGCGGAACGTCTCAGAGTGTTGGAAAGGTTTATGCAGTACCTGATGCCACGATACGCATCGATTCAAATTTCACCAATCGAAGAACGCAAAATTGAGCCATTGGTTATTGTTCTAACTAAGGACTCGGAGAATGATGCTCAAAACTTAACCCATCCTATTTGATTTTCAGTTTATGGTGTTAAATTGCGTAATGTAAAAAATAAACGCTATGTTTTTTTGGAGATGCGATTTAACAAGAAAAGAAGTAATTAAGCTAATAGCTTTAGCTACGAAGCCTTTGAATTTAAAAGGGGTAATCTTAAAAGGGGCAGACCTATCCAACTTAGATTTGACAGGAGTAAATTTAGAGGGAGCTGACCTTAGTGGAGCTAACCTTAGTGGAGCTGACCTTAGTGGAGCTAATCTAGAGCGAGCCAAACTCAAAGGGGCCAACTTACAAAAAGCTTGCTTCTACCGAGCTTCCTTCGCAGGTGCTGACCTCGAAGGAGCTTTCATAAATGATGCCCAACTAAGAGGCGCCCACTTAGGAGGAGCTGGCTTAGTGGGGGTTGACATAAAGTATGCTAAATTGGGGGAAGTAATTTGGGGAGTAGGAGTTAGACGGGAGGAAGCCGATCTAGAGGGAGCCAATCTAACAGACGTTATAGGATTTTAAAAAAATACTATGCAAACACAACCTAATTTAACCAGAACAGACCTGCTAAAGCTATTAGCTGTAGCAACTCAACCTTTAAATTTAATAGGAGTACAACTCCAAGGGCTGGAATTATACTACCTAGATTTGACAGATGCCAACTTAAGCCTAGCCAATCTCTCCCGAGCCAGCCTAAGACGAGCCAACCTGAAAGGCGTAAATTTAGAGCACGCCGACCTAACGTTAACCGATTTCGATAATGCCAACTTGGCAGAATCCACTTTAGAGGGAGCAATCCTTAGAGGAGCCAACCTAATGGAAGCTAATCTAAAGGGAGCTAATCTAAGGGGAGCTAATTTAGAGGGAGCTAATTTAGAGGGCACTAATCTAATGGGAGCAAATCTAATGGGAGCAAATCTAAAGGGAGCTATTCTAAGAAAAGCCAACCTAACAAGAGCGAACTTAACAAACGTAAAAGGAATAAGAAAATAAAAGCTATAACAATAGAGTTCATAGAGTAAGGTTTTACACACTACTAGATGCCTAAAAATGATCCTGCAATTGAATATCATTCAGTATATCCTGCACCTTAATCACAATTATAAATTCTTCCAAGTGCTTGGACCGGCATCAGTTCGGCATTGGATGTAAAGCGGATACAGATCGGCTAAGTCCATCTGCATGATGCCGTCCGTAGCTTTAAATTTCTGCCTTGCCTGATTGAAGTTCACAATGGACTTCTTTTTCGTTGGTTGGGGAAATGTTGGGGAAATCAACCCATAAAATCACAAAACCCCCTGAAATTCAAGGGGTTTCATTTTTAAGTTGCGGTCCGGACGGGACTCGAACCCGCGACCTCCGCCGTGACAGGGCGGCATTCTAACCAGCTGAACTACCGAACCAAAACCAAACCTACATTTCTGCACATTTGGGACGGCAAAAATACAGCTTTATTGATATGCTCCAAATAACTTGCGAAAAATTATTTTTAAATTATACTATGTTTTTGAATATGAGCGATAAACGAAAATGCCAACATACGTTTAAGCTATCTCTTTGAAACGTAAATTTGCAGCTCATTCGTAAATAGAAGCATGCGTGTAGGTGTTGCCCGAGTACCGGTAGTTTTTCGTAAAAAAGGGCTCCCCCTCTATGGTTACGGCCGGTTGAGCCATAGAGCCGCTGGCGCCGAAACCGATCTTTTTGCCCGAGCATTTGTGTTTGAATCGGGCTCAAAACGCAATGCCATCCTTATTCTCGAAACCTACACCGTTTCGCACCACCTCAAAAAAGACATCATTGCACGCTGCTACGTGCTTAATGCCGACGCCGGACTAACCGATGCCAATGTGCTGTGCTGCGGCCAAAACACGCATAGCGCTCCGGGCGGTACCAGTCACTACGCCATGATGAATTTGAGCTGCGGCGGCTTCGTACCCTCCGTTTTTGAAGCCTACGCAGAGGCAGGCGCCGAAGCATTGCTCAAAGCCTGCGACGATCTTGAAGAGGCAAGCCTCTATCTCAACGCCGGCGAGTTTACCGAAGACGCCGATGTTGCCTTCAACCGCAATTTGGACGCCTACAACCGCAACCCCGAAGTGCAACAACGCGACGAAAACACTACCCATCTGGCTACCGACCGCCTGATGAAACAGCTTCATATCGCGAGTGCGGATGGGACACATAAAGGAGTAATTAATTGGTTTGGGGTTCAAGGCACCTCTATTTCGCCAGAGAACACCCGCATCCATTCCGATAATAAAGGCTATGCCGCTTCTCTACTCGAGCATGACCAGGCCGACCAGCCCAACTTTGTGGCTGGCTTTGCGTGTGAGGCCTGCGCCGATATTTCGCCCAACCATCACGGCCGCGCTAAATGGTGGCCCCGCGGTAAGTTCGAAGACGAATTTAAAAGTGCTTACTTTAACGGGTTCTTGCAATTCGAAAAAAGTAAACACCTGCTCGAAGTGGCCGACGAACAAATTGCGCTCAACGACACGATCGACTTCGAACAACAATACTTTAACCTCTCCGCTGTGGGCTGCGCACCCGATTTTACGCCCGACCATAAGCCGCATGCCTGTGGGCAAGCTGCGGCCGGACTTGCACTGCTCGACGGAACACCCGTGGACAACCCGGGCCTCGATACCGTTTCGACCACGCTTATTGCATCTTGGGTGAAATATCGAAATGTATTGCGCACCCTGCCCATTTTTGTCCGAAAATCGTCGCGCAGCGAGTTTACGAAACTCACCGAAGCCCACGGCCCTAAAAAAATATTAGCCGAGCTTCACGAAAATCGAATACTTGGTTTCAGAAACCTCAACCGACTTAGGCTGCCCCTACCCCTCTCCGATATTGGAGAAGAGTTAAAACGTCAATACAATGCCGGGGGGCTAAAGGAGCATACTTGGTTTCCAGCTATTATTCCTTTGCAAATATTAATCATCGGCGATGTTGCCATTGTGGCCTTTCCGGGAGAGATTACTACCATAGCCGCTACACGCCTCAAAAAAAGCATTCTGGCAAAATTGCTCAATCGGGGCATACTCGACGTAATCATTTGCCAAAACGCCAACGAATACAGCGGCTACACCACCACATTTGAGGAATATCAAGAACCAAGCTACCTGCGTGGGATGAACTTTTTTGGGCAATATACCCTCGCAGCCATGCAAACCGCATTTAACTCCATATGCATAAATTTACTCAAGCCCGAGGTACTGCGTCAAAGCGAAGGAACGATAAGACCGCCAGATTTTTCAGACACTGAACTAAAGGCGCGAACCATAGAGCAGCGGTCAATGTCATAGACCTACAGCAAAGAATTTCTTAAACAAGAACTTCAAAAATTTGTTACAAATCTCAATAATTGTTCCTGTTCCTTAGTTAATAAAAGCCATTATATTTGGCGCTCCCAAAATACCCCTGATGCCGAAACGTTATTTACTGCTGGTTTGCTCACTGTTACTTATTTTAGCTGCTCAAGCACAACTTGCCACAGTTAGAGGCTTTGTGTACAACAAGAAAAATGGTGAGCCGGTAATTTTTACCAACGTATTTTTAAAGGGCACCAGCCTGGGTGCTCAAACCGACGTTAACGGCTTTTACTCCATCACCAAAGTTCCCGCAGGCAATTATGTACTTTCCATAAATGCTATAGGATTTGAAGGGCTCGAGAAAAGCATCAGTGTGAGTGCAGGGCAATTGCTTTCGCAAAACCTAACCATCAGCGAAAAAGAAATGATGCTAAAGGAGTTTGAAATAAGCAGCGAGAAAGAAAACGAAAAAACACGTGTGGGTACCTCTGTTACCACCATTACCTCCAAAGAAATGAATCGCCTGCCCACCATTGGTGCAGAGCCTGATTTGGCGCAATACCTGCAAGTGTTGCCCGGGGTTACATTTACAGGCGACCAAGGTGGACAGCTTTACATACGAGGAGGCTCGCCCGTACAAAACAAAGTATTGCTCGATGGAATGATTATTTATAATCCTTTTCACTCCATCGGCTTGTTCTCGGTGTTTGATACCGATGTGATAAGAAATACGGATGTTTACACCGGCGGCTTTGGCGCCGAATACGGCGGGCGGGTGTCTTCCATCATGAAAATTACCACCAAAGACGGAGACAAGAAAAATCTGCGTGGTAAGGTTTCTGCATCGCCCTTCGTTTCTAAAATTCAGCTCGAGGGCCCCCTCAAGAAACAGACCGATGATAATGGAAGCTCAACCACCTTCCTGCTCAGTGGGCGCACATCGTATTTAAAGCAAACGGCCGAAACCTTTTATCCCTATGTAGATACTGCCGGTCTGCCCTTTAACTTTACCGATTTATACGGCAAAGTATCGTTCAATGGCAATACCGGAAATAAACTCGGCCTTTCGGGGTTTAGGTTTAGCGACAAAGTGCGATACCGCAGTCTGCAGGACTTGAACTGGGACACCTACGGAGGCGGAGCCAATTTTGTGATTATTCCGGCCAATAGCAATTTTGCTTTCGATGGGTACATGAGCTACTCAGACTATACCATTCGTTTAGATGAAGCCAGCAGACCATCACGCTCGAGCCGTATTAACGGATTTAATCTGGGGCTTAACTTCAAATACTTTTTTGGCAAGAACGACTTTCAATGGGGGGTTGAAACCATCGGATTTTCTACCGACTTCACCTTTTACAACGAGCTCAATCGTAAAATTGCACAGGTTGAAAACACCTCTGAACTTGGCGTTTATGCAAAATACCGTGCCATTTTGGGCAATTTGGTTCTTGAGCCCAGCATGCGCATTCAATACTATGCATCACTATCCGATATTTCGCCCGAACCCCGTTTGGGTGCAAAATTCAACGTTAGCGAAAACTTCCGTTTAAAAGGTGCCTTGGGCCGTTATTCGCAAAACTTACTGGCAGGTGTTTCGGATCGCGATGTAGTGAATCTGTTTTACGGATTTTTGTCGGCACCCGACAATGCGCCTGACAGCTATAAAGGAGAGAAGGTTAATTCTAAACTGCAGAAAGCATGGCATTTTATTGGTGGTTTTGAAGCCAATTTGGGTAAATACCTGAAATGGAATACCGAAGCCTATTATTTCAACTTCGATCAGCTTACCAACATTAACCGAAACAAGCTTTACGACGATACGCCCGTTAATGCCGACAAACCCGACATTCTCAAATCGGATTACATCATCGAAAAAGGTATTTCGCGTGGAGTGGATATGGTGTTGAAATATGAATACAAGCGCCTTTACTGCTGGGCCGTTTACTCCCTAATGCAGGTAACCCGCGAAGACGAGATACAGAAATATGCCCCCGTTTGGGACCGCCGCCACAATGTGAATCTTTTGGTTTCATACACCTTCGGAAAACAAGTTGACTGGGAATTCAGTGCCCGCTGGAACTACGGTTCAGGCTTCCCCTTCACCCAAACGCAAGGTTTTTACGAGAACTTTACACTGCCCGGCAATTTAGGATCAGACTACACAGGCACCAACGGTACACTGGGCACCGCGTTTGGTCCACTTAACGGAGGTCGATTACCTGCCTATCATCGCTTGGATATTAACCTCAAGAAAACTATCGTTACCGGCGAGCGCAGCATGTTTGAAATTACAGCCGGGGCTACAAATGCCTATAACCGCGATAATATTTTCTATTTCGATCGGGTAAAATTTGAACGAATAAACCAGCTCCCCATTCTCTGGAATCTGGGGGTGAACTTTAAATTTTAATTTAGGGATTTAAACCCTAACTTCGATACGATGTCGGAGGTTAGGTTTTCATGAATTACTTTAAGCGTAGTAAGGCATTTTTATGCTGTTTGGGTTTTGTTTTTAACGCATGGGCGTTACGGGCCACTGCAGACGATTCTTTGCTTTTCAGGCTGAGTGTGTCAAATTCGGATATAATCTGCGGAAACCGCATGCCTATAGAACCCGGAAAAGACATCATCGTAGATCGGTTTTCGTTTTACATCAGCCATCTAAAATTCTATGGGCAAGGAACGCTGATTCATGAAAATACCGAGCCGCTGCTGATTCACGTGTGCGAAAACCCTCAAAAGTTATCCATACCATTGCAATGTGATTCTATCGCCTTTACGCTGGGTATAGACAGCGTTATACAGGAACAAGGCCCCTTACCAAGCGACCTCGACCCCATCCACGGATTTTATTGGACCTGGCAAAGCGGTTATATCCATTTAAAATTTGAGGGGCACTTATTAAACGATGAAAAACTCAAGGAAACTCAAATGCCATTTACCCTGCATTTGGGGGGCTATCGGGGCGAAAACCAATGTATAATCGCACGTGGATTTAGCCGTAAAACGGGATGCAACACCCTGCGCTTTTATTTAGATACGCTGCTGGAATCGGAGGTGTTCTTAAATAAACCTTCGGTAATGTCGCCCGGTCCACAGGCACGCAAAATGGCCGAAATCATTACAGATGCTATAAAGTTAGAACCATGAAAGCCTTTTGGATTCTGCTGTTGGCCTTAACAGGTATTGGCACTCAAACTTTGATTGAGCAGGAAGTAGCTCCCGACTATTTTCCTCAACCCCTGAAGTCATTACCCAACACTCACAGCGACCAAGAACTGATTGAATTGGGGCGTGCATTGTTCTACGATCCCATACTATCGGCCGATGGTAGCATTTCTTGTGCTAATTGCCACTCGGTGTACAACGGCTTTGCACATAGCGACCACCGCACCAGCCACGGCATCAACGACCGTATAGGAAAACGCAATGCGCCTGCCCTGTTTAATCTGGCCTGGCAAAAGGAATTTATGTGGGATGGTGCCGTAAACAATATCGAAATGCAAGCATTAGCACCCCTAAGCCACCCCGACGAAATGGGCAGCACCTTAGCCGCAACATTACACAAGCTTAACGAAAGTACATTGTACCAAGACTTATCCGAAGCGGCCTATGGTACTCGGGTGCTGGATTCCCGAAACTTTTTGCATGCCTTGGGAAGCTTTCTTCTGAACTTAAGAAGCTGGCAATCGAAATACGATCGTGTAAAACATGGGCAAGCCGCATTTAATGAGCAGGAACAAAGAGGGTATGCTTTGTTTCAAAAGCACTGCAACGGCTGTCATACCGAACCCTTATTCTTTGCAAACGAATTTAGAAACAATGGATTGGCGGTTGACACCAATCTTCAAGACAGCGGAAGAGTAGCCGTAAGTTTAAAAACTATCGACCGTTATCGTTTTAAAATCCCATCCTTACGCAATCTTAGCTATACCTATCCCTACATGCACGACGGGCGGTTCGATAATTTAAATCAAGTGCTGCGGCATTATTCGGCTCCTGCAGGAAACACCGGCAATACCGACGAGCTCATTGGCGAAGGATTTCAGCTCAATTCAGCTGAACGCACCGATCTTATTGCATTTCTGCTGTGCCTCAACGACTCATCCTTTGTATATAATCCCCAATATGCTTTTCCTCGAAACACCCTGTTAAAACCCAATAAATAACCCATGAAAAAAACTTTGCTCACGCTATTAATAGGAGCGTCTCTTGGTGCACAGGCGCAATTGAGCCCTGCCATTACTTCCTGGCTACAAAATCTTAGCGGAATAACCGGTAGTCACTACGTAGACAACAATCCTACGCCTATTCAGGATGCTACGGCTGCCAATGTGCAGAGTGTTCAATACTCAACAAATTGGGTGTATGTGGCTAGCTTCGGCATTCCAGCCTACCCAACGGGACCCTTCTTAGACGGCAATCCGTCAATTGCACAACCGCAATCGGGCTATTTTAAATTCCCGCTAAATCCACAGCAAAATACGGGTACGGCAACGCCTACCAATGGAGGAAACATTGGAGCATTTATTAACGGTGTAGCCTTGTTTGATTACCGCGATGGTGTTTCGTGGCGCAACTCCACCCAAAGCTTAGGCGGCGGTCCGCTTGGCCCTCCGGGCGATAATGTGTGGAACAGGGATGCTGTGGTAGCCGAACGTGTTGGATTCGATTGTATCAAAGGGCATCCTGCCATGGGCAATTACCATCATCATCAAAATCCATCGGCGTTTAACCTTGACCTGGTGG
>JBKCHQ010000174.1:0-58878 GCA_046302715.1 Bacteroidia bacterium | reverse complement strand
TAGGTCATTGTCTCCCAAAATCGGAATTACAAAACGAATATTTATCTCTTAATGGATAGAGGTTGATTGCTAATCAGGGCGCAGCTTTACATCGTTCTTGAAAATGGCAAAAAGCTTATAGCCTTTGTTTCTAAGTGCTTGCCCGGGATAATTGCGGTCGATGACGAGGCAAATTTTGTTTCCCGTAATTTGAAATTTTTCCAGAGAAAGTGGCCGACCTGTGTTTTGCAGCCTGCTTTCGGCTTTGAATTTCCATGCAATGGTATCGCCAATATTAATACTTGAAATATCTTCCGATGCTAAAATTTTTATTCTGCTAATGTACTCGCCTTTAAAATCGTATTCAGTTTCATACTCAGAAGGGCCGTCAGTAACCTCACCTGTAATGCTAAACGTGTCGGGTATTTCAGGTTTATTGTACTGCCATATATAAGGCAGCCATGCAGAAATACTATCATAGGATGGCCTCCACAGGGTGGAATCACCGGCGCTAGATTCGGGTGGGTTGTAAATAATCTGAATGCGGTATTTCCCGGTCGGTAGTTCATGTATTTTATGTGATGCCAGCAAATTGCCATCGGCATTTATTTCATCATTAAAGCTATGCCATTGGCTAAACCGCTCGCCCGGAGCAAGAACTAAGGTGTCGGGCCCTTTTAAATCTTCGTTGAGGATAAGTTCGATGTTGCGGAGCTCTACAAAGCTCTGAGGCTTAATCGCGTCGTGAAACTTTAGGTAAACTAGTTTTTTACCGGCATTTTGATGTATAGGATAGGCCAGTCTAAGTGTATCTGTACTCAGGTTTTCGAGTTCAAGCTTAAAACGGAGCGTATTATGCTCGGAGTCCTCAAATTTAGGGGCATCGTTTACCGACCAATTTAAGCGTCCGTGATCGGCATTAAAACGTAAACGATTATCATTAAGCGCTCTTCGATTATTGTCTTCTTCAACTTTACAATTGTTTAAAAATGAAGCTAAACGACCCTGTTCAGGTTTGAAATACAAAAACTTAGGCCGATGCCGCCACCAGCTGCCCGCCCAATAACCGATTCGATGAGTGCGGCCCAACTGCACCGTATAGCCGTATTCTACCCATCCGGTATCGCTTTTCGCAATAATACTATAATCGACCCATCCGGGCCAAATGCAAATGTGAACCCCGCAAGTATCTGCAACTATTTGCTTAACATTGGGTTGCATACTCAGCCATTCTAATGTTTTAGCTACAGCAAATGCAGACTTATCAAAATCGCCCGTAAGTAATTTGCGCCGATCGTAGCGGTAAAGTCTTCTTCTCAAGATTGCTGCAGCCTTTTGGTGATTGCCTTTTAACAAGGCGTTATTAAAAGCACGATGTGCTGCATTATTTGCATGAACACCGCCATGGCTATGCTGCGCTTGTACCGTATAGGCTCCAAAACAGAGAAAAAGCAATACGATTAATTTCAAATTCATAAAAAAGCCGGAGCAAAATTACTCCGGCATGTATAGAAACAAACTTAAGTTTGGAATTTTATTTCGAAAATGCAAGCGGATGGGCCAAGTTTTCGTAGTTCTTAAGATCCATTTTTATGGAACCCACTAGCACCTCGGCCTGCAAACGAACAGGTATGCGGTTGCGATCGTCGCTTACCCAAACGGTAAGATCTTCCTCTTCTTTAAAAACGCGTCCTTTTTGCAGCAAGGGCCTTAATTTGATGCATCGTATTTTACCAGCATCAGTTTTAATAACTTCTTTACCAATAATTTTAAGCTGCATGGGGAACAATTCCTCATCAAAAAAAGTAACTACATTAAGTACTTTGCCCGCCTCGATGGCTCCAAAATCTGCATTACGGGCAAAATAAAAGGCCGATAATATGTCGTGCGTTTTGGCTGGCACATTAAAATACTTGTCCTTAATGTTGCGGGGTTTATCCGTACCGTCACGACTGGCCCGTACATTTTTGTTGTTTTGATAAAACCGATATTTCTGATTGATTATAAATCCACCTTCATCTACATGTCGAATAAAAAATTCGGGCAGGAGAGTATTTTCATCCACATACGATTCATAGCGATCACGCACTTTAAAGAACCAATCGAAGGTCCCGGCTGACTTGCCTGTTCCTACTACGTGAAATGTAGACCGGTCGGCAAACTTCAAATTATCTTCGGTTACACGAATCGAAGCCTCTCCGGCCTCAACAAAACCATATCGAACACTGTAGTTTAAATATTCGCCTCTTTTAAAAGCCTTGTATGGCATTAAACTCTGCGAATCCACCGATGTGCTTAGTGTAAGCGCCATCAGTAATTGAAATATGCGCCGTTTCATAGTGTTGAATTTCGAGACCGAAAATCAAACCTTATGCCACTTAAATTCAATACATGATATTCATCCCAAATAATTGACTAATGTTATGTATTAACGCTTGTTCTACTTCTAGGCTGCCGGGTATATTGGCGGGGCATTCCTTTTCTATACTGCTTACTGCTTTGTCGGTAATGCCACATGGAATTATATGATTGAAAAACGACAAATCGTTCGAAACATTCAATGCCAGCCCGTGCATAGTTACCCAACGCCCGCATTTTACGCCCATAGCGCAAATTTTACGGGCCGTAGGTTTGTCGCTGTCAATCCAAACACCGGTGAATCCTTCGTAGCGTTCGGCAGTAATTCCAAATCGCGAAAGTGTGAGAATTACGGCCTCTTCGAGTTGGCGCAAATACAAGTGGATATCGGTGAAGAAATTTTCAAGATCAAGCACCGGATACACCACCAATTGGCCCGGGCCGTGATGGGTGATATCGCCGCCTCGGTTTATCTTATAAAACGAAGCATTAATAGAGGCCAGTGCCTGTTCGTCGAGCAACAGATGTTCTTCTGAACCACTTTTTCCCAGCGTATATACCAAGGGATGTTCGCAGGTAATGAGGTAATTGGGTGTTGGTTTTTGTTCGACGCTGTTTCGGTTCTGGAGTTTTACTTCAACAATTTCGTCGAACAGTTGCTGCTGAAAATCCCATGTTTTTTGATAATCGGCTAAGCCTAAACGGATGAGTTTTACATCCCTGTTCGGATTTCCGTAGGTCATTGCAAATTGGCAAGTTCGGATTTCAATCGGTTGATGACGTTTATTTCCATAGCATCAACGCTGCGTTCAACAGAGGCGAACCATGAAATCCAGTCGCCGAGATGAATCCAGTAAAGCATGCGCTCCAGACGGTTGTTGCCCTCCGAATTAATTTCGAGGAATTTTCCGGCCTTGGATGATATAATGGTGAGACAAATGTCCATGCGTTTAGCGCTGCGGTAAAAATCATCGTCGTTGCGGAAAAACAACGCCGCTATTTTAGGGTTTTTATCGGCCCATCCCACCAGTTCGTTGTGGTTCATTTCGGGAATTACATGATGCCAGCAGAGCATTTTGGAGTTTTCGTTGAGCTGCTGGCGGAAACGGATGGCGATGCCTTCGTATCCAGCACAAGTATAAATTACTGGGGTCGAATACGCAATGGCTTTGGCAATAGCCTCGGCTTCGCGCTGGTATGAAACCGTTTTTTCGACCATATGTTTGCGGGCGTTTTCAACTGATTGCAGCGCATTCTCAATCCATCCGTAGCGCTCAAAAATTCCGAGCAACTGCACGAGCGAGTAGCCCAGGCAAGCGCGCGGTGGATTACCGCCCGGTATCTGAATCAAATCGAAGCCTTGTTCTTTGGCCCGTTTCGAAATGGCTCCGCCCGAGCTGATGCAAATTATCTGTGCCTTTCGTTCAACTGCCTGTTGAAAGGTTGAAAGCGTTTCTTCGGTATCACCCGAGTAAGATGACAAAATAACAAGCGAATGTTCATTAACCCAGGCGGGCAAATGGTATTCTTTGCACACATACACCGGTATCTTCCCTTCGTGGGCTACGTACTCGGCAACAATGGTTCCACCAATTCCCGATCCTCCCAGACCAGAAATGACTACCTGATGGGGAATAGAATGTAAATCTCGCAAGGAGCTATTCCGCGCTATTTCAATGGCTTCTGAAAGTTGTTGCGGGAAAGCTTCTATTAGTGAAAGCATTTGCATGGGAGAAATTTCAAAATGGTCGGGCAAAAATACGTGGTTACACCAATTATTGTTTCCAAATCAATCTCAATTTTAAACATCACTAGAAATAGGGATACAAGATACCCAACCAGCACATAATTTTGCACTATTGATTAAATACAAATATTATGAAATGCACCAAACTTTTTTTGAGTATTGCAGTACTTATTTATTCTTCGTTAAAGGCTCAGATAACCCAAGAATGGTCGGCCACAACGCCCTATTTCAGTCCATTGTATAAGAGCGAAATACGCTTGCTTCAGGATGGAATCTCTGTGTTTAACTGGGACCAGTCGAATGGTCTTCAGCAAGGCTGGAAAGTAAATTACACAGGTGAAACGGTTTGGAATTTTGAACATGAACAAACCAATTTTTGCACGAATTGTTCTTTTGTGAATCCTACAGCAGTTGCAATACGATCCGATGGGATGGCCTTTCAGGCTGGTGCACAGGCCGCTTCGCCCAATGGCGCCGGCTTTATTACCCGAATAAACGCTGATGGTTCGCTGCAATTTTCCAACAACTATGTCTTGCTATCTGGCGACATTGGATTTATTGATGCGGTATTTTCTAACAGTGAGTCTGAACTTATTTTATCGGGGCGCGAAGATTCTCCGCTAACCGGCCAACCTACACCATACTTGTACCGTTTTTCGCTGGATGGGGAGTTGTTGCTTAGCAAAGATATTGGGATTCAAAACTTTGAAACCTACCGAATAGCTACAGATGAAAATGGGAATGTGTATGCAAACGCCGAAACGCTCGACACAATAAGACTTGTGTCTTTTGATGCAAACTTTAACCAACGCTGGGAAATTGTACATCACGTTCCGGGCTATACCGGGGAAGGAAATTTTTTCGCCCCGATACGATTCTCAAATGGCGACTTCCTGTTTGCCGCATATTTTAAGGATTACAACACCTTTACAGATGTTGATTTGCATCTGTTCCGAATTGATACTGATGGCAATGAAATTTGGCACGCGATAAAAGAACTTGACTGGGTAAATGATTATTCGTACGCCATGTCTGATTTGCATATCGATGCAAACGATAATGTTCTGGTGTATTTCGACAGACTTTTATCGCAAGGAGGTGGAGGCATCGCGCTGGAGACAAACACGCCAATTTCGCAACGAATAGCCTCGGGAAGTGTTATCCAAATCAGACCCTTGCTATTAAAATTTGGTGCTGACGGGGTTTATCAATGGGACTATTTGACCGATGGGGTGTCTCAGGCCGATACCGAAGACAATTTTTACAGCGGTAAGATTGCGTCCGACGAATTGGGTAATATCATTGTATCTGCAGCGAATGCCAATGTAAATGCCGGGGCATTTTATTCGGTACTAACTCCTGATGGATCAGTAAACAGTACGCTTTATGTCCCTGAAAACCTCGAAACCTTACCACAAAGCCTGGTATATGCAGGCAATCAGGTATTCTATTCCAATAACTTGGGATCGGTTAATGACAGCAGCGCATGGACAATCAATAAATTTTCGTATTCCATTAGCCCAACCACAAGCCAGTCCTTAAATCCTGATAACATCATCGTTTTCCCAAATCCATCAACAGGCGTTTTCCGCTGGTACAATACTGATCTGTTGTGTAAGGAGCTTAAAATTATCAACCTAAGTGGTAGAGTTGTAGCTTCAATACCTGTAAACGGATCCGGAGAATTTGTGATTAATCTAGAAAATGAACCCGCAGGACTGTACTTGGTTAACACCGGCAAAACGATGTTTAAGCTAAATATTGTTCGCTAAACATTCATTTCGGGCAATTACTGAACTCTTTTCTCTAAGGCAGAAATTGAGCAACGCTTTTTAGTCTAATGTAGAAGTATTGTCTTAATTATTTTGTTTAATTCCCGAAATTGGTTTATCCATTTGATTGATATTCATTGCCATGCGATGAATTTGGGTCTTTCTTAACAAGAAATAATTTTTCTGTTTATCCTTTGGGTTCTTTTTCTACCTTTGCGCCAACTTTTGAGAACCTCTTTTTCGATGTCGCAAGCAGGATTATTTTATAACCGATTTCTCTCTTTAGCTTTATTCACTATACTTCTTTCGATGCCTTTTTCTACAAAGGCTTCTGAGGCGAAGCAAGAAAGTGGTTTCAATGCCGGAGATATGATTTTCGAGCATATTCTCGATGCGCATGACTGGCATTTATGGGGTGAGGGCGATCACGCGGTATCAATTCCGCTTCCTGTTATTGCATATTCGTCGAGAGGTTTGGATGTTTTTATGTCGTCCAATTTTCATCATGGGCACAATACCTACAAAGGGTATATGTTGCACCGCAAGGAAGGTGAGAAAAAATATACTCTAGTGGCCGTTAAAGAAAATGAATCGGTAGACGCTCACAGTGCTTCTATCGACGAAGCCGTTACTGCCAGCCTGATTGATTTTTCGATTACTAAAAACGTGGCGGTAATATTTTTTAGTGGATTTTTGTTAGTATTCATTATGCTTACGGTTGCCAAGGCTTATCGTAAACGTGCTGGAATGGCGCCCTCAGGCCTGCAATCGCTTATTGAGCCTCTTATTATCATGATTCGCGATGATGTGGCCAAGCCCAGCATCGGACACAAATACGAGAAGTTTATGCCGTATTTGCTAACGGTATTTTTCTTTATATTTCTAAACAACCTTTTAGGATTGATCCCCTTTTTTCCGGGAGGAGCCAACTTAACGGGCAATATTGCTGTTACGCTTACCTTGGCCACAATTACCTTCCTAATTCAGATGGCCAATACCAATAAAAATTTTTGGACGCATATTTTGGCCATGCCCGGTGTGCCCAAAGGGGTTTTGTTGATTTTAACTCCCATTGAAATTTTGGGTGTAGTGCTTCGTCCGTTTGTATTGATGGTTCGTCTTTTTGCCAATATCACTGCCGGACATATTGTTGCGTTGGCTTTCATCAGTATGATTTTTATTTTCAAAGAATCCTTTGGAGCTGGTGGGGCTTATGGAATATCCATTTTCAGCATGCTTATGTATGCGTTTATGGGCTTTCTCGAACTCCTAGTTGCATTCCTTCAAGCGTATGTATTTACCTTACTTTCTGCCATCTATTTCGGGGCAGCGGTTGAGGAGCATCATCACGAAGAAGCGCATCATCATTAATGCTGAATTTTTAATCCCTCAATAAATAAACACCATGTTAACATCAATTCTTCTTGAAGCTACTTTATCTGCCGGTTTAGCAGGTATTGGTGCAGGTTTGGCTGCAATCGGTGCAGGTTTAGGTATTGGTCGTATCGGTGGTTCCGCTTTGGAATCTATCGCTCGTCAGCCTGAAGCCAGCAACGACATCCGTGCCAACATGATTCTTACAGCTGCTCTTGTAGAGGGTGCTGCAATTATCGGTTTGGTAACCTGCATGCTTGTAGTATTCGGGTAAAAAATTATTCTGTCCTGTAACGGTTGGTTGCAGGACAGAATTTTAAAAACATGATGTAACTTTTAAGAAACACATTAAAAAATGGAATTAGTTAAACCAGCAATTGGGCTTGTTTTCTGGATGCTTCTCGGCTTCAGTATTATTTTCTTTATCCTGTGGAAGTTTGCATTTCCTGCTATTTTAAAGGGCTTGAAAGATCGTGAACAAGGCATACAAGATGCATTGGACGCTGCGAAGAAAGCACGTGAAGAAATGAGCGGACTTAAGGCCGAAAACGAGCGTATCCTTCAGGAAGCTCGTAACGAACGCGATCAAATGTTAAAAGAAGCGCGTGAAGCTAAAGATGCTATTGTTACTGAGGCTAAAACAAAAGCTCAACAAGAAGCCGACAGATTGTTGGCGATTGCTCGCGAGAGCATCCACAACGAAAAAATGGCTGCCGTAACCGAGCTCAAAAATCAAATTGCAACCTTATCCATCGAAGTTGCCGAAAAGCTGATTCGCGAAAATTTATCGAGCGATGAAAAGCAGAAAGAATTAGCTAATAAATTGGTTTCTGAAGTAAAACTTAACTAAGCGCCATGCACGGAACCAAAGCAGCCATACGTTATGCCCGTTCGTTATACAGCCTTGCCGCTGAGCGTAATGAATTGGATGCCGTGTATCAGGATTTATTCTTGTTGGGACAAACCATCGGCGAAAACCGCGACCTGGCCTTGATGCTACAAAGTCCGATAATAAAGTCCGACAAGAAAGCGGATATCCTGAATATGATTTTTGAAGGAAAGCTGGGAGTTACCACGCTGGCATTTCTCAACTTAATTACTCGCAAACGCCGCGAAATGCATTTGGAGGAAATAGCCCGCCAATATGTGCGCTTACATCTCGAAAACAACAATATCGAGGAAGCACTGCTTATTACTGCTGTTCCGGTTGATGAGGCATTTAAGGCAAAAATTATCGCATTGGTTGAACAACATACGCATCATAAAGTGGTATTGGAAGTAAAAACTGATGCCTCTGTTTTGGGAGGCTTTGTGCTGCGTTTTGGCGATAAACAGATTGATACCTCCTTGCAGCGCGACCTGCAGTTGCTGCGTCGTGAATTTGATAAAAACCTATACGTAAAAGACTTTTGATTTTGTGACCCGTTCACTTCTCACCTATACACCAAGAATCCATGGCTGAAATTAAACCCGCAGAAGTTTCTGCAATTCTTAAGCAACAACTTTCAGGTTTCACAACCGATACACAACTCGAAGAAGTAGGTACTGTGCTCCAAGTGGGCGACGGTATTGCCCGTATTTACGGATTAAACAATGTACAGTCGGGCGAGCTCGTTGAGTTTGCTAACGGTCTTCAAGGTATAGTTTTAAACTTGGAAGAAGACAATGTAGGTGCTGTATTGCTCGGTGCCTCAAATGATATTAAAGAGGGCGATGTAGTTCGCCGTACCAGCCGTATTGCCTCCATTAAAGTTGGCGAAGGCATGGTAGGTCGTGTGGTAAACACCATTGGTGAGCCCATCGACGGAAAAGGACCTATCAAAGGTGAGGTATATGAAATGCCCTTAGAGCGTAAAGCGCCCGGTGTAATTTACCGTCAGCCGGTAAACGAACCGCTTCAAACCGGAATCAAAGCCATTGATGCGATGATACCTATTGGCCGCGGTCAGCGTGAGCTGGTGATTGGCGACCGCCAAACCGGAAAAACTGCGGTGTGTATTGATACCATCCTCAATCAGAAAGAATTTTTTGACGCCGGACAGCCTGTATTCTGCATCTATGTTGCCATTGGTCAGAAAGGTTCAACTGTGGCCAATATTGTTAAAACCTTGGAAGAAAACGGAGCGATGGCTTACACCGTAGTAGTGGCTGCCACCGCTTCTGACCCAGCACCAATGCAGTTCTACGCTCCATTTGCTGGAGTTGCCATCGGTGAATATTTCCGCGATACCGGTCGTCCGGCATTGATTGTTTATGACGATTTGTCTAAACAGGCCGTGGCCTATCGTGAGGTATCATTGCTTCTTCGTCGTCCACCCGGGCGTGAGGCATATCCCGGCGATGTATTTTACCTACACAGCCGTTTGTTGGAGCGTGCCGCAAAAATCAATGCTACCGACAGCATTGCACAAGCGATGAACGATTTGCCCGAGTCTATCCGCCATCTTGTAAAGGGCGGTGGATCATTAACCGCTCTGCCGATTATCGAAACTCAAGCGGGCGACGTTTCGGCATACATCCCAACCAACGTAATTTCGATTACCGATGGGCAGATTTTCCTTGAGTCGAACTTGTTTAACGCGGGTGTGCGTCCAGCCATTAACGTAGGTATCTCGGTATCGCGTGTGGGAGGTAATGCACAAATTAAGTCGATGAAGAAGGTGGCCGGTACCCTAAAGGGAGATCAGGCACAATACCGCGAACTTGAAGCATTTGCTAAGTTTGGTTCCGACCTTGATGCCGCTACCAAATTCGTTCTCGACAAAGGAGCGCGTAACGTTGAAATCCTAAAGCAGCCTCAGTACACACCTTTTAAGGTGGAAGAACAAATTGCTATAATTTATGCCGGAACCAAAGGCTTGTTGCGTAGTGTTCCTGTGAATCAGGTTAAAGAATTTGAAGCTAATTACCTTACACTTCTGCGCACGCAGTATGCTTCAACGCTAGCAGATCTCAAAGCTGGTAAATATTCCGACGAACTTACCGCAGTTCTTGATGAGGTGGCCAAAGAAGTAGCTTCGAAGTACGTTAAATAAAAGAATTAAATTTCTGAACGATGCCCAATTTAAAGGAAGTTCGCAATAGAATTGTTTCGGTAAACTCTACGCAGCAAATTACCAGTGCCATGAAAATGGTGTCGGCAGCAAAGCTCCGTAGGGCTCAGGATGCCATTACACAAATGCGGCCTTATGCCGAAAAGCTAAAAGAAATTCTGGGTAACTTAAGCAGTAACGTTGATGCTTCTGAAGGTGGGGCTTATTCGATTCAACGTGAGCCTAATAAAATCCTTATTGTTGCAATTACTTCAAACCGCGGATTGGCGGGGGCCTTTAACAGCAATATCCTTAAAACTGCCCGTAATTTAGTTGCCAATGAGTATAGGGCGCAACATGAAGCAGGCAACGTATCCTACATTACCATTGGAAAGAAAGCTACAGATGCTCTTACTCGTGGAAAAATGAACGTGATTAGTAGCCATAATCAGGTGTTTGACGGTTTGAGTTTTGATAAAGTAGCTCCCGTTGCCGAACGTATTATGCAAGGTTATACAGCGGGCGAATTCGACAAGGTGGTTGTGGTATACAATCGCTTTAAAAATGCAGCGGTGCAAATACCCACTGAAGAGCAATTCCTGCCTGTTTTGCCGCCTACTACCACGGATGCTAAATCGGCATCGATTGATTACATATTCGAGCCTAACAAAGAAGAGATTGTACGCGAGCTTATTCCTAAATCGCTAAAGATACAATTGTACAAGGCGGTGCTCGATTCGCATGCAGCCGAGCACGGCGCCCGAATGACGGCTATGAACAAAGCAACAGATAATGCGAAGGAGTTATTGAAGGAGCTCCGTTTGAGTTATAACAAAGCACGACAGGCCGCCATTACCAACGAAATTTTGGAAATTGTTGGTGGGGCAGAAGCCTTGAAGGGGTAGTATTTCCAACTGCTTGCGAGAAATAGGTTCTCGTATTTCGTGATGCATTCATTTGATTCATAGCTGAAAATTCCATTATTCAGGCTTAAAGATTGATGGGTTGATTGTATTCAGTGCTTTTGGGGTTCTATCCCTAACGGAAGCTTTTTAAGAACCACACCTTTGGTTTTTTGTTGTTTAATAAAAAAGCCCTATGAAATTCCGTTCCATAATTTCAATTCTGTGTGTTGCTGCCATTTTATCTTCGTGTACACGTATCATCCAAGGTGAGGTAGGTGTAAAGCGTCGATTAGGCAAGGTAGGTAAGCGTGCCATATCGCCAGGTTTAGTGGTATTTAATCCCATAACTACCCGTGTGATTAAGATTCCGGTGAGGACGGTAAATCTTGAAATTTCAACGGGTCTGCCTTCTAAAGAAGGATTAACCATTAAATCAGAAATTTCGATTCTATATCGCATTAAGTCTAACTCAGCAATTGAAATGCTTGAAACTATCGGGCTAGACTTTGAAGAAGTTATCATTCTTCCGGTGTTTAGAAGTGCATCTGCCGATGTTTGTGCGCGTTTTATGGCAAAAGATATGCACAGTGCTGAGCGCTCAAAAATTGAAAAAGAAATTCGGGATCAAATGATGATAGTGCTTGAACCGAGAGGGTTCATCATCGAAGCAGTGTTAATGAAAAACATAACGTTACCTGCTGGTCTCTCTAAAGCCATTGAAGATAAATTGCAGGCCGAGCAAGATGCCCAACGTATGGAGTTTATTCTTCAGCGTGAGACCAAAGATGCTCAACGTAAAGTAATTGAAGCCGAAGGAGCAAAGCAAATTGCAATTATTGCTGCTGAAGGCAAGAAGCAAAGCGATATTTTACGTGCCGAAGGTGAAAAAGCGGCAAGAATTACCGAAGCCGAGGGAATTAAGCAAGCCAACGAGCTAATGAATGCAAGCCTTACCCCAACGATTCTAAAATATAAATCGATTGAAGCATTTATGAATTTGAGTGAATCGAATAATAGTAAGGTAATTATTACTGATGGCAAGACCCCTAT
The DNA here is from genome assembly GCA_046302715.1 of Bacteroidia bacterium. Classification (GTDB taxonomy): domain Bacteria; phylum Bacteroidota; class Bacteroidia; order M30B66; family M30B66; genus CAMCXT01. The sequence goes on along the minus strand of JBKCHQ010000174.1, from coordinate 46,661 downwards.
CATGGGTTTGCCTGATTAAGCACTATTCTTGAGTTTTAAATTTAATTTTCCAATTCCTTGAACGCAAACGCAGTTTTGCATTTTGAAGCTCATTCGTCCACAAAGAGCATACCTGCTCTTTCCTACATGATCTTAAGTTGCAGTATAAGCACAAGACTTAAATAAAATTTAGACAGACAAAAATTACTGCTGTAAAATATAGCTTATTCGTGAAGATACACCCGCTTAATGCGTGATGACAGACCGGTAAGCACTTCGTATGGGATGGTTTCGGCCGCAGTAGCAAGAGAATGAATCTGATCTGAATTTTCAAAAACGATAACCGTGTCGCCCTCCTGAACATCCTTAATATCGGTAATATCTACCATACACATATCCATGCAGATATTTCCTACCGATGGAGCCATTTGCCCGCGTATGGAAAATGTAAATTTTCCATTGCCTAATTTTCTGGATAAACCATCGGCGTAGCCGATAGGCAAGGTGGCTATAAGCGATTGGCGTGTTACCCAACCTCTGCGGCTGTATCCTACACTATCACCGGCACTTACTGCGCGAATCTGGCTAATAACCGTTTTAAGTCGTCCTACAGGCAGCAACTGCTTTTGCGGGCCGCCCTCGGCAATTCCGTATAAGCCAATGCCCAAACGTACCAAATCCATGTGTGCATTTGAATGCCGCGATATACCGCCCGAGTTGAGTATATGCCTAAGAAAATTCCGCCCGGTGAGTTCTTGAAGCAATTGACACATTTCTACAAAATCGGCAATCTGCTTTTTGGTGAATGCATCGTGTTCAGCTTCTGTGCTTGCCGCCAGATGAGAGAACACCGAGGCTAGCTCTAAATCGCTTCGCATGTTCAGGATCGAAGCCAGTTTTTGAATGTCGCATGCTTCAAAGCCCAAGCGGTGCATGCCGGTATCCAGTTTTATATGAATTCGGTAGGTTTGTTTCTCGTCGGTCTGCCTTTGATCGAGCAAATCAATAAAGGCTCGCAGTGTTTTAAAGCTGTAAATCTCAGGTTCGAGATTGTATTCAAGCATGCTGCTCCATGACTCGGTTTCTGGACTCATCACCATAATTGGAACCCGAATACCCGCTTTGCGAAGTTCTACACCCTCATCGGCGTAGGCAACTGCCAAATAATCAATTCTGCCAGCCTGCAAAACAGCTGCAATTTCAGAAGTTCCGGCGCCGTATGAAAAGGCTTTTACCATAGCCATCCACCTAACCTCTTTAGGGAGTAGTGATTTATAGTAGTTAAGGTTATGGATGATATGGTTTAAATTTATCTCAAGAACCGTTTCGTGTGATTTTAGCTGTAACGCTGCAGCGATTTTCTCGAAAGCAAAAATCCGTGCTCCTTTTAGCAATATGGCCTCTTTGTTAAGGTCGAGGCTGGTTAGAGCGTTTATTAGCTCCTGTGTGCTGCCAAAAAAATGCTTTTCGCCTTGGAACGCATCAAAAAGCCTGCTCACGGAGGTGCCAATTCCTATGATTTTTGAAATGCCGGCATTGTTTAGCTCCTGGCCTATTTGTGCATAGAGTTGCTCTTCGGGTATACCGGTTTCGAGCATATCAGAAAGAATTACTGTACGTTTTAACACTCCGCTCATTTGGGCAAGTGCCTGCAGGGCAATATGCATCGAATCGGGATCGGCAGCCCACGAATCATTTAAAATCAAGCAATCATTAATGCCCTGAAGCATCTGTAAACGCATTTCGGGCGATTGTAATTTTTCGAGTCTGACTTGGATTGTGTCTTGTGAATACCCGTGTAGGAGCATCCAGGCTATAACGTGCAAAATATTTTCTTTTGAGGCAGCATCTGAATATGGCAGTTTAAAGTGAAACGATGCCTGAGAAAACTCGAGATGAACAAGCCCTTGCTCGTCATGAATTACGCGCACATCAGATTCGGGATGGCGGCCCCAAGTAAAGCGCTTGCCTTCAAATGTGGCATAAACTTGTTCCTGAATAGCGCTTTGATCTCTGCAATAAATCAGCGTTTTACAGGCTTTAAAAAGTTTGAGCTTCTCTGCTATTTTCTCCTTTAATGAGGAAAAATTCTCAGCATGCGCCTGACCAATCATGGTAAAAATACCTTCATCGGGCCGAATCATCTGTTCTAATGCATCCATTTCTCCCGGCATTGAAATTCCCGCCTCAAAAATCCCCAATTGATGCTCGGGTTCCAGGTTTATTAACGAAAGGGCAACCCCAAGCTGCGAATTAAAGCTCTTAGGACTTCGGCAGATCTTAAAATCTTCTTTAATCATGGCATTGAGCCACTCCTTGACAATAGTTTTGCCGTTGCTTCCTGTGATGGCAATAACCCGAGCTTGGCTTTGCGTCCGTTTCCATTGGGCAATTTTTTGAAGCGCTAGCAACGTATTTTCTACGCAAATAAAATTTACAGCGGCACGTTTGAGCGACTCTGGAATGTATTCCACCAAAAAATTACACACACCGGCGTCAATCAATTCCTGGATATAGTGGTGCCCATCGTTGCGTTTTGAACGCAAGGCAACAAACAATGTGTTGGGTGAGGCAAAGGCACTTCGGCTGTCGAACATTACAGAGTTAATGACCGTATTCGAAGGGTCGTTTGCATGAAGCGCCCCACCACTGGCAAGCGTTATATCATTAATTGAAATGGCATTCATTGTTCTTTGGCGCCTTTGAGGCCCGAGTAGGGCAAAGGATTAAGGTCGTAAAAACAATCGCGACAAAGTGGGGTGTACGAATCGGTTTCGCCAAGCAATACGAGATTATTGTTGTTGCTGTCGATGCGGTGCGAATGATTAGCCAGATTGCCGCAATTCATACAGATGGCGTGTACTTTTGTAACATATTCGGCAGTAGCAAGCAGGCCCGGCATGGGCCCAAACGGGAAGCCCCGGTAATCCATATCCAATCCGGCAATTATTACTCGAATGCCCTGGTTGGCCAGTTCGTTACAAACATTTACCAATTCGAGGTCGAAAAATTGTGCTTCATCTATCCCCACCACTTCAACCTCATTGGATAATAAAAGTATGCTTTGCGACGATTCTACAGGGGTTGAACGTATCGAATTGGAATCGTGCGATACTACCTCAGTTTCGGCATAGCGCGTGTCCACCGCAGGCTTAAAAATTTCAACATTTTGCTTGGCAAACTGTGCTCTTCGAAGGCGTCGGATGAGCTCTTCGGTCTTTCCGGAAAACATGGAACCGCAAATAACTTCAAGCCATCCGCGCTTTTTTGAATGATTTATGGTGTTCTCCAAAAACATGTTGAAATACGGTAAAAATATCTTTAAATAATTCGCAAAAGAGAATACAAATCTAATTAAATTGCAACGCAGTCTGTTTTTACATTGAATCATTATGGATGTCCGCCGCATGCAAGAAGAAATTAACCATTTGCTCATCAAGCTTGAAGAGCAATATGGTCGCATATTATCGTACAACGAAAAAATTCCCGTAGTGGAAATTGATCTGGTTCTGAAAGATGTTCGGGATTTGTACGAAGGATTTCTTGACTTACGAACGGCAGCAGAGTGGCAGCGACGCAATGAGAAGCCTGCAGAACAAGCTGCGCCCCAGGCTCAGCCCGTTTCTAAACCAGAAGCGGCAATAACGAATGTACAGGCGGCGCCTGCTTCAGTTAAATCGGAAACGACAGCGATTGTGGAAACGGCCAAGGTTGAAGAGCCCGCAAAAGAATCAGCAAAGGAGGATGAAAGCACAGTTGCTTCTGCTCCGAAAGTGCAAGATCCTGTGATTGCCACCAATGTAGCCCTGCCCTCCGAAAATCCCCCAGTGGTTGGTCCTAAGGTTGATTTGCTTCAGGAGCGCCAAAAAGATTTTGTTCCTACGGTACGAAAAATAGGTTTAAAAACACCCGAACCCGAGCCTGTTGTATCCGAGCCAAAGAAAGAGAGCCTATTTGATAAGGCTACTTCGTTATACGATAAAATTACCAAACCTGCCGAAAAAACAGTGGCTGGTCAGGTGAGTCGCCAGCCAATTTCGAATATTAAAGCGGCCATTGGCATCAACGAGAAGTTCTTATACCTCAAAGAATTGTTCAAAAACAACGTGAACGATTACAATGAGGCGCTCGAAAAGCTTAACAATTTCGACAGCTATATGGAAGCTGAAGATTTTTTCCAGGAATTAAAAACCAAATATTCATGGAATCCCGAAAGTAAATCGTTCCAAGGTTTAGCCGAATTGCTTAACAGGCGCTATTTGCATCAGGAATAACTATGGCCAGGCTGGTCCTTGTGCCTACACCAATAGGTAATTTAGGGGATATTACGCTTAGAGCGCTTGAAGTATTGAAAAGCGCAGATATTGTTTTTGCCGAAGATACCCGTACCACGATGCGTCTGCTCCAGCATTATGGAGTAAAGGCCAATCTTAGGTCTTTCCATCTTCACAATGAACATAAAGTGCTTGAGCAAACGCTACAACTTATCAAAACTTCAGAAATGGCGGCTTTGGTATCCGACGCTGGTACGCCGGGCATCTCCGATCCGGGTTTTCTATTGGTGAGGGCTTGTTTAGAAAATGCAATACATGTGGAGTGTTTACCTGGAGCTACCGCCCTAATTCCGGCATTGGTGGTGTCGGGTTTCCCTACCGACCGTTTCGTGTTTGAAGGATTCTTGCCGCATAAAAAAGGGAAACAAACACGCATTACTAATATTCTTAACGAAACACGTACGGTGGTATTTTACGAATCGCCACACCGTTTACTTAAAACGCTGGAACTTTGTCGGTTGATTTTAGGACCTTCACGTCAAGCAGCTGTTGTGAGAGAATTAAGTAAGGTGTTTGAAGAATGTGTAAAAGGTAGTTTTGATGAGCTTGTTTCTCATTTTACAAATAAACCCCCCAAAGGCGAGATTGTACTGATAATTGGGGGAGAAGCGTAATTTAATCGGCACCGTTTTCTAAAAAAGTTGTCGGCGTTGATTCGTAGAATTAAGTACCGTTATATTACTTGGCATATCTATTGACCTTTAATGCTTTCATAATTTTCTTTAGAAAATTACACATACAAACTGCCATACTGACACCTTATTTATGAGTGATCTTTTTTTTGACCAAGCTGCTTTCTCTAATATAATTGATGATGATGCGGAATTTATTCCATTAATGACCGCCGAAGACGAGGAGCAGATGAACTTGGAACATATTCCTGACGAACTGCCTATTTTACCGCTGCGCAATACCGTACTTTTTCCAGGGGTAGTTATTCCCATAACTGTTGGCAGAGATAAATCCATACGGCTCATTAAAGATGCCAATAAAAAGGATCGAATAATCGGTGTAGTGGCTCAAAAAGACGTTAATATCGACGATCCAACAGCGGCCGATTTAAATCAGATTGGCACTGTGGCCATGATTATAAAAATGTTACGCATGCCCGATGGAAATACCACCGCCATTATACAAGGCAAGCGTCGTTTTAGCCTACAGGAAATTACAACTGAAGAACCCTATTTTCGTGCACGTATTGCGCCTTTCGAAGAAATTCGACCTAAGTCAGACGATAAGGAGTTTGCCGCTTTAGTATCTACGCTTAAAGATACTGCCCTACAAATTATCAAGCAGTCACCTAATATTCCTTCTGAGGCCGGTTTTGCTATTAAAAATATAGATAGCCCTTCGTTTCTCATCAACTTCATTTCATCCAATATGAACGCCGATGTAGCACACAAGCAATCGATGCTTGAAGTGGCCGATCTCAAGCAACGGGCCGAACTGGTACTGCAGCACATTACCCGCGAATTGCAGATGCTTGAATTGAAAAACCAAATTCAGACTAAGGTTAAAATTGATATTGACCAACAGCAAAGGGAATATTTTCTTCATCAACAATTAAAAACCATTCAGGAAGAATTGGGCGGAAATGTGTTTGAAGAAGAAGTGGTTGAAATGCGCGAAAAGGCCGAAAAAAAATTGTGGAGCGAGTCGGTTAAAAAACACTTTTACAAAGAGCTCGACAAAATTCAACGCATGAACCCCAATGCGGCCGAATATTCGGTGCAGCGCAACTATTTGGATTTGCTGCTGGAACTGCCTTGGAACGAATTTACGGCAGACCAGTTTGATTTATCAAGGGCCCGAAAAATTTTAGACAAGGATCATTATGGTATGGACAAAGTGAAAGAGCGGATTTTGGAATATCTGGCAGTTCTAAAATTAAAAGGAAATATGCGTTCTCCCATTTTATGTTTTTATGGTCCTCCGGGGGTGGGTAAAACATCGTTGGGCAAGTCAATTGCAAAATCTTTGGGGCGCGAGTATGTGCGTATGTCGCTTGGTGGTGTACGCGATGAAGCAGAGATTCGCGGGCATCGTAAAACATACATCGGAGCCATGCCGGGAAGGATTATCCAAAACCTGCGAAAAGCCAAATCGGCAAACCCGGTATTTGTGCTCGACGAAATCGACAAAGTAGGGCGCGATGCGCACGGCGATCCTTCGTCAGCCCTGCTCGAAGTGCTTGATCCGGAGCAAAACAGCAGCTTTTACGACAACTATGTGGAGCAGGATTTTGATTTGAGTCGAGCCATGTTTATTGCTACAGCCAATTCACTCTCTACTATTCAACCGGCACTGCTCGATCGCATGGAGCTCATCGAAGTTTCGGGGTATACGCTTGAGGAAAAAATGGAAATCGCCCGACAGCACCTGATTCCAAAACAGATTGAGGAACACGGACTCAAGAAAAGTCAATTTAAAATTTCGCCCAAGGCACTGCAAAAACTTATTGAGGAGTACACGCGCGAATCGGGGGTTCGATCGCTCGAAAAAAGAATTGCGAAAGTAATTCGCTCCGTTGCCAAGTCAATTGCTATGGATGAGGATGTAAATGCCACCGTAAGTGATAAGGAATTAACAAAAATAATGGGGCCTGCCCGCTACCATTCCGAAAAATACGAGAATAACGATACAGCAGGAGTTGTAACTGGTTTGGCTTGGACTTCGGTAGGAGGCGAAATATTGTTTATTGAAACCATTGCCAGCAAGGGTTCGGGCAAATTGTCGCTTACGGGTAATTTGGGTACGGTAATGAAGGAGAGTGCTCAAATAGCGCTCGAATACCTGAAAGCACATGCTGAAAGTTATCTGAAAATTAATCCCGAATTGTTTGGTAAGTATAATGTGCACATACACGTGCCCGAAGGTGCCACGCCAAAGGATGGACCATCGGCGGGAATTGCCATGTTAACAGCATTAGCCTCTTTGTTTACCCAAAAGAAGGTGAAATCAAAACTAGCGATGACGGGCGAAATTACCTTACGCGGCGTAGTGTTGCCTGTTGGGGGCATTAAAGAAAAGATTTTGGCCGCACGCAGGGCTAACATTCAGCACATAATTCTTTCGGAAGAGAACCGCAAAGACGTGGAGGAGATAAAATCGGATTATCTGGATGGAATTACTTTTCATTATGTAAGCCAGATGAAAGACGTGCTTAAAATTGCATTAACCAACGAAAGCGTTAAAAATCCGATAGTTTTAGAGGTAACGGAACCGCAAAAGCGGCGAAAAGCAGTTGAAGCCAATTAACGTTTAGGTAAAGTTATTGTGAACCGGCTTCCAATATTTGGAATGGAATGCAGTTCTACCTTCCCATCGAGTTTATCGGTGATTTTTTTTACAGTGTTTAACCCAATACCGGTTCCTGAATTCCCAAAACGGTCTTTATGGCCGAGTGTTTGAAACAATTCAAAAATTCTACTTTGAAATGTATCAGGAATGCCACAACCGTTATCTCCAACTTCAATAATATAATTGACTTCGTTTTCGCTTATTAAAATTTCAATTTCAGGAATTTCTTTATCATTATACTTGATAGCGTTTGTGAGAAGATTAAGGAGTATTTGTTCAACAAGTACCTTGTCGGTAAAAATCTCTGTTACTTCAGATTTTTTGTGAAAACGTACAACGTGTGGAGCAGAGCAAAGCATAGTAACCTCACGCAAAAGGATATTGGCATTTATCCATTCCCTGTTTATGGTATTACCTAACGACAGGCTGTGGTTCAGAATTCCGTCAACCAGATTCACGGTGTGATCGGCTTTTTCTTTAAGCTGAGTTAGCGATTGCTTGAGGAGATCAAATTCATTTCGTTGCATAAGTATTGAAACCATGTCTGCCAAGCCTGAGATTCCTTTGAGCGGGGCTTTAATATCATGCGATACCAAATGAGCAAAACGTTCGGCCTCATAACGACTTTTTTCAAGTTCAATTTTCATCTCTTCGTGCTCAATAATTTTTTTACGAAGTTCTAACTGAATCATAATCTGATTCGCCAAAGCCTCAAGAGCATTCTTTTGTTCGGTATTTATTTCTCTGGGTTCCGAATCAATTACACAAAGTGTTCCGAGAGCCATACCATCAGAGGTAACCAATGGAGCTCCGGCATAAAATCGTATTTGTGGCCCTCCAGTAACTAATGGATTTTCAGTAAAACGCGGGTCAATTAAAGCGTTTTCTACAATAAATGGTTCGTTGGGGTTATTAATAGCATGCGCGCAAAAAGCATATTCGCGCTCTGTTTCGCTCACATCCAATCCAACAATAGATTTAAACCATTGGCGGCCTTCATCAATAAAGCTTATAATTGAAATGGGCGTTTTACAAATAAATGATGCCAATGCCGTGATGGAGTCAAATTCTTTTTCGGGAAAGGTATCCAGTATTTGCAGAGCGCGTAATGCCGACAATCGCTCGTTCTCGTTGGCGGGAATTTCAGGTTTTTGCATAGCGAAAATTCAAAATTTACTGGCCACGACAACTGGCTTTTTCAACTTAACGATAGCGCCAGAGGTATTAAACGCTTCCAAATATAAAATATACATACCAATTGAGGCTTTCGTGTTGCTGTCTGTAATTCCATCCCAGCTTATGATTCCTTCCGTACCAAAAAGTGCCGATTTTATAAGCGTTTTTACTAAGCGACCTTTTTGATCAAAGATTGAAAGCGAACCCGTGAAGCCGGGCTTTTCAAAGCTGTAATATGCGGTAACTACATCATCATAACCATCGTTATCGGGAGAAAATACTTCTGGCCTAATTTCCAGTTCTCCCTCTTGAGGGGTAAACAACGAAGCGAACTGAGAGTTTTGGTAGCCCGGAGTTCCAAACTCACGATCGGTTGCTGCCGAGGTCCAATTGCTTCGATCGTCTGATGGCCGATCAAAATTAATGCGCTCCAAACTCACGCCGTCGGTAGAATTTAACAGGGCAAAATGCATTTCTGCATCATAAACAACACGATCGATGTAAACAGGGTCGTTTTGTTTGGATAGCACCACAATTCCTGATTCATTATTGTAGGCAGGGAAATCCTCAACCTTTAAAAATGCGTTGAGGTTTTCTGGGAAATATTCGTTTTTAACCTTCTCGGGATCCTCGCTTAGCAAAATATACGATCCCGGGAACAAAAGATAGCGGTCGGGGGCTATAGGAGTAACATCTTCAAGCGTTTGTCCAATGGTGTCTTCATTACTTAAATACAGTTCACCCAAATCCAGCACTTTGGCCGAACGATTTATTAACTCTACGTAGTCGACCCCTTCTTCGGAAGGATCAGAAAGTATTTCATTAATTACGATGTCGCCGGGCTGAAGTGGTTCGGGAATAGCAAATTGTCTGGTAATATTGGAATTAACGATATTGCCCGAGCAGTCGCTTATAGGCGAAGAAACCGTTAGGGTATAAATTACGCCCTCTAAAAGCGGCGCAGCCAGGGTGAGTTTTACCGATTTGAAATCGGGTGGAAACGTTTCAATCGACAAAGGATTATTGACCCCATTATCGATGATATATGAAAACGGCTCCATCGAAGAAGCTTCGGTTACCGTTTCGTTGAAAAAAACCCTGAGGGTGTCGTTTGCCAACAATACCACACGCTCAATTTCGGGCAGGCTTTCATCTGCAATTGGGGAGTTAACCGAGTTGGTTCTGCCCGGTGTTGCACCACTTGGATGATTGGAGGCGGTCCAGTTTGTCGCCCCTTCGCACGGTTTTAGAACTGAAATTTGTTCGAGCGACCATCCCCCTTCGTACTTAACCGAATTGTTGTACCATTGGTCGCTATAGGTAACCGCTGAGATCACTACCGAATCGGGATCGAGCAGTCGAATGCTGGCGCCCGTATTGGTGAGGGCCGGAAAACTGGCAACCTCCGTAACAGCAGCTGTAGCGAATAACGCCTCAAAACCAGCCAGATTGCTTAAAACCAAAAAGCTATCGGGTAGAATTACTGCGGTGTTTGTAATGGGTCGAATGGTAGAATTAACCTGAATAAACCAATCTTTAAGGTTGAGCGGAAAAGCCGTTCGGTTGTGTAATTCAATCCATTCCACATCGGGCTGAAGCACCACGGGCGTAGGATCGGCCATTATTTCGTTAATCACCACATCATACGGCTTAGCCTTGTAATAAACAAAATTGAGAGTTACAGGGGCCAACGCATTACCGGCAAGATCGTTTACATTTGAAAGAGATAAAATGTACGTTTGACCCTGGGCAAAGGGATTTGCAAATTGAAGATTGACCCGCTGAAACAATGCACTATTGCGCACCGCCGCCAAGGGTTGGCCCAGGCCTCCATCCGCTGAATAGTTACCCACATTTTCGACACTTGTTTGATCAACAATCTCTGAAAAAACCACTTCGAGCTCCTGCGGCCCCACCACATTAAGTTGCAAAACTGTAGGCGCTTGTGTATCAACAACAATGTCTCCAACGGCAATGTTATCCATGTAGTATTTCTGCCTGTTTGAATTGGAATAGCGCACTACCAAACCAAAATGCGTCGAACTCGTATAGGTTAAATCATTGGCACTACCTACAAGATTAAATAATAAGCCCGTTCCTTCATAATCGGCATACAAACTCCACAAACCGTTTACATCTCGGGTAACTTTAATTTTAGTTGGGTTTGTTGACGAACTATTAATAGACCCTGTAACACCTGTTATTACGTAGTTTTCAGCCCCTGCTCCATCTTTACGGAAAAGGGCCACTTCGTCGGGGGTACCACCGATGCGTACAAAATATCCCTGGTTGTCGCCGGTAAGGTTGTCGCTGTTTGACGTTAAAAAAACATCCATGCGGTTATTGGAGGATGTGGAGACCTTGGGATTTACGAAAAACTCCCACTGCGCGTTTACCAGCGCTGTGGATGGCGTGGAGATGTAAATTTCGCGAGTCGTTGAACTGATGGTATCGCCGTTGCTCTGAAGCAATAAGGATGCATCCACGATAAACTCGTCTGTATCGCCTGCCCATGTTGGATTTTGGCTGATTTCGCCGTCCGAAAAATTCTCTACCAGTTGTGCGTTTGCAGAGAAATTGAAAACGCACAGCAAAATGAGAATAATTAATCGGATTGGGGTAGGCATGAATGTGTGAATGGGTAAATTTGTATTGCAAATTAATTGATTTCGGTTTAATAAAATCACAAATAAATATGAAAATTGCCGTAGTAGGGGCAACCGGTCTTGTAGGTTCAAAAATGTTGCAGGTGTTGGCCGAACGAAACTTTCCGATTGATGAGCTAATTCCTGTAGCCTCCGAAAAATCGATTGGGAAAGAACTATCTTTTAATGGTCGCTCCTATTCGGTGTGTTCGCATGAAGATGCCATACGGCAAAAGCCCGAAATAGCCCTGTTTTCGGCTGGTGGCGCTACTTCGCTTGAATGGGCGCCGCGGTATGCAGCAGCCGGCATTCGGGTTATCGATAATTCGTCGGCCTGGCGCATGGATGTGGATAAAAAACTCATCGTGCCCGAAGTTAATGGGCATTTGCTCGGGCCCAACGATTGGATTATTGCCAACCCCAATTGCTCCACCATACAAATGGTACTGGCCCTAAAACCTTTACACGATGCCTACCGAATTAAACGCATTGTAGTATCAACTTATCAAAGTGTTACCGGCACAGGCGTGAAAGCCGTGCAGCAACTTATGAATGAGCGTACCGGCACGGAGGGCGAGATGGTGTATCCCTACCCGATTGATTTAAATGTAATTCCGCAGGTAGATGTATTTACCGATAACGGCTACACCAAAGAAGAAATGAAGATGGTGAACGAAACCCGAAAAATTCTGGGCGACCCAAGCATGGGTATTACGGCTACCACGGTCCGTATTCCGGTAATTGGCGGACATTCGGAGGCGGTAAATGTGGAGTTTTTCGATGATTTTGAATTAGAAGATGTACGTCAAAAACTGCAGGCCATGCCAGGACTTGTGCTAATGGATCGCCCCGAACAGCGCATCTATCCGATGCCGCTCAACGCACACGAAAAAGACGAAGTTTTTGTGGGGCGTTTGCGCCGCGACGAAAGCCATCCTAAAACGCTCAATTTGTGGATTGTGGCCGATAACCTTCGTAAAGGCGCCGCTACCAATGCGATACAAATTGCCGAGCGGTATCTGTAGATGGGAAAGCAGAGTTGTTTAAATGATGGGTATTTGTTTTATCCTTACCCAGATTTTGTGATAAAAATGTGGAGAGAGTTATTCGGCTTTACTCAAGCGGTCATATTTAATTTCCTCTATTAAACCATTAATTCTTTCAATAAAACACGTTTTGTCATCCTTAAGAGACTTTATGGTTGCAATGGTATTTAATACTCCATCAATAATAACCTTATCTCCAACTTTAAAGCCCCTGTAAGTTGCGTTTGCTTTAACACCCCAAACATCGCCTTCTACCGCAAAATATTTATTCTTAACTAAATATACTTTTGAATTCATAAGAAATTCACCTCCTGGTACTTTTCGAACCGTCTGGTCAACAGCATCTTCAACCGTGAGTGCTCTTGATTTTTTTAACTCACGTTTAGTTCCGCCAGAATAGCTTGCAATTAATCCGTAATCTAAATTTGAATCTACATTGCGATTCGATATCATATTTATTTTACCTATTTGCTTTACGGAGGTGCATGAGGTAGGAAACAATAAAACTATGGAAAAAGAAAGTAAAATGACAAATTTCATGTTATTTAGATTGGGTTTTGTTGGATTTATTTTATTAGTTTCTAGGCTTTTTGCTGAGGTTTAGGTTTTAAAAATCTAATTAACTCTAAAGATGTTTAAAGAGTTGAATAACTTACAAATGGTTGAAGCACTAAAACATATATAAACGGCGCAAATATTTGACATAAATTTGACATTTGCAAAACAATTTTGTCTAAATATGAATTGTAAAAAGTAAAATAATGATACACAAAGGTTTAATATTGGTTATTTTGGTATTGTTTCCCCTGGTGTTTGAACGTCAAGCAAATTGTCGAAGATATTTTACAAACAGTGTTTCACATTTGTATTATGAATCGTGGAGATCGCATACGAAAGCGAAGAGAAGAGCTCGGCATAAGCCAGGCCGAGCTGGCTCGCATGCTCTCCAAAACACGGTCGCTCATTTCGTATATCGAAAAAAACGGCAAGGTTAACGACTTAACCTATTATGACATTTCAAGGCGCATTGGCCTCTCGCTGGTTTCAGAAGATGAGCAGTTTCTCTCTAAGCGTTTTAATACCGAACTAAATCCCGATCTGGGGCAAATACAATTACTCGAAATCGAATTTCTCCGTCGCGAAAATCACGCCCTTAAAGAAATTATAGAGCTTCAAAAGAATGTTATTTCTATGTTATGCAAAGATAATTGAACGCATTGGCGTTGATTATTTGTCGAATAAATTTGCGCAGCCTGAGCACCTACTCAAACAATTCCTAATTCCATAAGAATGCTGCAGTGCTCAATCCCAAGTGCCACACAGTAATGTTAGGATGATTTAACTTAGCGCTACTTTTACATTTACATGCGGCGTTTTATTAAAGTTGTTTTTTGTATTCTGTTTTCTTCAGTTTTTGCCCAACAAGCATCGGCTCAAACCAAATTCTGGCTTAAAAAACAAGGGGAGGACTCGCTCCTGCAAATTGCCTATTATGCCAATCATTACGAACACGACGAGGCATTTAACGGCACCTACTGGACCGAAGGCAGCCGCGCTCGCTTCAACTTTCCCCACGGCACCACGCAATTTAGAACCGGTAAGGTGAAGGGCTGGCTTACGCATCGGGAGTTCTTTTTTGCCGACAAACTGGGTAACCCGAAAATCGACAGCGTGCTGTGGGCCGAAGGGCAAATGGTAGATTTTATGCGTGTTGGAACTTGGCGAAAGTATCATCTCAATGGCCAGGTTGCATTGGAAGTGAATTATTGCAAGGGTCAGATTTGTGGAGTGGTATCGTTGTATTACGAAAACGGAGCAGTAAAAACCACGGGCGAATTGGATGAGAAAGAATTTCCGCATGGTGTTTGGCATGGTGAGTTCCCTTCAGGAAAACCCAAATTCGAGGTTAACTACGTAAATGGTGTAAACATAGGTTGGTCGAAGCATTATACCGAAGAAGGTCTCCTGAGTGAGGTGCATTTTACCGATAACCAATGGTCGAGCTATTACGACTCGCTTCATTTGTATTATCCCAAAACCGGTCGGATGAAGGCTCGGATAGTGCGCGCAAATCAATTGGATAAAATTGTGGAGGCCTGGGACGAGGATGGCAAGCAAACGGTATTTAACAGCAGCGGTTCCATTGCCGGGAATTTCCCGATGTTCGATCAAGGCTATGTCGAATTGAGCCTCCTCGATGGACGTGTAATGGGCGAAGAAAAACGATATTTCGACAGCGATAAAACAGCGCTTCGTTCGCGTACAGTGCGCAATAGCCAAGATACCAATCGCTATCATCGCAGTACTTTTTATCGCGCTGGGGGCTTGGAATCGGAATACAGCTTTTTGTGGACGAACCAGCGAGCCGAACCTAAACTGCTTTTAGACGGACCGTATACCAGCTATTATGCAAATGGAAAAACCGCTAGTACTGCAGTTTTTCGAAACGATTTTATGGTTGACACCTACCGGCATTGGAATGCACAGGGCGTGTTGCTCAAAGAACTTTCGTTTGCACATGTGGATTCGAGTATCCCAAGTCACTTGTCCTTTGCAGTTGATGATGAGTTAATGTCGGGAGCCGGCATTCTCAATGGCCTATGTCGTTACTGGAACGAAGAGGGCGTTTTGATTCGTGAGGAAACGTATGCCATGGGCTTGCGCGATGGACTGTGGCGCACCTATCATGAAAATGGAAAACTGGCCACGGAGCAATCCTATAAAGGTGACCGGGCTCTCGGAAAACCCAAGCATTACGACGAAAAAGGGAAGCGTTTTAAGTTTAAAGTGGAGTGCCCAAACCAGAACTGGGGCGGTGGATTTCTTTGTTCGTCGCACAAGGACCGATCGGTAACCGACGATATTGGGGTGTGTGGATCGTGTGGTAAGGGCACCAGCAGCGGCATGTATGGGCTATGCGCATCATGTGCCTGTAAACAGCAAAAATGCCAAATGTGTGGCAGGGATTTGTGAGGCTTTGTACTTAGTCGGGCCTGCAAATGGCTGTTAGGCGCTGAATAATTTTAGGTGGGGCGTCTGGGTAAATTGTCTGGCTGCCTTATGGGACGTGTACCGTAAATATTGAAATTTAATTACACCTGTTATTTCAGTTTTCCAATCGGATACTTCCGCGCCATCATTCTCGCGGTCATTGCCGCATAAAACGTACCGATTACCAGAACCCCAATAAACGTAAACAGCATCCACATCATCTCAAAAGGGAACGAAGCAGTGCTTTTTTTCCAGGCTTCTATGGCCTCGGGCGACGTTTTATCGTTTACCATATCGGCCACACGCTGGTTTACAAAGCGCATTTTGAATGCTGTATCAAGCACGAAAAGATAAAAGTACATGAACAGTGAGTAGAGCAACGAAAACAAGGCGTTTACCGACATTCCCGCTTTAAAGGCCGGAAGAAAGGCAATGCCATCGGGATACGAAAGCTTGCGTCGGGCCTCCATGCTGCGAAACATTCCAATAAGCAAAAAGGCAAGAATAGCGAGTAGCGGAAATTTACCCAAAAAACCATCCACCCAGCCGGTAAGCAGCAGCAAGGTTTTCCAGATTACCGAAAGGGCCAATACGAAAAGTGCACCGCGGGTTTCGGGAGTCATTTTTTAGCTGTTCATCGTGATGAGGAATTCCTCATTACTACTGGTATTGTTCATGCGGCTGCGGATGAATTCCATCACCTCGACCGTATTCATATCGCCTAAATGATTGCGTAAAATCCACATACGTTGGAGGGTCTCTTTGTCCACCAAGAGATCGTCGCGTCGTGTAGAAGATGCAATTAAGTCGATGGCAGGGAATATTCGCTTATTGGCCAGTTTGCGGTCGAGCTGCAACTCCATGTTTCCGGTTCCTTTAAATTCTTCGAAGATTACCTCATCCATCTTAGAGCCGGTATCAATAAGCGCTGTGGCAAGAATGGTAAGTGATCCGCCATTTTCGATTTTACGAGCTGCACCGAAGAAACGTTTAGGCTTATGCAAGGCATTGGCATCCACACCGCCCGAAAGTACTTTTCCTGATGCAGGCTGAACCGTATTGTAGGCGCGAGCAAGTCGTGTAATGGAGTCGAGCAGAATTACCACATCGTGCCCACATTCAACCATGCGCTTTGCTTTCTCGAGAACGATGTTGGCTATTTTCACGTGGCGGTCGGCAGGTTCATCAAACGTTGAGGAAACTACTTCGGCTCGCACGCTGCGGGCCATATCGGTAACTTCTTCGGGACGTTCATCCACCAAAAGGATAATGAGGTAAACTTCAGGATGGTTATCGGCAATGGCATTGGCCACTTCCTTAAGCAATACCGTTTTACCCGTTTTGGGTTGCGCTACGATGAGACCTCGTTGACCTTTACCGATGGGGGTGAAAAGATCCATTACACGGGTCGACAAAGTTCCGTGTTTGTGTCCGGTGAGTTTTAATTTCTCATCGGGGAACATGGGAGTTAAATAATCAAATGGAACTCGGTCGCGTACCGAAGCCGGCTCGCGTCCGTTGATAAGATTGATTTTAACCAGAGGGAAGTACTTTTCTCCTTCGCGCGGTGCTCTAACCGAACAGTTAACGGTATCGCCGGTTTTTAAGCCGTATTGCTTAATCTGCGATTGCGATACATACACATCATCGGGTGAGGGCAGGTAATTATAGTCGGATGAACGCAGAAAGCCATATCCTTCGGGAATAAGTTCAATAACTCCCTCGGTGCTCACCAAAAGATCTTCGTTATTAAATGCCTCGTTCAAGGGGTTCGACTCGGCGGGAGTTACATTTCCCTGATTTGGGCGATTGGGCATGTTGGGATTACGCTGAAAGCCTTGCTGGCGTTCGCGGTTACCTTGCCAATTTTGGCGTTCGCGGTGCTGATGTTGTTGCTGAGGCGCCACCACGCCTGACGTGGAAGGCTGTTGTGCAACCTGCTGCGCGGGTGGCGTTGGAGGTGTAGCCGGTGTTTCGGGCTGTGCAGGTGGCTGGTAGTTCGATAAACTGCCATCGCCTTTTCCATAAACCACTCTTTTATGGGGAGGAGTACCTGTCGTATTTTCGGCGCTTGCACTTTCAGTGCTAAGAGCCTTTGGGCGTTCCTGTTCGGGGCTTCTCCTTTTTCTGGGATCTTTATTTCCTGCTGGCGAGGTCGATGCAGGAGCTGTTTGCAGCTTTTCTTCGACTTTAATTTCTTGCTGAGCTGTAGCTTTTCGAGGGCGTTTGCTTTTATTATCGGCGGTTTCTGGCTTAACCTCGGATGGCGCTTCTTTTTTGGCCATTACATGAGGCTCATTTTTAGCAGCTGGCCTTGGGGGTACCGCAGCCTGAGGCTTTCTTAATTTTTGAGCAAGCTCCGGTTTTATAGCTTGTTCGTCAAGTATTTTGTAAATCAGTTCATTCTTTTTTAGTGAATCTGCTTTTGATACTTTTAGTTCTGTGGCAATCTCACGCAATTCGCCAACTAATTTGGCATTAAGCTCCTGAATAGTGTACATGAAAATTTTTTTGGGATCCGAATCGAGTTCGGAAAAAGAAAGATGAATTTGATAATGTTAAAGGCTCAAATTCGTTGGCAATATTACAACATATTTTTTTACAAAGTGCATTTCATTAAAAAAATCAAAATATTCGGCTTGGCTTATGTATTTTTGCCGCCCCTTTAATATATTATGATTCAAAGAATTCAGTCCCTTTACTTATTGGCCGCCCTTGCAGTAAACATTATCTTTATGTACGCGCCATTAGGATACGGTGCACATGGCAAAGGTATTTTTGCCGATAATACGCTCGGTTTAGCGCTCGGTTTGCTTACAAGCGCCAATTTACTTTATTCAATTTTCCTGTTTAACAACCGAAAACGACAAATGCTCATGTGCAAAATAGCAGGGGGGGCATTATTCTCGGAACTAGCGCTTGTATTTTTCCTAGAGGCATCCAGGGGCTTTACCTGGGCAAACTGGGGGGCTGCGCTTCCTGTTGTGGCCATCGTGCTGGTATATTTGGCACATAAGGCCATTTATCGTGATGAACAATTGGTGCGCTCGGCCGATCGATTGAGATAACTATTAAAAGTCCATGCAACGCACCTTCATAAAGAACCTAGCCCTGTTGCTCACACTTAATCTACTGATTAAGCCGTTTTGGGTATTTGGTATTGAACGAGAGGTGCAAACCGTTGTGGGTACCGAGAGTTACGGCCTGTATTTCGCCCTCTTTAATTTTTCGTTTTTGATGAATATTATGCTTGATTTTGGAATTACCAATTTCAACAACAAGAACATTGCACAAAACAACCATCTGATAACCAAGCATTTTTCGAGCATATTGGTATTAAAGCTTTTGTTGGGAGTGGCATTCATGGTGGTAACGCTTACCGCTGGTTACTTTATTGGGTACAGTGCTTTTCAAATGCAGCTTTTGGTAATGATGGGTCTCAACCAGTTTTTGGCCTTTATGATTATGTACCTGCGTTCGAATTTGGCCGGATTGCATCTGTTTTCGACAGACAGCATAATATCTGTGATGGACCGATCGCTGATGATACTGTTTTGTGGCTTGCTGCTTTGGGGAGGCATAACCGATAAGCCAATGACGATAGATTGGTTTGTGTATACCCAAACGCTATCTTATCTTATTACCACCATTATTACGTTAATTATTGTGATGCGTAAGGCCCGATTCTTAAAGTTAAAATGGAACTGGCCTTTCTTTATGCTGATATTAAAGAAATCATTTCCCTTTGCCATTTTGGTGTTATTGATGACATTTTACAATCGGGTAGATGCCGTAATGCTGGAACGGATGCTGCCCGACGGCAAACTGGAAAGCGGAATCTATGCCTCGGCCTACCGTGTTTTGGATTCGGCCAATATGTTTTCATTTTTATTTGCGGGCCTTTTATTGCCGATGTTTTCACGAATGATAAGGTATCAGGAATCGGTGGAGCAATTGGTAAAATTATCGTTTTCCATACTCATTACCCCTGCAATTCTTGTAGTAATTGCTGCATATCATTACAATTATGAGCTTATGGATTTGTTATACGATGCTCACATTTCAGAATCGGCCGAGGTGTTCACGGTAATTATGGGCTGCTTTATCGCCACATCGCTCACCTATATTTTTGGAACGCTGCTAACGGCAAATGGTAATTTGTTGCAGCTCAATATAATGGCTGCTTCTGGCATGACCTTAAACCTGCTGCTCAATTTCTTGTTGATTCCGCATTTTAAGTCGATAGGGGCCGCCTATTCCAGCCTAATTACGCAGTTTATAACTGCTGTGATCCAAATTATGCTGGCGCAAAAACTCTTTAGATTTAAATTAAACTATCGGCTCATCATAAGTTTAGCCTTTTTTATTGTCGGGGCAGTTCTTTTGGGATGGGCAATTAAACAAGCGGAGATAAACTGGATGTTGGGGATTTCTGTTTTTCTCTTTTCGGGTGGTTTGTATGCCTTTGCTACAGGCATTATTCATATAAAATCAATCTTTCGCATACTAAAGTATGGATAACTGCGTTCTGACGCCGAATGAATTAAATTGATACTTTTGCGCTTCTAAAAACCTGACCTTTATAAATGGAACAATCTAATAACGACACCCTTTTCGATTCGAGAAACCTTATTATTTTTCTTTGGAGTAAAAGAAAACAGATAGGATATGCGGTGCTTATTGCCGCCATTGCATCGGTAATTTTTTCATCCGAAATTTTCATTAAACCCAAGTATAAATCGTCGGTAGTATTGTTTCCAACAACCAACAGTTCCATTTCGCGCTCATTGCTCAGCGAAATTGCCTTCGAAAAAGAAAATATCTTACAATTTGGCGAAGAAGAGCAGGTGGAACAAATGCTACAAATCCTAAACTCCGACGAAGTTCGCGAGCAGGTAATACAAAAGTTTAATCTTATCGATCATTACAGAATAGACCCTGAGGGCTCTTATCCTTTGACAAAACTCAATAAGAAGTTTGAGGAAAACATTTCGTTTAACCGCACCGAATACCTTTCGGTACGTATTGATGTTTTGGACGAGGATCCTAAATTGGCCGCTACTATTGCCAATGAAATTGCCGATTTACTCGACTCGGTTAAAACACGTATGCAACATGAAAGAGCCCGAAAAGCATTGGCCATTGTAGAGAAAGAGTACCGTGATTTTGAGCATTACCTGGCAGCACGCGAGGACACGCTCAACAAATTGCGCGACTTAGGTGTACTCGATTATAAAGCACAGGTAGAACGTTTGAGTGAGGCTTATGGCAAGGCGCTTTTGGCCAATAATTCTTCGGCGGTAGATGAAATTCAAGAGCAAATGGATGTTCTTGCCAAGTATGGCGGAATGGCCATGGCTATTGAGCAGGACATGGAGCACGATCGAAAAAACTTAAGTCAGCTAAAAACCAAATATGAAGAAGCTCGGGTAGATGCCTCCGATAAAATCCCTCACAAGTTTATTGTAAATCTTGCTAAGCCTGCAGAGAAAAAATCATACCCTATTCGTTGGCTTATTGTTTTGGTTTCTACGCTTTCAACGGCGTTGCTGGCTATAATTGTAGTGTTAATTCTGGAAAACGTCCGCCGGGCAAAAGAAGCTATTTAAGGTGCTCCGCTCGATACTTAACAGGATTGAACCGGCCCGTTTATCGGGAGCTTTCTGGTGGGTGATTGCTGCTTTTATTCTGATTAACGGACTGCTCATTTCTTCAGAGTTTTACTATTTCTCAGCGGTTCCTGTATTTCTGCTCATCATTTATTCGGCGCTGGTATCGCTTGATAAACTAACCTATCTCGTATTATTTACCGTGCCCTTATCGCTTACTCTCGAGTTTAGTGAGTTTGCAGCGCTAACAATGCCCACCGAGCCTCTGCTCTTTGGGGTTATGCTGGTGTTCTTTTTCAGGTTGATGTATGAAGGTGGATTTGATTTAAAAGTTACACGCCATCCGGTTACCTTGGCTATTATTTTTCATTTGTTGTGGATGTTTCTCACCTCCTTAACATCATCTTTACCACTGATTTCTCTTAAATACTTTATTGCGCGACTGTGGTTTGTGGTAAGTTTTTATTTTATCGCTACGCAGATTTTTAAAAACATTAATCGTATCCGTTATTGGCTGTGGATTTTTACGGTACCATTAAGTTTGGTTATAGTGTATTCAATTGTACAATTCTTTAATTATAACATTGAAAAAGACGCGCTTTATTGGGTAATGCAGCCGTTTTTTAAGGACCATACTATTTATGGTGCAGTAATCGCCATGATGCTGCCTGTTATGTTTGTTTTTAGTTTCGATAAATCCTACACTCCGCAATACCGTTTTTTCTCTTTCATTTTCTTTTCTATTATCCTAATCGGAATTGTATTGTCCTACACTCGTGCGGCTTGGTTAAGCATTGTTGGAGCATACATGATTTATTTGATTTATCTATTTAAAATAAACTGGAAAGTGGTTTTGGCGGGCATGGTGTTATGCCTATGTGTAGGGCTTTATTTCAGCCATGACATAAAAATGAAGTTTGCGGCCAATAAGCAAAGCTCTTCTAAAGATTTGGCAGAGCATTTAAAATCGGTATCAAACATTAAATCCGATGCCTCCAATTTGGAGCGTATAAATCGCTGGAGCTCGGCACTTCGCATGTTTCGGTCCAAACCTGTTCTAGGTTTTGGGCCGGGAACCTACCGCTTTAAATATGCTCCTTTTCAGCGTTCTTACGAGCTTACTTATGTGAGTACTAATGCAGGAACCTTAGGCAATGCACATTCTGAATATTTGGGGCCGCTTGCAGAACAGGGTTTACTGGGCGCGCTGTCCATTATTGCGGTTATTGTTTTAACCATAATAACAGCAAGCCGTATTTACCGTAGCACACAACAGCGCAGTATTAAGTTTTTAACCATGGGTGTACTTATTGGCTTATTCACTTACTTTTTGCACGGTTTTCTCAATAATTTTTTAGATCAGGATAAGGCAGCTGCCCCTTTTTGGTCGATGATAGCCATTATTGTGGCACTCGATATTTATCACACGAAATCGGCAGCAACGAAATCTGGTTCTGAATCCATTTCCGACGATGCATCAGTGGAATCGGCAGGTGAGTAGTGAAATATCATCCAGATAAGGTTGGTTGCCTTTAAAGCTAATGAGATGGTGTATTAACTGTTCGTTAAAGTTTTGAGGGCGTAATTCAAAGTGTTCCCGAATCCACGATTGTAATTGTTCGAGGCCGAAGTCAATCCCTCCCTCATTTTCTTGTTCCACCAATCCATCGGTGTAACAAATTAATAACGATTCGGGAGGCATGGTTACCAAACCACTTTCAAGTCGGTGCAGCTTTTCGAGCATCCCTAAACCCGTAGTTCCCAAATCAAGCACTAACGTTTCATCACCGGTATTCAAAACCGGTGGATTATGTCCGGCATTTACATATTCAAGCAAGCGGGTATCAATCTGATAGCGTGCAATGAAAAGGGTAATGAATCGCTCTCCCTTGGCACAATCTACAACATGCTGGTTAAGTTCGGTAACCAAACTTTGTAAATCGCTGTTTATGTTGACTCGTGCTCGAAGAAAAGCCTGAAAGTTTGCCATTATGAGTGCTGCGGCAACGCCTTTGCCCGATACATCGGCCATGCAAAAAAGCACTTCGCGGTCGTTTAGCCTTATGAAATCGTAATAATCACCTCCAATTTGCCTTACGGGCCTATAAACGGCGGCAAAATCAAAATGCTCATCCTGAGGCAACATTGAGGGAATAAACATCGACTGTACTTCACGTGCCATATCGAGCTCTCGGCGCAGCATTTCCTGCTGAATACTCTCTTTAAACAGCCGTTTGTTTTCAATAGCTACGGTAATAATATTGCTGATTATTTGCACAAACTCGAGATCGGCTTTATGCTGTGTTTGTATGCCGTTTCGGTCTAGTTGGCCAAGCAATAAATAGGCAAGTGCCCTCCCTTTATGTTTAACCGGTATAACTACATCAAAAGCTTCTAAAACTGCATTGGTTTTACGATGGTCGAGAATGCTGAGGTCGTCAAACATTTCTAAATCGTGTTCGGGCTTTATGCGGTTAATATCGAGGTCGGCATCAATATGAACCGGCCAGCGCCATATTTCGTCGAACGAGCAATAAGCAATGCGGTCAAATCCCAGTTGACGGTGCAGCATAAACTCATAGATGCTGAATAAATCTGCCGCCGATGCATTATTATTAATGGCACGGGTTATTTGCAAAAGGGCATAAAGCTGGTCTTTTTGCTTTTCTTCCGGATCTTTTTTCGAATATTCGAGCACGTCTAGGTTTTTCTCGGAATGATATTATATGTCGCTGTCTGATTGCTTTTTCGCAATTAATCCAGGCAGATATTTAAGTGCCGCCAACTCCTTCATCTTTGATTTGGCATCGCTTACCGGCGATCCAAAATACGTCTTACCTCCTTCGAGCGATTTGGGCACCCCCGATTGCGCCAGCACAATAGCGCCTTTACCTATTACCAAGTCTTTAGAAACACCAACCTGTCCCCATAAAATTACATCATCCTCAACTTTGGCAACTCCGGCAATGCCCACTTGTGCGGCAAACAAGCAGTGCTCACCAATTATGGTATCATGTCCAATATGAATCTGATTGTCGAGCTTGCTGCCTTTTCCAATAACAGTATCGCCGCTAACGCCTTTATCAATGGTGCAGGCTGCCCCAATCTCAACATCATCGCCAATAATTACACGCCCCCCAGAACGAAGCTTGTCGTAACCGGTGCTGCGTTTCTTGTAGTAAAAAGCATCGGCTCCAATCACCGTTCCTGCATGTATCTCAACACGGTTGCCGATTACACAATGATCGTAAATGGTAACATTTGGATGAATCACACAGTCTTCTCCTATACTTACATGATGGCCAATAAAAACTCCGGGCTGTATGATGGTGTTTTTGCCAACCAATGCCGTATCTGATATCATTTGGTTTGCCGCCCGAAAAGGCCTGAAAAAATCTACCAAAAAATTGTACGCACCTACCGGATCATCACTAAAAATCAAACCTTTATTCTCGGGACAGGCCACCTCCTTATTGATAAGTATGGTTCCTGCAGCCGAATTGAGGCATTTATCATAGTATTTGGGATGATCTACAAACGAAAGATCGCCTGCCTCCACCTGGTGTATTTCGTTTATGCCGGAAATAACGTGGTTTTCAGGTCCAATATATCGGGCTCCCAGTATTTCGCTAATTTCTTTTAAAGTGCGTGCCGGATTAAGCTTCATAGAGGTGTAAAGAATGCCGAAAGGTAGTGTAAATTTGCAGGCCAAACATCACCACAATAAGGTTTGGGATTTGGGGTTTAATTAATAATGACGGTAAACGAAGCCATATCGCTGCTCGAGTTGTCGAGGCCTGTTAACCACGAGGCGGTTAAACAATCGTTTAGAAGGTTGGTTAAGATTTACCATCCCGACAAACATTTTACCGATGTAGCCCGCGATAATGCTGCGGCACAATTTGTTCAAATCAAGGCAGCTTCCGAACTTTTGCTTGATTTGTCGGAAGAAGAAATTAATAATCCACGTCCGGTAATTCACCATAAGCGGCCCAATATTGTACGGCGCGAAAGGCCCTATCAGGCACCGCCACAGGTTAACCTAAACCATCCCATCATTAAAGAAATTGAAAATATTGTTCGCTTGTTTCGACTAACCGGCGCCACGCAAATTCATATGTTTCTCCGAAAACTGCTCATTGACGGCAAATACTCACCAAGCAACTGGTTGGGCAGCCTTTATAGCCGTTTGTTCGAAAAACGATATGCCGGTGAAGAAAAGCTTGGTGGTGTAGCTTATGCGGTATTTTTATTTTTCAGGTTGCTGTGGGGTGCAGTATTTTTAATTGTTTCCTTTTTTACCATCGCCATTCTGGGGCTTTTGCTAACCGTTATGCTGTTTCCGCCGGTTGCCCTATTCGCCATAATTTATAGTCTTTACATAAGGCTGTTAAAACCCATAAAAAATCATCTCAACAAAAGCATTCGCCCCAACGACCGTACTTCATGGTTAAAAGCCAGGCTTAAATACCTTGTATTTAGAACACTGCCATTGCCTGCTTTGTTCCTTTTTTCACTTTGGTTTATTGAAATTTGTAATCACGGAACCTATTATGTTTCCAGCATCAGCAAGATTTTATTCGCACTGTTTGTCTTGTTATTTTTAAGTGTGGTGTACGAATGGATTCACTATTTTAAGGCAAAACTCTCGAAAACCTAGTGAAACATTTTTTTCATCTGGGCGATTAAAAAGTCGAATAAGCGAAAATTAGGGAGGTGACTCTTTTTCATTACTCATCCTGCAAGTCAAACCACTGACGTCTGCGGTTGAGCTTAAGGTCCTGCAGCATTCCCGATTTTACATTAATGGTAAAATTATAGCTTTGGCGAAATCCGAAAGGAATCCAATTAAAACGCATCTCCCAGCAGTGTAAGTCGCGATAAATATCGATGGAAGTAAAGGCGATTTCTTTTTGTTCGAAATCATACCCCGACGAAAACGAAATCTTCCACTTTTCCGTAAGAGAAACATCGCCACTGAAATTTAAAATAGCGTTTCTCAAAATTTGAGCACCGCTTTGCGTTTGACCGATAATTATGCCTCCCGAAAAACTCCAGGGTATGTTGAAGTTCACGTAAGCATTAGGATTATTCATCATTTCCTTACCGCCTTCCTGCTGTTCTGCTGCTGCATTATTTTTGGGTGCGGCGGATGCCAGCATGGTATTTATAGCCAGCGATGTGTTTTGATGCCGCAGCCATTTGCCGCTGGTATTGTATTCCAGCACATTGATGCGCCTTAAACTTACGGTATCAAAAGCATACCAATCCCAGGAACTGCTGTAAACCAAATCTACCTTGCGGGCAATTTTGGTTCGGGCATTTATGGTAAGTGGTTGCAAATTAAGCGTATCAACTGCCAGATTATACCCGGTGTTGAAGTTAAAAGCATCGAGCAGTGTAATTTTCTTGAGTCCGCTACCGGTCGAATCGGATTGTGAGCGCACCTTGGCCTCAATATTATTGTTTACCCCAATATTAATAGTGCCCTGCTTACCTCTGCTGGGCTGACCGTAAATTCCCTGTTCGTAGGGCGAATACGAAGCCAAGGTTCCACCTGCTCCGAAAAAGCCAAATTCCTCAGTACTAAAATCGGGCTGGTATCTAAACCCCGCTTGAACTGTGGCTACATGTCTCACCGTGTTTTTCCCCAACTTTAAAAACGAATAAACCCTTGTACTGGCATTAACCGATGCATTGTATTCCCATAACTGGCTAAATTGCCTAATGGTGTCGGTTACGGTTTGCTGATTTTCGGCATCGTAACGCTTGCGAATATTGCTAAAATATCCGCGTCCTGTTAAATTAAACGACGGCGTAACGGTAAAATAACGCAGCATCTGGAATGAGGTAGTTAAAGGCAATTGAAACTGCACTCCGTTGTTAAATTTTCGGGCAAGGCCGGGCTGCATATATATCGAGTCGGGCTGCGATATGGTATTTCTACTTTGCAGGGTGCCAGTAATTCCTATCTTTTCATAAAAACGTTGTGCTCCCACTGCATTTTTCCGTTTAAACGGGAAAATACGATTCATATTGAGCTGTATTTCGGGCGCATTTACGGTAATAATGCGTGTTTGGGTATTTTGGCTGTGCCCTGCCGAAACGTTTAGGTTTAAGGGTGCACGGGCAAAGGTTTTACTCCAGGTTACCGCCGACTGAAAGGTGTTTGCAACAATGTTGTTGGTATTAAACGAGTTAAGCTGATTGTAATCGGAGGAACCGGCGTTTACATTGGCCGAAAAGCGTGAGTTGGGCCTCGATTTTGGGTCCTGATTATGCCGCCAGGTAATAAAAAAGCTCTTAATTACCGATGAGCCCAATAGTTCGGGATCGCCTTGTAAAATGGTAGCATAGCGCATATCCACATTGCCGTTGAAACGGTAACGGTAGTTGTAGCTGCTGCCCGCTTTGAGCCCCCAGCTGCCCCGCGAATAAATATCGCCTCGCAACGATGCATCAAAATGGTCGTTGAGGCCCCAGTAATAGCCGCCATCCATTAGAAAGAAGCCAAGGCCTGGTGATTCGCCATAGGTAGGAAATAAAATCCCCGATTTTCGGCCTGAGGTATTGGGGAAAATTCCGAAAGGAACCAGCAATGGACTAGGAATTTCCTCAATAACAAGATTTGCCGGTCCGGTTACAATTTTATCGTCGGGTATAACCTTAACCTTGGTGGCATTAATGTAAAAGTGAGGATGGTCGGGCAAATTACAGGTGGTGAATTTTCCATTCTTTACGAAAAAGGCATTGTTTTCATCTTTTTTCACCTGTTCCCCCAAAAGAAACCCTTCGCCTTGCTGGGTATATACTTTAGTAATTTTGCCTTTTTTGGTTTTAAAATTATAGTCCATTTTCAAGGCATCAAAATTCTGACTCCCTTCTGAAAACTTAGGGCTTCCAATTTTATTTCCCGCAGAATCAATGCGTCCTTCGGCATGAATAATATTAGTAGACCAGTCAATCTCTATATAGGCTGCCTGAAGATGAATTTTATCGTATTTCACATCGGCATTCCCATAGAGATAAATCTTTTTGTTCTCCAGATCAAAACGCATAGAATCGTCCGAAGAATAAATTACTTCTTTGTCGAGCGCATCGGGCGATGCCTTTAATCCTTTTGAAACGGTATCTTCCTTAAGCGAGTCGGTGCGCACGTTTATGGTTCCAGATCCTTTATCGGTTATCTGTGCCCAGCCTCCGACAGCAAAAAATAATGTGAATAAACCTGTTGTTAAGTGTTGGATCACCGATTTCAAAATAGTAGCAATGCGGCTTTAGTTTTGTATATGAAATTTACTGCACAAATGTACAGTATTACCTCGTTTTGATAGCAGACCAGATGCACACAAATAACAAAGCTATTAATATTGGATTATTCGTGCTGCTTTTGCTCGGATCTTCGGTGTTTCTCTGGGCATTTAAGAATAATCAAAAGGCCTTACATGATCAAGTGCTTCCGCGCGATAAAAAACTAAAAAAGGTAGTTATTGATGCCGGACATGGTGGACACGATAGCGGATGCCACGGTTCATCAGCCTACGAAAAACATGTTGCCCTTGCCGTTTCGCTCAAACTTGGAAAACTAATTGAGCAATATTTCCCTGATGTTGAGGTGGTGTACACGCGAAAAACAGATGTTTTTGTAGAGCTGCACCGTCGCGCTCAAATTGCGAACGAAAATCAGGCCGACTTATTTATTTGTATTCACTGCAATAGCGGTCCCAAAACCGCCTATGGGGCCGAAACGTTTGTGATGGGTTTGCACAAAACAGATGATAACCTCAATGTAGCCCGAAGAGAAAATGCGGTAATTCTGCAAGAGGATAATTACGAGAAGAAGTACGACGGGTTTGACCCCAACTCGCCAGAAGCCCACATTATCTTTTCTTTGTATCAAAATGCCTATCTCTTTCAGAGTTTATTTTTTGCCGAGAAGCTTCAGCAGCAATTTAAACAGAATGCAAAGCGCCACGATCGCGGGGTAAAACAAGCAGGATTTCTGGTGCTT
This sequence comes from Bacteroidia bacterium, assembly GCA_046302715.1. Lineage (GTDB taxonomy): Bacteria > Bacteroidota > Bacteroidia > M30B66 > M30B66 > CAMCXT01. The sequence goes on along the minus strand of JBKCHQ010000174.1, from coordinate 17,570 downwards.
TATCGCACCACCATGCCTGCAGTACTTATTGAAACCGGATTTTTAACCAATAACGACGAGGAACACTATTTAAAATCTGCTGAAGGCCAGAACCAAATGGCCCACTCTATTTTAAATGCTTTTCAGCAATATAAAGCATGGGTTGAAGGCACTTCCGATAAACGGAATCTGGCTCCTCCCGCAGAAACCGAAAAACAAGAAGAAGCTCCAAAAGCGGAAAAAACTAACACAGAACACCGCAACGAAAAAAACGAAAATTCGGGAGCTACGGTTTTTCGGGTACAAATTCACAGTTCGCCCGCCGAACTCAATATTAATGACCCTGTTTTTAAGGGAGTTAAAGAAATATGGTCGTATGAACAAGATAAGTTGTTTAAATATACGGTGGGTAAGTTGGATAAAGTCGAGGATGCGATTAAATTGCAGGCTGAAATGAAGACCTTAGGTTTTAAGGATGCGTTTGTTGTGGCTTTCCGCAATAATAAACGTATTCCGATGTCTGAGATTACTGAAAACAAATAAATTAAAAGGTGGAAGCATCCTCAATAAAAATATCACGTGAAGCGAAAGTCGGGATTATGGTAACCCTGTGCCTGGTGGTTTTTTATTTTGGTTTTAATTATCTAAAAGGAAAAAATTTGTTTTCCCGTGCTCGAACTTATTATGCGGTGTTTGATAACGTGGATCAATTACTGCCTTCTGCCACGGTGCAGCTTAATGGATATAAAATAGGGATTGTAGATCAAATTTATTTTGCGCCCAATTCGTACAACATTGTTGTTAAATTCCTGATAACAGAAAATAACATCCAGATACCTAAAAACAGTGAGGCCCATATTAGCAGCGACCTTCTGGGGGTGCGCACCCTAAGTCTGCAGTTAGGTAACGAAAAGAAATTTGCCGAGTCGGGCGATACCCTAATTGCCGTTAGAGAGGCGGGCATAACCGATGAAATTAAAAATGCCTTAACTCCATTAAAGAAACAAGTCGAAAATCTGGCAGGGTCTATTGATACCGTTTTACATGGTTTTAATAACGTTTTCAATCGTAAAACTCAAACGGGTCTTATGAGCACGTTCGAAAGTATGAACAGTTCTATGCGTAAACTGGAACATGCCATCGAACAAACCGATTTACTAATTTCCACAGAGCGCACCCGTCTAGGCGATATTTTCGAAAATGTTAAGTCCATCACTGAAAACCTGCGTAAAAACAATTCGAAGCTCAACGATATTTTCAGTAACCTCGACCGAATAACCGATGATGTGGCCAAAAGCAATGTTAAAGAAACTATGCAGCAGTTGCAGCAAAGCATCTCACAACTAAATGCTGTTTTAGGAGGAATCGAGCGAGGCGAAGGATCGCTTGGCCAGCTTGCTAAAAACGACTCACTTTATGTGAATTTAGAAGCCAGTACCAAGAATTTGTCACTCCTACTGCAAGATTTAAAAGAAAATCCGCAGCGTTATGTGCAGGTTTCCGTGTTTGGCAAAAAGGACAAATCCAAGAAAAAATAATCTGCTGTGTCCAACCAATATCCACATCCATTGTTTGATACATATCTTTTAAGGTAATTCCCCAAATATGCTTGCACAGTTGCTTTTCTTCCTGTTTTTTGCGGTCGGTGTAGTGCTGTTCACCCTCAACATCAGGAAATTAATACGTAATATTAGGTTGGGACGACCTTTAGAACGTAGTGATCGCAAAGAAGAACGCTGGAAACTAATGTTGCGTGTGGCTATGGGGCAAAGTAAAATGATGGTGCGCCCTGTTGCCGGTATTATGCATCTTTTTGTGTATGTCGGTTTTGTTATCATTAATATTGAGGTTCTTGAGATTGTTGTTGACGGACTCATGGGTACGCATCGTGTTTTTGCTCCATTTTTAGGGAGTTTATATGATTTCTTGATAGGTTCCTTTGAAGTGCTTGCTTTCCTTGTATTACTAGGGGTAATTGTATTTTATATACGGAGGAATGTAATTTCATTAAAACGATTTAACCAACCCGAACTCAAAGGTTTTCCAAGGTCAGATGCCAATCTTATCTTAATCACTGAGGTGCTATTAATGTCGGCATTCTTAATAATGAATGCATCCGACAGTATTCTGCAACATCGGGGTGCTGAGCATTATCCACATTATGGATCATTCCCTATTTCATCATGGCTGGTTCCTTTATTTTCGGAACTATCAACAGATTCCTTAGTGCTTTTAGAGCGTTCGATGTGGTGGTTTCATATTTTAGGCATTTTAGCCTTTTTAAATTATCTGCCCTATTCCAAACACATGCATATTATATTGGCGTTCCCCAATGTGTGGTATTCTAAATTAGAACCCAAGGGGCAGCTCGAAAATATGGAATCGGTAACCCGAGAGGTGAAATTAATGATGGATCCTTCTGCAGCGGTTGAGCCCGATCAAGGACCGGTTAAATTTGGTGCGCGCGATGTACAGGACCTTAGCTGGAAGAACTTGCTTGATGCCTATTCCTGCACCGAATGTGGCCGTTGTACTTCGGAATGTCCGGCAAACATGACCGGAAAATTGCTGAGCCCTCGTGCCATTATGATGAAGACACGCGATCGTGCCGAAGAGGTTGGGCGGAATATAGATACCAATAAAGGCAGCTTCGCTGATGACGGCAAATCACTCTTGCATTCATATATCACCCCCGAAGAGCTGTGGGCTTGCACTACATGTAATGCTTGTGCCGAGGCTTGTCCTGTAAATATTGATCCCGTAAACATCATCATGCAATTACGCCAACAGCTGGTTATGGAAGAAAGTGCACCGCCCGCATCGCTGGGCACGATGTTCAGCAATATGGAAAATAATGGGGCCCCCTGGCAGTTTTCACCTTTAGACCGTGCCAATTGGAAAGACGAATAACCCAGGTGTAATTTTAATCGAAACATGGAACTACACGTTAAAACAGTTGCTGATTATGCCGCCGCAGGCGAAGCTCCCGAAGTACTTTTTTGGGTGGGCTGCGCCGGCAGTTTCGACGATCGTGCTAAGAAGGTAACCAAGGCCGTTGCTAAGATTTTACAGGCTGCAGAGGTGAAATTTGCTATTCTCGGTCAGGAAGAATCCTGCACTGGCGATCCTGCCAAACGGGCCGGAAACGAATTTTTATTTCAAATGCAGGCCATGCAAAATATCGCGGTTTTAAACGGATACGAAATAAAAAAAATAGTTACTGCATGCCCACACTGCTTTAACACACTTAAAAACGAATATCCTGCTTTGGGTGGTAATTACGAGGTTGTTCATCATTCGCAACTCATTGAGCAGTTGTTGAAGGAAGGAAGGTTGCAGGTAGAGGGCGGGCAATTCAAAGGACGAAAAATAACGTTCCACGATCCGTGTTATCTGGGAAGATCAAATGGGGTGTATGAAGCACCGCGCGAGGTACTCTCAAAGCTCGATGCCGAGTTGGTGGAGATGAAGCGTTGCAAAGCCAAAGGGCTTTGTTGTGGAGCCGGAGGTGCGCAAATGTTTAAAGAAGCCGAACCGGGCAACAAAGAAGTGAATACAGAGCGTTCAGAGGAGGCCTTGGAATTAAAACCCGATTTTATCGCAGTAGGCTGTCCATTCTGCAATACGATGATGACCGACGGCGTAAAGCATGCCGAGAAAGAAGATGAAGTTAAAGTGCTCGATATTGCTGAAATGATTGCTCAGGCTGCCGATCTTTAAGAGAAGCTCTGGGGTAGAGACGCGTAAAATTCTAGTTTCAATCAAAAAGATCATTGCGAGCGTTCAATATATAATGCCCACATTTCGTTCGACGGCCAAAATGCGTAAATTTGCCTTTCGGCATGAGTAAAAACGCTCCCTCCTTCAATCATATTTACATGAATCTCGCTGCTAACCTAGCCTTGCGTTCGCATTGCGTGAAACAACAGGTAGGAGCTGTTCTGGCAAAAGACACCCGAATTGTTTCGCTGGGTTACAACGGGCCGCCTGCAGGTACTCACAATTGCGATGAAGAATGGCCCGAAACAGGTTGCGCCCGCGACCGTAAAGGAAGTTGTTACCTGGCCCTACATGCCGAAGCTAATGCCATCTTATATGCCGCCAAAAACAAGGTAGACTTAGAAGGATCAACACTCTACGTTACGCTTTCGCCTTGCCTTGCGTGTGCCCGAATTATCCTGTCGGTAGGCATCAGGCAGGTGTATTATCTGAATTCATACGCCGCTTACAAAGGTATTCCTGTTGATGAAGGAGTGGAGTTTTTGCGTAAGTTTGGAGTTGAGGTGCAACATTTTTCTATGGATAGTTATACCAAAGCATCTACTTAGTGCGTTAAGGATACTTTTGAATTAATTTATGAACCCCAAACCGCTCAGAGTTCTCCTATTTCCTTTACTAATTGGCGCTTCAATTGCCGCCGGAATCGTTTTGGGATATCGCTTATCGGGCAATCAATCATTGGCTGGTTTGGGCGAAAATAGTGACGATAAAATCAGTGATGCATTGCGTTACATCATGGAGCAGTACGTTGACACGTTGAATCCAAAGACATTTCAGGACGAGGCCATTACGGCTCTTTTGAGTCGCCTCGATCCTCACTCGTCGTACATTCCCGCCAGTGATTTGCAGCAGGTTTCAGAACAACTCGAAGGCAATTTCGACGGAATTGGCGTGGAGTTTAATATTCAAAACGACACCATTATTGTGGTTGCTGCAATAAGTGGAGGACCGTCTGAAGCGCTTGGCATTCAAAGTGGCGACCGTATAGTAGAAATAGAAGGCAAAAAAGCGGCCGGTGTGCACATCAGTAATGAAGATGTAATTAAAAAACTGAGGGGTAAACGTAACACCGAAGTAAAAATTAAAATCCTAAGGCCTGGTCGATCAAGCTTAATACCCTACACCATAACACGCGATAAAATTCCTATTTACAGTGTTGATGCCGCCCTGATGCTCGATAAAACCACAGGATATATTCGCATTTCACGATTTGCAGCTACCACCTACGATGAATATTTAAAGGCCTTTAATAAACTTAACGGCATGGGCATGAAAGATTTGGTGCTCGATCTACGTGATAATCCAGGCGGATACTTAAATGCGGCGGTAGATTTATGCGATGAGTTTTTGCCTAAAGGACGAAAAATTGTTTACACCGAGGGCAAAGCTCGAAAAAAAGAGGAGTACAATGCCACCACCAAGGGTGCTTTTGAAAAAGGAGGCTTGATTGTACTTATTGATGAAGGCTCTGCTTCTGCATCTGAAATTGTATCGGGTGCCGTGCAAGATAACGACCGTGGTTGGGTAGTTGGGCAACGTTCTTTTGGAAAGGGATTGGTTCAGGAAGAAGTGAGATTTGGCGATGGTTCGGCCATGCGGCTTACCGTTGCCCGATATTACACACCGGCTGGCCGATGCATTCAGCGACCTTACACCAATGGAACCGACGAATACTATAAAGAAATTACTGACAGACTGTCGGGCAATGCCGATTCATTGAAAAACAAATCGAAACAAGATAGTGTTGCCTATCGTACACTTAAAGGGCGGAAAGTTTACGGCGGCGGCGGCGTTAATCCCGATTTTATCGTTAACTCCGATACCACGGGCTATTCGACCTATCTAGCTAAAGTGGTTTCTGAAGGCCTTATTAACCGTTTTGTATTTTCTAAAACCGAGAAGTTAAAAAGTCAACTCAAAGGGCAATATCCTAATGCAGCTACTTTTGCCAAAGATTTTAACTCTTCTGCTTTGTTAACCGAATTTTTTACTTTTTGCCGATCAAATGGGCTTGCCGATAATCAGGCTCAGCAGCAACGTTCTGCGGCTTTGTTAGAACAACAGCTTAAAGCATTAACCGCTCGTGCATTGTATGGTAATGATGGATATTATGCTGTACAGTGCGCAAAAGATAAGAATGTTCAAAAAGCGCTTCAATTGCTCAACACAGGCCGTAAAAGCCCTTGATTAACTAAAAAATGGTGTTATGAAATGGTATCGTTTATTTTTAGTCGCCTTGTTTGTTGTAGGCGTTTCTGCACTCCTCGAGGCGCAAATGCAAGCGCCTATAAAATGGAGTTTTTCGCAGAAGCAGGTCAACGACTCTATCACCGAGTTGAAATTTAAGGCGCTTTTAGAAAACGGCTGGCACCTTTACTCACAATTTACCCCTGATGGCGGTCCCATGCCTACGGAATTTGATTTTAAATTACCTAAAGGAATTGAACGTGTAGGGAAAGTTACCGAACCTAAATACGACAAGAAGTTTGAGAGTGTTTTCGGGGTGGATGTGTATTCATTTCCTCAGCATGAGGTAGTTTTCACACAACGGGTTCTCAATAAATCCGATAAGGCCCTCGACATCACGGGCGATATTAATGGGATGACCTGCAAAGATGAAGTGGGCTGTATACCTATGGATGCAACACCCTTTAAGTTTACAATAGATGGCAAGAAAACAGCTAACAGCCAATTAGCTCCAACAGACACCACCGAAAAAGCGGTTGCGCCCGACACATCTGCCGTTATTCAACCTGAACTTAAAAAAGAAGGGTGTCGCGATTTGGTCATTGAGGGGCTAAGTCAAATTAATCCAAAAGAAAACGTTCAAACCGAATCGTATTGGTGGATCTTTTTACTCGGTTTCGGAGGGGGATTGGTGGCGCTTTTAACACCATGTGTTTTTCCGATGATACCCCTCACAGTAAGTTTTTTTACCAAAAGCGCCGAAAACAAACGCAAAGGGTTGATGCTGGCCATTCTTTATGGTGTTTCAATTGCAGCTATTTACACCTTGATTGCCGTGCCGTTTATTGTAGCCAAAATACCCCCCGACACGCTCAATGAAATTGCTACCAGTGCGTGGCTTAATATTTTTTTCTTTATCGTTTTTGTGGCCTTTGCCATTTCATTCTTTGGCTACTATGAAATTTCTCTGCCGAGCTCTCTCGCCAATAAAGCCGATTCTGCATCGGGTGTTGGCGGAATTCTGGGTGTTTTCTTTATGGCCATTACGCTTGCCTTGGTATCGTTTAGCTGTACGGGGCCTATTTTAGGGTCGTTTTTGGCGGGAACTCTTGCCACAAAACCACATACCAACAAAATTATCTTTGTTATGCTGGGTTTTGGTGTGGCCTTGGGCTTACCATTTGCTCTATTTGCCGCTTTTCCTGCTTGGTTAAATACCTTGCCTCGTTCCGGTGGTTGGCTTAATTCGGTGAAAGTGGTACTCGGATTTTTAGAGCTGGGTATGGCCCTAAAGTTTTTATCAAATGCCGATTTGGTGGAGCAATGGGGGCTCTTGAAACGTGAGGTGTTTTTGATAATTTGGGCAGTTTTGGCGCTTGCCTTAGTGGCGTATCTTATGGGACTTATTCGCTTTCCGCACGACAGTAAAATTAAAAATCGATTTTCTGTACCCCGTCTTACCCTATCTGCCTTGTTTTTAGTTTCAGGTATTTATTTTACGACTGGTGTTTTTGGGGCGGGGCTTGAGCTTATTTCAGGATTTCCGCCGCCTATGTTTTATAGTTATTCAGCTGAGAAACCTAGCCAGGATGCTGGAGCTGGACATTGTCCGCAGGGAATTAACTGTGAACACGATTTTGAGGTGGCCCGTGCCCGTGCTAAGGCAGAAGGCAAACCCATTTTAATTGACTTTACGGGTTGGGCCTGTGTAAACTGCCGCCGCATGGAAGAAGGCGTATGGACCGACCTTGAGGTTAAAAAACTCATGAGCGAGAAATACATATTGGTGTCTTTATATGTAGATGAGAAGAAAGAACTGCCCAACGATGAGCAGTTTGTTTCCTGTGTTACCGGTAAGAATATTAAAACGGTGGGCAATAAATGGAGCAACATGCAAGTGGTTAATTTTAAGACCAACTCCCAACCGCAGTATGTTTTACTTTCTGCAGACGGCAAACAACTTGCTCAACCCGTAGGATATACGAGCAAAGAGAATTATTTAAACTTTCTCAAAGCTGGTCTCGAGGCGTTCAATAACAAATAGTTTATTTATTGCCTCCCGCGTACATTTTTCGCAACACCACCTTTTGTAACTCGCGCTTTAAAATCATTTCAGCCACCTTCATGGGGTCAATTCCCGGGCTGTTCATTCCCTTGGCCAACTGTGTTTCTGAAATGTCTACCCGATACACCAGATTAAACATGGCTGTAGCACCAATTTCCATAAAGCAATCGTGCAAAAGCAGGGCTAATTCATCAAACGAATAGTGGCGACTCAACAATATTTTTAAAGGTATGCCACAGCTTTGTAGGTCTTTTTTTAATTGAAGAATTAATTCACGGTAAAGTGTTTTATCGCAAAAATATACCGTGTTCAAGCGTTCGGGCGAATCAAACAAACCGGGAAGCTCCCAATTTTTCACTTGGATTACTTTAAGGTGAGCTTGTAATTGCCCATCAGCTTACCATCGAGATACACCTCTACCAAATACAATCCCGGCGATAATTCCTCACCGGCCTTACATTCAAATTTTACCTCGGTACGTTGGTTCGAATATTCCACATTTTTACGTTGGGTATATTCTACCTTTCTGCCATCATCGCGCGTAAAACTGCCCGTTGCAGCATTGGGGTCGCTCATCACCAAACCATCGGGCTTAAGCACTCTGAATACCAATTCACGGGAGCCTGATTTTGCAACCTTATTTTCGGCAATCACAAATTCGGCACTGATTCGTGTAACACGTTTTGCCTTTTCAGTTTCTTCGTATTTGCCTTTGCTTTTGTCGCGATATGCTTTTACCGTTAAACTTTCACCGCGCAAAACAGAGGCAAGTTCCACTTTTTCATTTAGTTGCTTGGTGGTTTTGCTGAGGTTATCAACCTCTTGAGTTAAGTTAACGTTTTCGAATTTTAATTCTTTATTTTCTTTAATGAGTTGCTCAATCTGAATCCGATATTGATCGCGAATGGCTTTTAACTCCTCCATTTGCCTGCGAATGAGCGGTAAATCTTTATTTTCTTTCAGCAATTTATCAATCTTTCTTTTCTGTTTTTCGATATCGCTGTTAGCTTTTTCGAGAAGGCTATCGAGCTGAAGATTTTTGCCTTTAAACTGATCGAGTTCGAAGGTGATAGATTGATAATCGTTCTCAACCGATTTTTTAATATCTACTAGCGAATCTACTTCCATTTCACGCTCATCAACGAGGCTCTCTGCCTCATGCGATCGTGTAAATAAGTACACGTTAAGCCCCAGTGAAACCATCAATAAAACGCCCAGTATCAAAGGTAAAACCCGGCGTTTACGGTTATTTTGCTCTGAATTTTCCATAGGATTTACGTATTTATAACATCAAAAGTATTAAAAATAGGACTGCAATTAAATGATATCTGCCTGTTCTTATGGATTCGAAAGCCCATACTTTTTGCTGTATTTGAGATAAAGTTCTTTTTGATGGTTGCTTAAATCAAGCACTTTACCACTAATACACGCCCGAATAATCTTACAGGTTCTCATATCAAGTGCATCGCCTTCCGAAATAAAAAAGTCAGCATTTTTCCCCGTTTCAATGCTTCCGGTTTGTTTGTCAATGCCCAGAATTATTGCCGGATTCAACGTAATCATTTGCAAGGCTTCTTCTGGCGAACAACCGTAGGCAGCTGCAGTGCCAGCAGTAAATGCCAGATTACGAGTTCCCATGGCTTCCATATCGCCGGTATAACTTAGTGCCACGGTAATTCCCGAATCTTTTAGTAAGGAGGGTAATCGAAACGGCCAATCAGTGGACTGTTCGGTGTAATCGGGTAAACGATGTAATCTTGAAAGTACCACCGGAACATTAAACGAGCGTATCAAGGATGTTTTTCGATAAGCTTCATGTGCGCCAACAAGCACCATGCGTTTAATGCCAAGCTCTCCGAGCATGAGCAAGGCATCGCCTATGCTACGCTCGGTGTTACAATGTATGTAAAGCGTTGATGCACCCGAAAACAAACGATATAGCGTTTCGAGGCGGATGTTTCTCTCCTTTTTGGCGGCATCGGCTCCATAAGCTTTTGCTTCGGCCAGCACTTGTATTATTTCTTCTTGCTTGCGTCTTGTTTTAATAGTGCGTGCAGTATCTTTTGTAGTTATTGATGTGGGATATTCTGGCCAGTTAAGATGCAGCCCCTCGTCGGCGGCAAATAGGGCATCTTCCCAATTCCAACCCTCGAGATGAAACACAGAAGACAATCCCGAGAAAACTCCGCCCGAAGGCACTGCCTGAACGCTAAGCACGCCATTTGATCGCACGGTAGGGATAATTTTAGAATCGGCATTATAAGCAGGCAGACTGCGTATGTGCGGATTTAATTCGCCAATTTCGGAAGCATCCCAAGTAGCCTTAACAGCATCTATCTCACGCAGGCCAATACTCGAATTTAACGCAATAAAGCCGGGGTACATGTGTTTACCGCTGAGGTCAATCACACTGTCATATGACGCACTTAGGGTTCCAGAGTTCCCCTGCTGTACCCGGTCAAATCGACCTTCTTTAACCCCTACGCAGGCTCCCTCTATTTTTTTACCGTTGCCTACGTGCAGGGTAAGGCCAGTGTATAAAATGCTTTTTTGTTGTGCTATTGCTCCTTTAATCCAAAGCATGCTAATAAGCACGCAAAAAATTTTATTCATGGTCATGATCCTCCGTTCCGTTAAATAAATCATCGCAGGTGTAGTAATGTTTCTTTCCTGTTTTATTGGATTTTGATGCCTTTCCGTTTTTATTTTCACGCAGCATCTTTGCCGTAATCCGATCTCTTATGGCTTTATTTTGTGCTTGAAGTTCGGCATCTTCCTCTTTATCAAAATAACAGACCCCATCCACAAAGGTATATTCGGCCCTGGCATATACCGAAAGGGGGTGATTCGACCAAATCACCAAATCGGCATCCTTTCCCGTTTTAATGCTTCCGGTAAAACCATCAATATGCAACATCTTTGCAGGATTGAGCGTCACAAATTTAAGTGCTTCGGGTTCGGATATCCCTCCGTAAAGCACGGCTTTAGCCGCCTCCTGATTCAACCTTCTGCCCATCTCGGCATCGTCGGAGTTAAAACCGGTATTTACGCCCATGCGTTGCAAAATGGCTCCATTGTAGGGTATGGCATCATTAACCTCCCATTTATAGGCCCACCAATCAGAAAATGATGAGGCATTTGCACCATGGTTTTTGAGCTTGTCGGCAACTTTATACCCCTCGAGAATGTGCGTAAAAGTATTGACCTTAAAGCCCATACTGTCGGCCACGTGCATGAGCATATTAATTTCTGATTGTACGTAGCTGTGGCAAGTGATGTAACGTTTGCCATCTAAAATCTCCTGAAGGGCTTCAAGTTCGAGATCCACAGCAAGACCAACATTCTTGCCCTTGTTATTTTTAGCGGCATCTTCTTTTTGGGCTTTGTATTCTTTGGCGCGTAAAAAAGCATCGTAAAACACCTGTTCAACGCCCATGCGCGATTGCGGGAAGCGTGGATTCCTTATTTCGCCCCAATTCGATTGCTTCACATTTTCGCCCAATGCAAATTTTATATGTCCAGGCGCGTCTTTAATGCGTATATCAGGGAAAGGCTTGCCCCACCGAAATTTTATAAGAGCAGACTGCCCGCCAATAGGATTGGATGAGCCGTGCAACAACTGTGCAGCCGTTACGCCCCCGGCAAGTTGTCGGTAAATATCAATATCGGTGGCATCCAATGCATCCGACATGCGCACCTCGGCCGTGTTATTTTGGGTCCCCTCGTTAACTCCGCGAGTTAACGCAATGTGCGAGTGCTCGTCAATAATGCCCGGGCTTAAATGCTTGCCACGCGCATCAATTATTCTGCATGATGCACTCACGCGCTTAGATAAATCATTTTCGGAGCCGATTCCAGCAATTTTTCCGTTTTGAATCCAAACGCATGTTTCATTTAAAACGCCTTCTTTTTCGCAGGTCCAAACGGTAGCATTTTTTATGAGCACCTCTTCGGCCTGAGGGATTTTTTTTCGTCCAAAGCCACTAAAAGGGTATAAAATAAGTAGAGAATCGGCATGTAAATCGGTAAATGTTTCAGTAGAAGAGCTATCTTTAGGTATCGGTTCACTGCGGCGTACACTCCAAACACCCGCAGAAACACCCGGAGCAAATGCGGTTCCTTCGATAAGCGTGTCGTCTGCAAAAGTTTTAATGGCTCCTTCGAGTACAATAGGCTGTCCTTTTGCGTCTTGAAATTTAAGAGTTATGTGTTGCGATTGATGCGAGCACGTAACCGCTGTTTTTTCCCCGTTCCAGCGCAATTCAGCCTCAATATTAGTGTTTTTCGCTTTTAGTTTTAATGAGATAGAATCTTTACCGCTGGTGCCAATGTACCTACCGCTAAGTTCTGGAATGAGCGTTTTCTCGCTAACATAACGGTTTCCTAGCGCCCAATTTTCAAGGATTTTATTGTCGGGATGCAGCAATGTGTCGGAACAAACGATAAACGAAGCGTCGTATCCGGGTTTGAGCACACCACAACGCGTATCAATGCCCAGCATTTTGGCCGGCATTCGGGTAAGTGCATCAAGTATATTTGGGGCAGGTAAGCCCGCGGCGGCTGTTCGTCTAAGAGCGGTTAAAAAGGTGCTTTCATCTGCAATGCCTTTGGCGGTGAGGGCTATCGAAAATCCTTTTTTTGCTAAAAATGCAGCATTTGCGGCGGCATTTTCCCAGTGCATTAATGCAGAAAGTGGAATTTCTTCTGCAGCTGCAGCACTCGGTATCACAAAGGCCTCGGGAAAGTTAAGCGGAACCGTAAGCGTTATTTTGGATGGATCGAGAAATTGTGCCACCTGGTATTCTTCGCCCGAACCATCCATCAGTACTTTTAGGTTAAATTCTTTGGATAGCTCCATCGCTCTTAAAGCATCCTGTGCATTGGTTATTTCGAAAAAATAGGGTAAATTTTTAGTGCGAAGCAAGGATTCGAAAGAGTTGTTGACTCCCTTTTGTGAGGCCCCGTTTTCATAAGCTCTGAGGTCGTAAAATGTTTGCCGCATTAAGGCAATGGTACCTGCAAGTGAAGATGGATACTCTTGAATCGAACTGCCCTTAGAAAATGATAGTGCCTGAAAACAGTCTTGCTTAAGCATGGACTGACTTTCGGGCACAGGAGCCAAAGATACGGCAGCACCTGTGCCTCTAAAGATGCCGTCTTTTTGAAGTGTGGCACATGCAGAAAAACCCATTTTACGCAACCGTTCGGTCTCTGAAGCAACAACTCTGAAATGCTCATTAGCACGATATTCCGGATGAACGGCCATATTCCAGTGATGCGCACCGGCATCAGGTCGCTCTACCTGAGGTTTCATCGTCCTTTTTTCAATTTCGGGAAGTCCGTATGACGAAGAAAGCTCAATAAACCCGGGATAAATATGCTTACCCGGCATTTCGAGCAATACACTGCCCTGAGGAATATCGATGGTGTTGCTGATTTTTTCGATTTTCCCGTCACGCACCCACATACAAGCATTTGTAAGCGTTTCGGAGGCACTGAGGTGGATCGTTGCTTTGGTAATTACAAAAAGCGTATGCCGTTTATCGGCGGCAATACCCGAAGGATCTTTCCGTTGCGAATAGGCAGGATTATAAAATCCTAAAAATTCAACGAAAGCGATTAAACCCAAAATAAATTTTCTAATTACATTCATGGCTTAAAAGTACTACAAGGAGGTTTACATTCGCTTTTATCAAAAAATTACATTTATATCGTCAAACTTATCAGCTAAACATGAGCGCCATAAAACTCTCGGAACTTACTCAAATGCTGCAAAACAGCATTGAAAATCAGTTTGGGCGTAAACTGTTTCTGGTGTTGGCAGAAACATCGAGCTTAAAAATTTATCACGACCGCAAACAGGTATATTTTAATTTGGTGGAAAAGCCACAAGGAGAAGGCATCAAAGCTGAGATGAGTGTGGCCGGTTTTGGCAAGGGATATCAAGCCCTTTTGGATTTCGAAACGCAAACCGGACGGCCATTGGCTGATGGCATGGAAGTTCTGGTGGGTGTTATGGTTGATTATAAGCCGGCATATGGCTTAAAGCTCATCTTACAAAGCATAGATGCCCAATACAGCGTTGGTGTTATCGAACGGCAGCGACAACTTAATATTGAGCGGCTCGTGAAGGAGAATCCCGATGCTGCCATCTTACGGGATGGGGTGCTTTATACCCGGAATAAGGGTTTACGTATGGCCGCCGTTATTAAGAGGATAGCCATAATTTCTACTTCTCAGGCAGCAGGGTTTGAGGATTTTATGCATGGATTAAAACAAAATTCGTTTGGCTATAATTTCGGATTTGATTTGTACAGTGCAAGGGTACAGGGCGAACATAATGCAGATGCCTTGGTAAATCAGTTGCTGAATATTTACAATTCGGATAAACGTTATGATGTTGTGTTGATCATGCGGGGTGGGGGCAGCGCTACCGATCTCCTGTTATTCGACACCTATGCTGTTTTGCGTGCTGTAGCAAGATTCCCTATTCCCATAATTACCGGTTTGGGTCATTTACGCGATACTACTTTGTGCGATTTGGCGGCACATACGGCTTTGAAAACTCCCACTATGGTGGCAGAGTTTATTATCCATTATAACCGATCTTTTGAGGAGGCCATCTGCCAGTCATTCGAAAAAATAAAACAAACCACTCGCTTAACCATAGCGAACGCCGGTTTCCAACTTCAATCCTGCACGCAGCAATTAAGTTATAGCAGCCATGGGTTTATTGCAAAGCGTGAAACAGCGCTTCAAAGTGTTTTGGCAGGAATAAAGCATGCCGCACGCATTCAAATTAGAGAGCAGGAAGTATTACTTATACATCAGCGGCGCAATATCATAAAAGCTGGTATTAATAGAATGGCTAATGAAAAACTTCGGATTACAGAAATTCAAAACAATCTTAAAACCAACTCTGGTTTTAGATTGACAGAGTGCCGTAATCAGCTCGAACAACTCTTTTTAAAACTAAATCAATCGAACCCCTCCGAAATTTTTTTAAAAGGATACGTCCAAGTGGTACAAAACACATTATGGGTTAAGCGTTTGGCCGATTTGGAGGAAGAGGAATTTGAACTAATCTTTGCTGATGGAAAGGCGCGCGTTAAACTTCTGAATAAAACTGAAAGATAATATGGCAAAAAAAGTCGAAAAAGAGCAGGAATTAAGCTACGAAGATGCTTTTATTGAGCTACAACACATTGTTCAACTTATTGAACAAGGCAACCATGGCGTTGATGAGCTCCTAAAAATGGTAAATAAGGCATCAGAACTTGTGCTCTATTGCAGAGAAAAACTAAGAAAGGCCGAGGACGATCTGAATCAAATTATTTCTACAAATGATAATCTAGGATAAAGGTTTAATTTTCTATAACATTGTTAATAAAAGTTTTGTTAAATGAAATTTATTTTTACATTTGATTTGTGATAAATATCTACAAGGCAAAATTTGTTTTACTAGTTCTTGCGGCAATCTTTTCAAATATTGATTTGCTTCAAGGGCAGTACTGTTTGCCTACGTATATAAATCCATGCTTTAATCCGCCCATTACCGACGATAACATTACTAACTTCTACACAACAGGCGCCCAAACGAATATTTCTAATTTAAACACCAGTTGTTCATCAAGCCTTCCTAACAATTACACGTATTATTCATCAATTCCTGCTCTTGTTGTAGAAAGGGGCTCAACCTTTACTGCATTTGTTCAATGCTCACAAGGCACTCCAGGTGGCGCCTTTGCACAAGGTTTCAGAATTTGGATTGACTGGGACCAAAACGGAGTGTTTGACAATGGTACGGGCGGAAGCGCCTCTTGTGATGGTGTGCTTAATTCGGGCACTTCTGGGTTTCAGGTCTTTAGTCAAAATATTACGGTTCCGGCACTTGCTCCTCTCGGAATGACGCGAATGAGAGTACGTTGTGCATACAACACCGTTCCTGCAAGTCCCTGTGGCCAAGAAAACTATGGCGAAACAGAGGATTACAATGTTATGGTGGTTGATAATCCAAACAATCCCGCATTAAGTGTTTTACCCGATACTATTTGTGCGGGCCAAACAGCTTTTTTACAAGTTGTAGGTCTTAGTAGCGGAATGGTGCGTTGGTATCCAACACAAACATCCAATACCCTTTTATTTGTAGGCATGAACTACACTACTCCTGTGTTAAATGCTAACACTACGTATTGGGTTTCGATTACGGTAAATGGCTGCACCTATCCACGTATTCCGGTTACTGTGGTAGTAAATCCTGCGCCAACACTTACGGTAACTGCTTCAGAAAATTCTGTGTGCACCGGCGAAACGGTTACACTCTCGGCTCCTGCAGGCTATGCAACGTATTCGTGGACACCCGCTACTGCCGTAAACGATCCTGCTGCCACTGTTACTACCTCAAATCCTACAACACAAACCACCTACACACTCGAGGCGGTAACGGCTGATGGTTGCGAAGCCAGCGGTTCAGTTACAGTAGGGGTTGATGCAGCTCCTTCACTTAACATCAATGGATCGGTGAGCGGAATTTGCCCGGGCGGACAGGCTACGATCACGGCTTCGGGTTCCAATTTGCCCTATACTTGGCTTGCTGTAAATGATTTTACCGGCGCAACAGGTCCAAGTATTGATGTAAGTCCAACGCAAACCACAACATACACAGTTACTTCGGGCGGTGCCGTTGGTACTTGCCCCGCCACTGCTTCATTTACCGTAACCGTATATCCCGAGCCATATGCCAACGCAGGTCTGGATGTTTCTTATTGCTATCAAACCGATGATCAGCTGCAAGGATCGGGCAATGTTGGTTCCTCTTTTTCTTGGTCGCCAAACACTGGGCTTTCCAGCGCATTTATTGCCAATCCGGTTATAAGCGCACTTAGTGGAGGCATATATACGCTTACCGTAACTACCATTGAAGGCTGCACGGCTAGTGATGATGTTGAGGTGGTCGTTCTGCCTCTTCCCACTGCTAATCCCGGAAGTGATGCATCGTATTGTTCGGGTGCTGCTACTACACTCAACGGTTCTGGTGGCGTGCTTTATCAATGGTCACCTGCTACGGGATTAAATAATGCTAATGCGCAAAATCCGCTCGCTTCGCCAAGCGCTACTACAGATTATTTCTTAACGGTTACTGATGGCAATGGCTGCGTGTCTGAGCCTTCGGCACCCATAACGGTAACGGTTTTCCCTTTGCCCGCTCAACCGCTGGTGAATGCAAATGGGCCCTTAACCTACTGCGAGGGAGGGAGCGTAACGCTTTCTACCAATCCCGCCACCACCTATGTTTGGTCTGGAGGACAGAATGTCCAATCTTTTCAGGTAACAAGCTCGAGCACACATAGCGTGCATATTATTGATGCAAACGGTTGCGAGAGTCCGGAGTCGTTACCGGTAACGGTAACGGTAAATCCCAATCCACCGGCTCCGGTGGTGAGCAGTGGAGGCATCAACAGTTTTTGCAGTGGCACTTCGGTAAATTTATCGGTGGTTCCTACCTCGGGTATAACCTGGAATACGGGCGCCACAGCGGGCACGATAACGGTAAACAATC